>JBPCRX010000041.1:0-19491 GCA_050996395.1 Nocardioidaceae bacterium
GCCCGACATACCCTGGACGCCTATCACGACGCGGCTAGTCTGCTGCGCGCGGACACCTTGACCCTGGCCCGATGACCGGCGACCTTTTTCGGCGAGCCGCCGACGTGGTTCGTGAGGCGCTGAGCGAGGCGGCCCTGGTCTTCACCGAGGTGCGACCGGCAACGTTCATCCTCGATCTGCCGGGTGAGCGGAAGCTGTCAACTCCCTGCCAGCTCGTCGTGGGCGACCACTCGCTGGCGGTGCACGCCTTCGTCTGCCGCAACCCAGACGAGAACCACGAGGGCGTCTACCGGTGGCTCCTCAGCCGTAACCTGCGCCTGTCAGGCGTGGCCTTTGCCGTGGATGCCAACGGCGACATCTACGTCGAAGGGCGGCTGCCGTTGGCGGCCGTGACCCTCGAAGCGGTCGACAGCCTTCTCGGCGTGGTGCTGACGTGCGCCGACGAGTCGTTCAACACCATCCTCGAGCTGGGCTTCGCCTCGTCCATCCGCAAAGAGTGGCAGTGGCGCACCGAGAGGGGAGAGTCCACGCGCAACCTCGACGCCTTCCGTGGCTGGCTGGAGCCGGGTGGCTCAGCACTGGAGGCTGGGGCTCCGGCCGAGTAAGGGTCGGTCTCGCCAGTTGACGGCATTCGGCATACAGGGGCTGTCGCAAACGGGTTGTCAGCCCTACGCTGTGGGCTTGAAAGGCTGACACCGGTCTGGTGCCAGAGCTCGCTTCCGGGGGGACGACGCATGAGACAACGGCGGCAGTAGTGGCGGTAGGGGCATCGGCAGCTCTTGTGCTGGCCGGGGCACTGACCAGCGTGAGCACCGCGAGCACTGCCGGCCGGCCGCCCGCCGGTCAACACGTCGGTACCACCTCGGCGAACAGTGGCGCTCACTTCGGACGAGGAGGCGCGACCCCCTGGCTGCGTGCGCTGGATAGCCCGCAGCTTCCTGTCGGGGCGGCGCCCAAGGTGCTCTACCGGCATACGGAGGTCTCCTCCGCGAACCCCTACCTGGCGATGGTGCCGCGGCCGGGCGACATCCGGTGGAGATATTGGCACCGGTGGCTGAAGCAGCAGTCCCAACGTCGGCACCGAGGTGTTCGGTTCGCACCAGGACGCCTCCGGCATCTATCCGATGGACTCACCTCTCCCGGGAGGCGGGCGCGCCACGGTGAGCTATGTCGCGGAGGAACCAGGCTGGTACTCCGTGTCCACGCGCGCAGGAAGCGGAGCATATGACGCACTCCTGGAGCTCTACCGCCCCGGGGCGGAGTCACAGCCTGCCGGCGCCACGCAGAAGATCTTCCTCGACTTCAACGGGGAGCGGGTCAACACGGCCGTTTGGGGCGGTTGGGGTGTGACGCAGCTGTCACCGCTGAGCAGCTTCCTCGGGCGATAGCACCTGCCGAACCGCCTGGAGAACCAGCTCATCGACACGATCGTGGCCACCGTTGAGGAGAACGTGCGTGACGATCTCGTCGCCCGCGGCCTCAACGACGACGTACGGGTCCAGGTGCTGAACAGTCGCGACAACCCCGACGTCTGGGGGCAGCCCAACGTGTCCCGGGTCATCGTGGGAGGCACGATCGGTGAGTCCGGGTTGTTCACCATCGGCATCTCGCAGTCGATCGACCCGGGCAACTTCGAGCACGAGGACAGCGCCCTGGTGCTCCTGGACCTCCTGAGCGGAGCCACGGACACGCACTTCGCGGATGCGTCGCTCAACTCCTACATCACGTCGAAGAGCCAGAAGGTCAACTTCATCGGGCGGGCGCTGGGGAACGTGATCTCACACGAGGCCGGCCACTTCATGGGCAGCTGGCACGTCGACCAATTCAACCCGCGGGCCAACCTGATGGATCAGGCGAGCAACTTCTCGAGAATGTTCGGAGTCGGGCCTGACGGCGTGGGTGGCACTGACGACGACCGTGACGTCGACTTCGGTGAAGACACCCTGAACCCCTATGAAGGCTTTGCCGGCTTGGAGGACACGCTCACAACACGGCCTGGGCACTGCGTCCTGGTCTGCAATGACGACTGGGCGCTGCTCGGACTGCAACCGGTGTTGGCTCAGCGGCCCTGGTTCTTGACGGCGTCGATGGCTGCGGCCGCGGCATCAGGGTCCAAGTACTGCCCGCCAGCAGTGAGCGCTCGCATACCGGCGTCGAGCTCATAGAGCAGCGGTATGCCGGTCGGGATGTTGAGCCCGACAACTGCTGCGCGGGACATGCCGTCGAGGTGCTTCACCAACGCCCGCAGTGAGTTGCCGTGAGCGACCACCAGCACGGTTGCCCCGGTCAGCAGATCGGGGACGACGACGTCGTACCAGTAGGGCAGCATCCGGTCGACCACGTCGGCCAGGCACTCGGTGCGAGGCACCAGCTCGTCGGGCAGTGCGGCATAGCGAACATCACGCGCTTGGCTGAACTCGTCGTCGTCGGCGATCGCCGGTGGCGGGGTGTCGTACGAGCGCCGCCACAGCATGAACTGCTCGTCGCCGTACTCCTCCAGGGTGGCCTTCTTGTCCTTTCCCTGCAGTGCGCCGTAGTGACGCTCGTTGAGACGCCACGACCGACGCACCGGCAGCCAGTGCCGGTCGATCGGGTCCAGGCCGAGCTGCGCGGTCTGGATCGCGCGCCGCAGCACCGACGTGTGCAGGACCTCGGGAAGCACTCCCGCTTCGACCATCAACGCGCCGGCGCGCTCAGCCTCGTCGCGGCCCTTGTCCGTCAGCGCCACGTCGACCCAACCGGTGAACAGGTTCCTGGCGTTCCAGGTGCTCTCGCCGTGCCGGAGCAGGACCAGGCGGTAGGGGGCTTCGCTCACTGGTGCACTGTAGTGCCGCGTCATACCCCCGCTGGATGTTGTCCGGTCACGAGGAAGACGATGCGTCGCGCCATCGAGACGGCGTGGTCGCCGATGCGCTCGTAGTACCGCCCGATCAGCGCCATGTCCACAGCCGGCTCGACACCAGCCGACCAGTCCTCGGCAAGCAGGATGCGGAACATCGACTGCCGCAGCAGGTCCATCGTGTCGTCCGCGGCCTCGAGCTCACGGGCGGCGTCGAGGTCGCGCGTCGCCACGATCTCAGCGGCCGAGGCGATCATCTCGTCGGCGGTGGCGGCCATCTGTTTGATTGTCGGCACCATGAGGTCCGGCACCGCGCTGATCGGGAAACGGAGCCGCGCGACCTTCGCGACGTGGACGGACAGGTCGCCCATCCGCTCCAGGTCGGCAACCATCCGCAGGGACGCCACCAGCATCCGGAGGTCACCCGCGACGGGCGCCTGACGGGCGAGGATGTCGAAGCTCTCATCCTCGATCTGCTCACGCGCGTCGTCGATGGCAAGGTCGCCGGTGATCACCGCCTCGGCGGCCGAGGCATCGGCAGTGAGCAGGGCGTACGTCGCCTGGTCGAGAGCGGCTCGCACCCCGCCGGTCATCTCCACGAGGTCATCGAGGACCCGTTCGAGCTGTTGCTGATACTGATCGCGCATGACCCAACCGTAGACACCCCCGGTGAATGGCAGGGGGACCCGAGTGAACGCAGCGTGAACAGTCGCCGAATCCGCGAGAGGTGCAGGGTTGTTTGAGACGATGCGCCGTCGAGGCCACGCGTACCATCAGACACATGGACCCGTCGACGGCCACGGTGATCGGTGGTGTTGTCGGCGCAGTGCTGGGTGGCTCGTCGGTGCTGGCGTGGCGGTTCAGCGAGCGCGAACAGCAGCGGATCCCCGAGTCCCCACAGCCCCAGCTCCCCCCGGGCGTCGCCAACGTGTTGTCGGTCCTGCGTTCGTCCACGTTCGTCGTCGGACCGGAGGACCAGATCCTCCAGGCGAGCGCTCCGGCTCGGATGATGGGTCTCGTCAACGGCCGCCGGGTGGCAGTGCCGGAGCTCCTCGAATGGGTTCGAGACGTTCGTCGCGACGGTCAGATCCGCGAGGAGGAGCTCGTGCTCGAGGTGGTACGCGCCCAGCCGCGTTATGTGTCCGCCCGGGTGGCCCCGCTGTCCAGCCAGCTCGTTCTTGTCCTTGTCGAGGACCACACGAGTGAGCGTCGTGCCGACACCATCCGCCGCGACTTCGTGGCGAACGTGAGCCATGAGCTGAAGACACCTGTCGGGGCTCTGAACCTGCTTGCCGAAGCAGTGTCAGAGGCTGCCGAGGACCCGACTGCGGTGCGACGGTTCGCCTCGCGGATGCAGACGGAGAGCGAGCGGTTGACTCGTCTCGTCCAGCAGATCATCGAACTTTCGAGGCTACAGGGCGACGACCCGCTGGAGCACGCAGCTCCCGTCGCCGTCTCGGTCCTGACCGAGGGAGCCATCGACAGGATCGGCGTAGATGCGGCGGGCCAGGGCGTCGACGTGTCCTTCGCGGGCGACTCAGATCTGAGCGTCGTGGGCGACGTCGACCAGCTCGTGGTGGCGCTCGGCAACCTGGTCGAGAACGCCGTGGGCTACAGCCCTGCGGGCACCCGGGTGACGGTGTCAGCCCGCCGCAACGGTGACCTCGTGGAGATCGCGGTGACCGATCGCGGTGTCGGCATACCCGCGTCGGACCTCGACCGGATCTTCGAACGCTTCTACCGCGTGGACCCGGCTCGTGCCCGGGCGACCGGGGGTACTGGGCTCGGGCTCTCGATCGTCAAGCACGTCGCGGCCACGCACGGTGGCGAGGTTCGCGTCTGGAGCGTCGAGGGACAAGGCTCCACCTTCACACTGGCGGTGCCGGCGTATGACGGTGAGCCGTCGGCGGCGGCGCTAGAGCCGGACGTCGGCGCGCTCCCGGCGCTGGCGACGTCGCCCTCGGGACAGGAAAGTCGATGACACGCGTCCTGGTCGTCGAGGACGAGGAGAGCTATAGCGACCCGCTGGCCTACATGCTGCGCAAAGAGGGGTTCGAGGTGGCGCTGGCGGAGTCGGGGCCGGCTGCTCTGGACGAGTTCAGGCGCGTAGGGGCTGACATCGTGCTGCTCGACCTGATGCTTCCGGGCCTGCCCGGCACTGAGGTGTGCCGCCAGCTGCGTCAGATCTCCAGCGTGCCGGTCATCATGGTGACAGCGAAGGACGCCGAGGTCGACAAGGTGGTCGGGCTCGAGTTGGGGGCGGACGACTACGTCACCAAGCCCTACAGCCCCCGCGAGCTTGTTGCCCGTATCCGGGCAGTGCTGAGGCGGGGCGTAGAGCCCGACCTCGTGCCGGCCACGCTCGAGGTGGGAGGCGTCCGGATGGACGTCGAGCGGCACACTGTCAGCGTTGACGGCATGCCGGTTCGCCTGCCGTTGAAGGATTTCGAGCTGCTCGAGCTGCTCCTCCGCAACACCGGACGGGTGCTTACCCGGGGTCAGCTCATCGACCGCGTCTGGGGAGCCGACTACGTCGGTGACACCAAGACCCTCGACGTGCACGTGAAACGGCTGCGGGCCAAGATCGAGCAGGATCCGGCCACCCCGGTGCACCTGCTCACCGTGCGAGGTCTGGGCTACAAGTACGACGCCGCGCCGACCGCCTAGGTCCTCGGTTGGCTCAGCCGGATGAGCTCGTTTCGAGGGGGGCGCTGGAGGACGGGCCGAGAGGCACGTCGGTGTAGACGGTGCCGACATCCACGACGGGCACATCGAGTGCGACATCGGCTGCGTTGTCGAAGGAAAAGGTCAGCGACACGAGCCCCCCGGCCAGGAGCTTGTCACTGCTGACGCGCACCGAGCCGTCATCGGCCAGCTGGACCGCGCCGCCAGCCGGCAGCTGGATGCCGCCCGCCGCCATGGCGACCTTCATCGGCTGCGCATCGGAGTCGGTCACCTCGACCGACTTGAGGGTGTCGGCAATGTCGGCGTTGTTGACCAGTGAGGCGACGAGGGTTCCGCTCCCGTCGTCGTTGGTGACGATCAAGGTGTTGAGCGCGTAGATGTCGCCCTGGCGGTTGTTGACGCCTTCGGCGGGCTGGTAGGGGAGGTTGGTCTGGGCGCTGCTACCGGCAGCACAGGCGCTCAGGATTGGCAGGGCGAGCACGGCGGTGACGGCGACGAGTCCTCTGCGCAGGAACCTCGGACGCGGCCGCGTGGCGACGCGTGCAGAGAAACCCACGATCTTGTCGTCCTCCTTCGATGGACCCACCTGAACAAGGCCTCCGGTGAAGGCGCGCCCAGCCTAGCGAAAGATGCCTCAGGGGGTGCCGTCGGCTCGTCCTCGCATGGCTGCAAGGCATGAACCGAACCGTTTGTCAAGCCCCGATTATGGCTCTGACCAGGCAGAACGCTCAACTGCGGTCCTCATCGCGTGGTATCCTCATGGTCCTGGAAAGGGGCAACTGACACATGACTTTTACGGTCGGCGAAACGGTCGTTTATCCTAACCACGGGGCTGCTGTCATCGAAGACATCGAGACCCGTCAGATCAAGGGCGAAGACAAGCTCTACCTGGTTCTCCGCATCGTGGCGCAAAATGATTTGGTCGTCCGGATCCCAGCATGCAACCTCGATCTGGTGGGGGTTCGTGATGTCGTCGACGCCGCGGGGCTCGAGCGGGTCTTCGACGTACTGCGCGCCGAGCACACCGAAGAACCCACGAACTGGTCGCGCCGCTACAAGGCGAACCTCGAGAAGCTTCACTCCGGTGACGTCATGAAGGTGGCCGAGGTCGTGCGTGACCTCTGGCGCCGCGAGCGTGAACGAGGCTTGTCCGCAGGCGAGAAGCGCATGCTGGCCAAGGCCCGTCAGATCCTGGTCTCTGAGCTTGCCCTCGCTGAGCACACCAACGAGGACAAGGCCGAAACCATCCTCGACGAGGTTCTCGCTTCCTGATCCACGGCTCGTATGACGCACACTCTTGGTCTCCTTCCGCTGATCGGCAGAGGCCGCCTTTTGCAGGAACGCGTCAACGGCGAGTCGCTCGTCGAACTTGCTGTACGCAAGCTCGACGCTGCCGTGGATGCGGTGATCATCGTCCTGGACCCGTCTCAGCGCCCGGACGTGGTGCCGTCGGTGGTCGTCGAGAGCGACAGGGTCAACCGGCTGGAGCTTCCGGCTGACGTGATCGGCCTGAGGGAGACGTTGAGGAAGTACGAGCGTGTGGTGGTGCACGAACCGTTGTGCCCGTTCGTTCCGGACGACTTCCTGCGCCGGCTCAGCGGCTCGGCCGCGGCCGCGTACCCCGTCGCCGGCGTGCTTCCTGCAGTCGACACGGTGAAGTCGGTGCACGAGTACTTCGTGAGAGAGACCGTGCATCGTGGCGCCGTGCGTCTGGTGACCACCCCGATCGTGGCGAGGGGCGAAGAGGTCGCCGAGGTGGACGATCTCGCCGCCTCGCTACAGGATCTCGCTCTGCTTGTCACCAACCTCGCGCATCGCAACCACGACCTCGAGCTGGTGACGGCTCCTGCGGACTCCAGACGAGTGAACGACAAGGTCGAGCTGTCCCTCATCGCGTTGTAGGCAGCGGCAGGAGGAGCGGCTGCAGCCGACACGGTCGATCTAGGTAGCCGACCTCTGGTCGGCGTCGCGACCTTGCTGCAGCAGGCGGCTGGCCAGCTGGAGGTCTTCGACATAGGTGATCTTGAGGTTCTGAGCTGTCCCGGGGACGCACCGCACCCGCAGGCGGCCGAAGTGCTCCACGCAGCTCGACGTGTCTGTGCCGACGAAGCCCGAGCGCTGCGCCGAGGTGTAGGCGGCCAGCAAGGGTGCGGCACAAAAGGCCTGCGGCGTCTGCACCGCGACCAGCTCGCCGAGAGCAACCATCGGGCCATTGACCGAGATCGCTGCCCGCTGCAGACGACAGGGCACAGCTCCTCCCCATCGGACTGCCGCGGCGATCACCGACTCGAACAACGCCGGAGGCGCAAGCGGGCGCGCCGCATCGTGCACCACCACCACGTCGAGGTCTCCGGCGGCGATGCCGTCGGCCAGATGCTGCAGGGCCAGCCACTCCGACTCGTGGCGGGTTGCGCCGCCCGTCACGATCTCGGCACCCGGCCCGGAGGTCCGTCTGAGCAGCCCGACGCAGCGTTCCGCCACCAGCCGGTCGACCTCAGAGATCACGAGCAGGGTCCGGCTGATCGCCGGAACCTGTTGCGCACTATCGAGCGACCAGGCCACGACGGGTCTGTCCGCCAAGGCGGCGAAGACCTTGTTGGTTGGGTGACCGAAGCGGGTCCCGGAGCCGGCCGCGAGCAGGATGAGCGCGGCGCGCACAGCTCCTGTCGACGAAGGGTGGCCAGGTTCGCTGGTCATCTATCGGTGACGGACACGAGTGCGGTCGCGACGGCGGCGATCCCCTCCCCCCGCCCGGTCAGGCCGAGTCTGTCGGTGGTGGTCGCCGAGAGATTCACCCTTGCGCCGCGGGCGAGGCTGAGCACCTGCTCTGCCTCGGCTCGGCGTGACGCGACCGGAGGAAGATTTCCGATCAGCTGGACTGCCACGTTGCCAACGTGGGCGCCGGAGGCGGTCAGGCGCCGAGTCGTCTCGGTGAGGAACGCGACTCCGCTCGCCCCGCCCCACTCCGCGTCAGCGGTGCCGTACTGACTGCCGAGGTCGCCGAGCCCGGCCGCCGACAGCAGCGCGTCGCAGACGGCATGGGCCACGACGTCACCGTCGGAGTGCCCGACCAGACCGAACGGCGCGTCCGGCCACAGGAGACCGGCGACCCACAGGGGTCGGTCGGAACTGAGGGGGTGGACGTCGACCCCCAGACCGACTCGGATCGCGGGTGACGTGGGCACGGTTTCATCCTCGCAGCAGGTATGACGAAAGCGTGACATCTGCTCGATCCAGGCGGATCGGCACTTGTAGTCGGCATCCGTGAGGCACCATCGAAGCATGTCGACGGCTCGCCTTCCAGGTGCTCTCCTGGGCCTGGTGTCGGCCGGTTCTGGGCTGGCCGTGAGTGAGCTGGCGAGTGGGTACCTGCATCAGCGCGTCTCACCGGTGGTCGCCGTGGCCGAGAGCGTCATCCAGCTCACACCAGGAGCGGTGATCGAGTTCGTCATCTCGATCGTGGGACGCAACGACAAGCCTCTGCTTGTCGGCGTGGTCCTGTTCGGCCTGGCTGTTGCCTCCGGGGCGGTCGGAATCCTCTCGCTGCGGTCGACGGGCGCTGCGATCACGGCCTTCTCAGCGATGGGCGTTGTGCTGCTGCTTGCGGTCCACGACCGGTTGACGTCGTCGCAGGCGACCTACATCCCCGCCGTGCTCGGGGTCGGCGTGGCGGTGGGCGTGCTGATGATGATGCTTCCCACGGCGCGAAAGGCCGCCGCCCGGGACCCCGACGGCCACCCATCCGCCGTGGCTCCGACTCCCTCCGGCCGCTCGCGACGCGAGTTCTTGCGCACGGTGGGCCTGGTCGGGATGGGCGCGCTGGTCGTCGGGGCGACGGGAAGGGTGCTTGCTCACGGTCGGGCGGCTGTTGACGCTGCACGCCGTCATCTGAAGCTCAACGTGACCAGACGCAGTGCCCCGTCGGGAACCCAGCTTCGTGTGGACGGGATCACCGGCTGGGTCACTCCCCAGGACGACTTCTACCGGATCGACACGGCGCTGTCGGTGCCACAGATCCTGCCACCGAACTGGTCGTTGCGGATCCACGGCATGGTCGACCGGGAACTCACGCTGAGCTATCAGGACCTGATCGGCAGAGGGCTGACCGAGGCGTGGCTGACGTTGTGCTGCGTCTCCAACGAGGTGGGCGGCAACCTCATCTCCAACGCCTGGTGGTCAGGAGTGCTGCTGGCGCCGATCCTCGACGAGGTGGGTATCCGTGACGGTGCGGACGCCGTGCTGTCACGGTCCGACGACGGCTGGACCTGCGGTACGCCGATCGAGGCGTTGACTGACGACCGCAACTCCATGCTCGCGGTGGCGATGAACGGCGAACCGTTGACTCCGGAGCACGGCTTTCCGGTACGCATGGTGGTCCCGGGGCTCTACGGCTACGTGTCGGCCACCAAGTGGGTGGTCGACCTCGAGGTGACCCGTTTCGCGGACTTCTCAGCGTTCTGGACGCAGCGGGGCTGGTCCGCTCAGGGGCCGGTGAAGACGGAGTCCCGCATCGACGTGCCGCACAACGGCGCCAAGGTCAAAGCCGGCGACGTAGCGATCGCAGGCATTGCGTGGGCGCAGCACCGCGGGGTCGAGACGGTGGAGGTTCGCGTCGACGACGATGAGTGGGTCGAGGCCGAGCTGGGCAAGGACGCCAGCATCGACAGCTGGCGCCAGTGGGCTCACGTCTGGACGGCCGACGCGGGTGAGCACACCATTCAGGTCCGGGCGACCGATGCCGGTGGAGCTCAGCAGACGAGCGAGCAGGCGGGCGTGCTCCCGGACGGTGCCACCGGCTGGCACACCATCCACGTCAAGGTCACCTAGTCCGACTCCCCTCCTGACCCAACGCGCAGCTGGTGGCCTGTCAACGGGGGCGGGGGGTCGGTGTCGCCGGGCGGATCCGGTGAGTTGCCCGTGACGCAGAACGACATCCCGGCCGGATCCGTGAGAGCCACCCAACCCGTCACCCCGGGGGGCGCTCCGACCACAGCCGCGCCCAGCCGTCGTACCCGCTCCACCTCGCCGGCGACGTCGTCAGTGCCCAGGTCCAGATGAGCTCGCGTCTGGGTGCCGGGGTCATCAGAACCGAGGCGCTGAAGAAGCAGCCGCACCGTGCCGCCGTCCGGGGGAAAGAGCTTGCCGTCGAACTCCGAGCGGCCCGGCGGCTCGAACGCCCAGCCCGTCGCCTCGACCCAGAAATCCCGCTCCCGCTCGTGCAACGCGGCAGGGGAGTCGATGCTCACCTGCGCCAACCTGCTGTGGTGACCCTCCGGCCACGCCACGGCGGGAGTACAACGGAACGTGGGAGCCTCCGCGAAGAGGCAGAACGGCATACCGCCGGGCGACGCCATCACCTGCCAGCCGTCGCCCGGATCACCGACGTCGGCGCCAAGCTGCGCCAACCGGTCTCGAGCCGCCTCCACGTCCGGCACCGCGAAGTCCACATGGATCCGCGGTCCACCCTCGGCGATGGTCTGCAGGCTGACGTAGGTGTCACCGACGGGTGGCTCCAAGTTCGTGAACTCGGGGTGGCGTTCCCACGGCTGCCCCGGTCGCCAGCCGAGTGCGGCGGACCAGAACCATGACATCACCGGGATCTGTGCCGCCGGTACGTCGATGAACACATGCACCATCTGCATGCGCGCGAGGCTACTCACGTGAGTGGACACGCGGCGGACTCACCAGTTGGGGTGTCGACGCGGTTCGGGCAGCGGGGTCCGGGCCGGGTGCATGACGTAGACGACGCCACCGGTCGAACCGGTCCATGCCCGTTCGAACTGTCCACGCCGGTAGACCCGTCGGACGGTGTTGGCGGTGGGAGCTGCCGGGTCGTTGACGACGACGCCGCCACGATCGGTGAAGCCGCGGATCACCACCAGGTGCCCCGCTGTGGACTGGATCGGCGCATGGTCGAGCTCGCCGGGGCCGAAGGCGATCGAGGCCGCCAAGGGGATGCCGGCCCGAATGAATAGCTCTGCCTCCCGCAAGGAGCGCAGCCGGGTCACGAAGGTGTCCAGGCCGAACTCCCCGGCGTAGGCGGTGTTGAAGGGCCAGTCGCCGGTGCCGTCGTAACCCCAGGCGAAGGTGGAGCGCGCCGCATGGTCGACCCACGGCTGGCGGTAGCTCGGGTCGATCCACCTGAGCTGTCGAGGTGTCGGCCCACGATCGAAGTAGCTGAGCAGCATTGCTGTCGTCGTCGGGCTGCACCACGCCTCGCCGCCACCGTTGTAGCGCGGGTACTCCCCGGTGTGGATTTCCTGCGAGTACCGCGGCACCGACAGGTCTCGCCCTCGGTGGAACCTCGAGGTACTGGTGGTGCTCTGGGCGGCGGGCAGCCGCGACCCGACCGCACCGATCTGCGTGAGGGTCGGGGTGGCCGACGTGCCGGTACGCCGAAGTAGCGCCACCCTCACCTGCCACCCGGACAGGCTCACGCCGTGCGTGGTGACAAGGGTGTCGACCGCGACCCGAGTCAGGTCGTCGCGCTGAGGACCCAGGGACATGCGGTGGAACTGGTGGTCCGAGCTGGCCCATCGGCCGAGGCTGTCCCACGACGTCCGACGACCGGCAGGTGTGCGACCACGGGCAGCTACCTCGATGAAGGTGCCGACCGGGGTCTTGGCATCGTAGGAGGCGATCAGCTGGGTCAGGTCGAAACCGGGTTCGACCCACGGCGAGTACCAGAAGCCCCGGTCGTAGTCGATCGGCGGCACCGAGCCGAACGGGTCGTCGTAGTGGATGGTGGGAGCGGAACGAGCCACCTGGAGGCCAGCGCCGTGGAGCCGTGAGTGCAACGAGGTCCCGAGCAGGAGCCGCTGCCCGGACCATCGGGTGAGCCGGACGTGTCGCACAGCCGACGCCGTCGGCGACGGTGACGATGAGCGGTCGGCCGTCGTCACTGGCAACATCGCCCCGCCGGTCGGCGCCGTCGAAGCACCGGAACCCGTCTGGAGAGGGCCGACCAACAAGGTCAGGGCAAGCAGCGGGACCACGCCCAACGGCATACGCATGGCTCACTGTAGGACGACCAGTCGACGTTTCGGCGTGTAGGGCGCGCACGGATACCCTGACGCAGTGACGCTCCGCCTGTACGACACCGTGGCTCGGGAGATCCGCGACTTCGTCCCGCTCGTGCCGGGTGAGGTCGGGATCTACCACTGCGGCCTCACCGTGCAGGGGCCTCCTCACGTCGGACACATCTACAAAGAGGTGGTCTTCGACGTGCTGCGACGGTGGCTTGAGCACACCGGCTTTGCCGTGACCATCATCGCGAACGTGACCGACATCGACGACAAGGTGCTGGCCAAGTCGCGCGAGCTGGGTGGGCAGTGGTGGGCCCACGCTTTCGCCAACGAGAGGTCACTGCACGAGGCGTATGACGTCCTGGGCTGCATCCCGCCGACCTACGTCCCGCGGGCGACCGGCCACATCACCGAGATGGTCGAACTCATCCAGCAGCTGATCGACAAAGGACACGCCTACGTCGCCCCGGACGGGACCGGCGACGTCTACTTCGACGTGAGATCGTGGCCGGCGTACGGCTCCTTGTCCCACCAGCGGCTCGACGACATGCTGGTCAGTGAGGACGGTGTGGACGCCCAGGCCCGCGGCAAGCGCGACCCACGAGACTTCGCCCTGTGGAAGGGCCACAAGGCGGCTGAACCGATCACGGCATCCTGGCCGGCCCCCTGGGGTCGCGGTCGGCCAGGCTGGCACATCGAGTGCTCGGCCATGGCCGGAAAGTATCTGGGGGACACCTTCGACATCCACGGTGGAGGCATCGACCTGCGCTTTCCTCATCACGAGAACGAGCTGGCGCAGTCGTGCGCGGCTGGTCGGCCGTTCGCCAGGCACTGGATGCACAACGCCTGGATCACGGCGTCCGGCGAAAAGATGAGCAAATCGCTCGACAACTCGATGCTGGTCAGTATGGTGGTCGAACGGGTTCGGCCGATCGAGCTGCGCCACTACCTGGTTTCCTCGCACTACCGGTCCAACGTGGAGTTCTCCTTCGAGGCTCTGGAGGAGTCGGGAGTGAGCTTCCGGCGGATCGAGAACTTCCTCGACCGTGCGACGCGGGTCGTGGGCGGGACCGAGCCGGATCGTGAGCTGCCAGTGGAGTTCGTGGCCGCCATGGATGACGACCTCGCCGCTCCGGCGGCGCTCGCGGTCATCCACGAGACAATCCGCGAGGGCAACGTCGCACTGGCCAACGCCGACGAGCGGGTGGTTCGGGCGAGTCTTGGCGCCGTCCGCGGGATGCTCGCGATCTTCGGCATCGACCCCCATGGAGAGGCCTGGGCCGCGCGGGCACGAGCCGGCAACGTCCGGGAGGACTTGGTTGACAACCTGGTCTCGGCGCTGTTGAGCGAGCGGCAGGACGCGCGAGAGCGGCGGGACTTCGCCGCCGCCGACGCGATCAGAGGGCGGCTGAGGGACGCAGGCGTCGAGGTCGAGGACACTCCTCAGGGCTCCCGCTGGACGGCGGCTAGCTGATGCCGGGCAACAGCAAACGGGTCGGAGCCGTCCGCAAGCGCCAGGGAGGCAACCCGACCGCGGGGTCGGGCGGTCGCCGACGCAAGGCGCTGCAAGGCAAGGGGCCGACTCCCAAGGCAGTCGAGCGGGAGGGTCACAAGGCCCATCGTTCGGACTCGACGGCTGACACGCGACCGTCCTCTCGCCCCGAGCGCTCGCGCCGACCCGCCAACGTGGCCGAGTGGGTGGCGGGCCGCAACTCGGTTGTCGAGGCGCTACAGGCGCGCATTCCGGCGACGACCCTGTACGTCGCCGAGCAGGCTGAGCGCGACGACCGCCTGCGCGAGGCGTTCCGCATCGCGGCGGATCGGGGCATATCGATTCTTGAGGTGAGCCGCCACGAGCTCGACCGGATGACCGACCGGGCGGTTCATCAGGGTCTCGCACTCAAGGTGCCGGCCTACGAGTACGCCGACCCGCACGAGCTGCTCGACATGGCGTCGAACGCGGCGGAGCCGGCTCTTCTGGTGGGGCTGGACTCTGTCACCGATCCGCGCAACCTCGGCGCGGTCGTCCGCTCGGCGGCTGCCTTCGGCGTGCACGGTGTCGTCGTACCTGAGCGACGTGCCGCCGGCATGACCGCAAGCGCCTGGAAGGCGTCGGCGGGAGCCGCTGCGCGGGTACCGGTGGCACGGGCGACAAACCTGACTCGGCAGCTGCGCACCTATCAGGAGGCCGGCTTGATGGTCGCCGGGCTGGACGCCGAGGGCACCGTCGACGTGCGGGAGATGGAGCTGGCGACCGTACCGCTGGTGCTCGTCGTCGGCAGCGAGGGCAAGGGTCTGTCCCGGCTGGTGCGCGAGACCTGCGACGTTCTGGTGCGCATCCCCACCGCCTCGACCACTGAGTCACTCAACGCCGGAGTGGCGGCGGGCATCGCACTGTACGAGATCGACCGGTGCCGCTCGGCTGGTTGAGGGGCCGGTGGCAGTTGGAGCGCGGCGTACGACCTCCGCGGTCTGTAAGACTGGCCCGAGCGACGCTGCGGCCCGAGCGACTGGCCTGACCGACTGGCCTGACCGACTGGGTGGATAACGGCGACGCGGGCTGGGGATCTCGGGTCGCGGACACGAGGGAACGCGAGGGACGGTGAGATGGCGGTCGAGCGGCTGTTGCCGACGCAGGAAGCCGTGGACCTGCTGGCCGTTGTCCGCGACATCTGTGCCGAACAGCTTGCACCCCGCGTTGACGAGGCAGAGGCGACCGGTGAGTTCCCCCGAGACGTGTTCCACCTGCTCGGCCAGACCGGTCTGCTCTCACTGCCGTTCGAGGAACAGGACGGTGGTGGCGGTCAGCCCTACGAGGTCTACCTACAGGTGCTGGAAGAGGTCGCAAGCGTCTGGATGAGCGTCGCGGTCGACCTGTCCGTGCACACGCTCTCGACCTCGGCCTTGTCGCATTTCGGCTCTGACGAGCAGCATGAACGGCTTCTGCCCGGCATGCTCAGCGGTGAGCAGCTCGGCGCCTACGCCCTGTCCGAAGCTCAGGCGGGTTCCGACGTCTCCGCCATCGCCACCAAGGCGGTGCTCGCCGACGGCGACTACGTGGTCAACGGCACCAAGGCGTGGGTCAGCCATGGGCCGCACGCGGACTTCTGGCTGCTCTTCGCGCGTACGTCGCCTGATCCCAAGGGTGGGTTGAGCGCCTTCCATGTGCCGGCCGGCACGCCTGGCGTGAGCTTCGGTGCGCCCGAGAAGAAGATGGGGATGACTGCCTCGACCACGACGCAGGTGATCTTCGACGACGTCCGTCTCCGAGCCGACCTGCGGATCGGCGTTGAGGGTCAGGGTATGCCGATCGCCCTGTCGGCTCTCGACGGCGGCCGACTCGGTGTCGCGGCCTGCGCCACCGGCCTTGCCCAGGGGGCCCTCGACCTGGCCGTCGGGTACGCACGTGAACGGCGTCAGTTCGGCCGCGCCATCGGTGAGTTCCATTGGTTGCAGTGCATGCTGGCCGACATGGCTGCGGCAGTGGAGGCGGCCCGCGCGACGTACCTGCATGCGGCGCGGCTGAGGGATGCCGGCAGACCGTTCAGCCGGCAGGCGTCGATCGCCAAGCTGCTGGCGACAGACGCGGCGATGAAGGTGACCATCGACGCAGTGCAGGTGCTGGGTGGGTACGGCTATACCCGCGACTTCCCAGCCGAGCGCTATCTGCGAGAAGCGAAGGTGACGCAGATCTTTGAGGGCACGAACCAGATCCAGCGGATGGTCATCGCGCGGTCTTTGCTGCGCTGACCCGCTGCTCCTCGTCGCCGGCCACTGTGGTCTCCATCTCCTCGGAGCCGCCGGCCTGCCTTTGAGGTTTCGCCGTGGACAGGATCGCCCGTCGTGGCTCTCTGAGCTGAGCGTCGGAGAGCCTGGCCCCGGGCGCTTCCGGCAGCTGGCTGGCGAAGTAGTTCCGGGCTGTCTCGAAGATCCCGATCTCGTGTCCCGCCTGTTCCGACAGATACCACCGGTGCTCGAGGATCTCATGGAATATCTCCGCGAACTCCACCGGCGAGCGGCGGTCGTCTGGCGCCATCAGCATGATCGGCTCGAGGATCTCGGTCAGCCACCGGTGGGCGACCATCGCCTGGTCCTCACCCTGGAGGTCGTAGTGGGCGGCGAAGGCGTCGAGGTCGTTCAGCAGCCGGCGGGCCTGGTTGTCCTCGACATCGAGCCCGGTCAGTCCCTGCAGCCTGCGCTGATGGTGACCGGCATCGACGACCTTGGGCTGCAGCCGCACGGTCGCCCCGTCCCAGTCGGTCACGATGTCGAGCTCGTCGACGTCGAAGCCAAGCTCGTTGAGGCGCTCGATGCGCAGCTGGATGCGCCACATCTCGTCAGTGGTGAAGTCCTCGACGCCAGTCAGCTCTGACCACAGACGCTCATACCGGTCCTGCAGCCCGGTCACCGTCTCGAAGGCGTCGACGTCCTCGGTGAGCAACCCCCCGGCCTGAAGGTCCAGCATCTCGGCGAAGACGTTGCCAGTGGCGATGTCCAGGTCGTAGGAGCGCTGACCATCGCTCAGCTGAGGATGCAGCTCCCCGGTCTCGGCGTCGACGAGGTAGGCGGCGAACTCGCCGGCTGACCGGCGGAACAGCGTGTTGGAGAGCGAGCAGTCGCCCCAGAAGAAGCCGGCAAGGTGCAGCTTGTTGAGCAGCACCACGAGGGCGTCGACGAGCTTGTGCATGGTGTCTGCGCGCACGCCTCGCGAGAACATCTCGCGATAAGGCATGGAGGAGCCGAGGTGACGCGTGAGCAGGCAGGGCTCGATCTCCTCGCCTTCGACACTTCGCCGACCGGTGGCGATACCGACGGGCTCCACTGCCGGGACCCGGACACGGCGCAGGTCACGGAGCAGCCGGTACTCGCGCCAAGCGATCGGCTCGCGAGTCTCCTTGACGGCGTACATGACGTTGTCCAGCCGGACGAACCGCACCACGTGGCGTGACAGGCCGCGCGGCAGCGGCACCAGGAAGTCGCCCTCCCACTCGTCGAGCGGGACCTGCCAGGGCAACGTGACGAGCGCTGGTTCAGGAGCAGTCGCGACGATGCGCAGGGCCATGGGCAGATGCTCTCAGACCCTGCGCGCCGTCGCGGACCTGAACAGGTCAGTTCTTGAAGGCGTCCTTGACCTTCTCGCCGGCCTGCTTGATGTCGGCCTTTGACTGGTCGCGCTTACCCTCAGCCTCGAGGCTCTCGTTGTCGGTGTGGTCGCCGGCCTCTTCCTTCACCTTGCCCGACATCTTGTCGGCGGTGTTGCCAATCTTGTCTTCCGTACCCATCGTGGCACCTCCGTGCTCGGGTGGCGGGGGTTGTCCCCGCTGACGTCACAGTGCCCCAATGCACCGACTTCCATGCCCGTTCGCCAGCATCACTTGCCTCGCGGTGAGTAGCCTGCCTTGTCGGTGCATCCGTGTCGGATGCGACAGCGCGTTGGTCGTGGAGGTTCTCAGGAGGCAGCGAGTGGCCGAGCCAGGGCACGGGACGCACGAGTATGCCGACGACCCCCGCAACCAGCAGATCCTGATCTATGTCAACGGCGATCTCAAGCCGCGGAGCGAAGCGGTCGTCTCTGTGTTCGACGCCGGCTTCGTTCTGGGTGACGGGGTCTGGGAGGGACTGCGCGTTCACCATGGGCACCCCGCCTTCTTCGACCAGCACCTCGACCGGTTGTTCGAGGGCGCGAAGGCTCTCGCTCTCGACATCGGACGATCGCGGGCGCAGGTGGCGGCAGCGGTGTATGAGACGTTGCGAGCGAACGCGATGACCGATGGTGTCAGTCCCGACCGGTGTAGCGGACCTCCGACTGCCAGAACTCGTCCTCGGCTTGTGACGACTCGAAGAGGGCATCGGCGATGAGGCCCGGGTCGAACGCGGTCCCCACCTCGACCGTGCCTGCCACCGTCAGCGAGAGGGCTCGGATGCCGTCGCCTGCCAGCGTCGCATCGAGCGCGTTGACCAAGTTGCGGAGACCGGCCTTCTGCACCCCGAGCGACGCAGTCGCTGCCCAGGGGTGATCGGCGGTTGCGCCTCCCGTCGCCGTGATGCGGGCACCCGGGGGCATGAAGGGTTTGGCAGCCTGCACCGCGGTCAGGAGGCTCGCGACACCGAGGTGCAGGTCGCTCAGCAGCTCGTTCGCGGTGAGGGTGAGTGCATCCTTCCCTGTGAAGCTGCTCGGGTTGAAGTGGAGGTGGTCTATCGACCCGGAGTGCTCACCGACTCGGCGTAGTGCAGAGGTCAAAGCTTCAGTGTCCTTGACATCGGCGACCGACCAGCCAGCGGTGACGCCCTCGGTCTCCAGCTCGAGGCCTAGCTGCTCGAGCCGCTGCTCGGAGCGGGCGACCAGTGCGACGTCATAGCCAGCTCGTCCGAACCGGCGTGCCACCGCGTAGCCGATGCCCGGACCTGCGCCGAGCACCACGATCACCGGGTTGGCCATGATCGGAAACTAGCGCATCCCTTGCCCGCAGTGGATGCCCGTAGTCGGTCTGGCAGGGGGTCACCCGGATCACGTCTACGATGAGCCAGCACCTGGCCGGCGTGGCGCAACTGGCAGCGCATCCGACTTGTAATCGGAAGGTTAGGGGTTCGAATCCCCTCGCCGGCTCCAACATAAGTCCAGGTCACAGCCCATTCAGGCGCTGCGTGGCCCACCCCACCAGCCTGTTTTGCTAACAGTTTGCTAACACGAGCGCACGGCAGCCGGGTCGAGTCGACATCGTGGGTGGCCAGCCGAGAGACGGTACCGTCGTTGAGTGGCGGGTGCGAAGGTTCGGGGCAGGCTCGGCAGGGCCGCAGCCGCATTCACCAGCAATGCCCGAAATCCCGCCCTCCGGCGAGCCCAGCTTAGCTTCCTCGGAGCCTGGACGGCGGAGTGGGCGTTCACCGTGGGGCTCGGGATTGTGGCTTATCGGGACGGTGGTGCCACAGCAGTCGGGCTGG
>JBPCRX010000094.1:0-5203 GCA_050996395.1 Nocardioidaceae bacterium
AGGCCTCCATGGCCTTGGTGGCCGGCAAGTCAGACGAGGAGGTAGCCAAGCCCGAACTCATGACGGCATGATCAGAACACTGACCCGCACGGTGTCGAGAAACTCCACCACTCAGCGGGACGTCACCCTGCAGGAGACGTAGGCGCGCATGCTGACCGTTGACGCGGGTGCGACGAAGGATCGTGCAGCCTGCAACTGTTGTACCGCCACCGAGAGCGGTCAACTCACGGCCTGCAGCAGCGCGAGGCGGTTGAGGAGCTCCTCGAGCGCCTCCTCGAACTCCTCGCCGGAGTGTTCCTCGGCCAGAGCGTCGCTCAGCCGCGACACGGTGGGGTAGACCATCGGCTTGGCGTTGCGGTCCTCGCCGTCGTCGATCACGTCGAGGGGTCCCACGTCGGCGCCGAGGGCGGCGACCTCCAGGAGCAGGTGCCCCAGCAGGAAGCTCGTGAACGCGCGGTAGGCGGCCACCGCGGCGGCATCGCTGAACCCCTCCCCCAGCAGACTGTCCAAGAACCCCTCCACCACGTTCATGCTGCGCAGCGGAGGTCGCAGCCAGGGTGCCTCGGTCGGCCGGGAGGCGACGAGGGGGAACACCTTGGGGTGGGTGAGGGCGACTCGACGAACGCCGTGGGCCAGCCGCTGGAGGAAGTCCTGCCAGCCGTCCTGAGGTGACTCGAGGACGTCGTCGTCGTTCCGCATCTCCTCGACGACCTTCTCCACGACCGCATCCAGAAGGTTCTCCCGTCCCGGGACGTAGCGGTAGAGCGACATCGCCTCGACGTCGAGCGCAGCCCCCAGCCGACGCATCGACAACGCTTGTAGGCCAGACTCGTCGATGAAGTTCACCGCCGCTGCGACGATGCGCTCGCGGCCCAACGGCGTTCTCGCCGACGGAGGGAGCGCGCCCGCCACCACCTGTCGGTCGGCGTCGACCACGTGTTCATCGTCCGGCACGGAGCCTCCTCGGACGGCCAGGATACTCCCCGCCGACTGGGCGGGAGATTGACCGAGACAGTCTTACGCAGTAAGACTGTCTGGCGGGCACCGAGAGTGCGATGTGCCCGCGCCCGGTGTCCCACAGGCACCCGGACCCGGTGCCGTCAGAGAACCACACTTAGACGCCTGCCCGTCAGGGCTGCGAACGGAGCCACACATGAACAAGACCACGCTGCTCATCGGGCTTGCGACCGGATACGTCCTCGGCACCCGAGACGGCCGGGAACGCTACGAGCAGATCAAGACCAAGGCCAACGGGCTCTGGAACGACCCGCGGGTCCAGGAGAAGGCCAGCATGGCTCAGGACCTCGCCAAGGAGAAGGCGCCCCAGGTCCAGGCCAAGGTCAGCCAGGCGGCGCACAAGGCCACCGACAAGGCGAAGTCGAAGTCGAAGTCGGACGGCAAGACTTCCGATCCGCACGAGTCCCCAGAGGTGCCACCCATGCGGTCCAGCACCGAGACCGCCGAGCCCGCCCTCAGCACCCAGGGCCCGCGGCCCACGCCGGGTGACGTGCATGGCTGAGGGCAGCGGTGCGACCGCAGCAGGGGCTCGTGAGCAGTCGATGCCGGCGCAGTCGTCGCCCGAGCACGACCAGGACCGGGAGCCGTCGTCGGCCGAGCTGGTTACGCGGTTGACCCAGCAGTCCACCGAGCTGATCCGCAGCGAGCTCAAGCTCGCGCAGGCGGAGATGACCGCCAAGGCCAAGCATGCCGGTGTCGGCATCGGCATGTTCGGCGGTGCCGGTTTGGTCGCCCTCTACGGCGTTGGCGCCTTGGTCGCCACCGCCATCTTGGCGCTGGCGCTGGTGCTGGCCCCCTGGCTGGCGGCGCTGATCGTGGCGGTGGTGCTCTTCGTAGTCGCCGGAGTGGTTGCGCTGCTGGGCAAGAAGCAGGTCGCCCAGGCCCCTCCGGCCGCGCCGGCCCAGACCATCGACAACGTCAAACAGGACGTGGCGACGATCAAGGGAGGGACGCACCGTGACGACGTCACCTGAGGACCAGACAGAGCCACAGTCGTCGTCGAAGTCGGACGGTGACGCCGAGAAGGCTCCCAGCGTCGATGAGCTGCAGGTCAACATCGAACGGAATCGCGATCAGCTCGGTGAGACCGTCGATGCACTGACCGCCAAGCTGGACGTCAAGACCCGCACCAAGGAACGGATCGCCATCACGCGCCAGCAGGCCGTTGTGCGGGTCAGCGATGCCCGGTCCCGTGCCGCGGCCCTGACCACACGCGCCAAGGACGCCGCCACCGACGAGAACGGCAGGCCCACCAAGCCCGTCCTGGGGGGCGGAGCTGGCCTCGGAGTCGGCGTGGTCGGCGTCATCGTCCTCGCGGTGATCGTGCGGAGACGCCGATGACGTCCTCCACCCAGAAGGCCGATACACCCGGCGCAGCTCAGGCGCCGGAGCCGGAGGACTCCGCCAAGCCCGACTCTCCCGGCGACCTCAAGGGCACGTCGTGGCTCTACGTCGCTAAACGCACGCTGCGGGAGTTCTCCAAGGATCAGTGCACCGACCTGGCGGCCGCCTTGGTCTACTACGCGGTGCTCGCGCTGTTCCCCGCGCTTATCGCGCTGCTGTCTCTGGTCGGCGTGGTCGGACAGGGTCCCTCGACCACGAAGACCATCATCAAGGTCCTCTCCGACGTCGGGGTGTCCTCCCCGACGCTGGAGAAGACCATCACCCAGCTGAGCAACACCCCGGGCGCCGGGATCGCCCTGATCATCGGTCTGGCCACTGCTCTGTGGTCGGCCTCGGGGTACGTCGGGTCGTTCGGCCGGGCGATGAACCGGGTCCACGAGGTGGACGAGGGTAGGCCGGTCTGGAAGCTCCGCCCGGTGATGCTGCTGGTCACCCTGGTCTCCGTCGTCCTGGTGGCGATCGTGATGGTCGCTCTCGTGGTGAGCGGCCCGGTCGCGTCCTCGATCGGAAGTGCCATCGGTCTGGGCTCGACCCTCGTCACCGTGTGGAACATCGCCAAGTGGCCGGTGATCCTCATCATCGTGGTGCTGATCGTGGCGCTGCTCTACTACGCCACTCCTAACGTGAAGCAGCCGAAGCTCAAGTGGATCAGCGTCGGCGCGCTGTTCGCGATCGTGGTGTGGATCCTCGCCTCGGCGGCGTTCGGGTTCTACGTCGCGAACTTCTCCAGCTACAACAAGACCTGCGGAGCACTCGCTGGGGTCGTAGTCTTCCTGCTCTGGCTGTGGCTGACCAACATCGCCCTACTGTTCGGCGCGGAGCTGGACGCCGAGCTCGAACGCGGCCGGCAACTCCAGGCCGGAATCGAGGCCGAGGAGACCGTGCAGCTCCCCACCCGCGACGACCGCGGCATCAAGAAGCTACAGAAGAAGCACGACAAGGACGTCGCCCAGGCCCGTCGCCTGCGCGAGAGCCACGGGGACAGCCAGAAGCCAACGGAAGGATCCTCCGATGAGGACTGAGGAGCAGAGCAACACCTCCGCGAAGATGCTCTACCGGCCGCTCGGACTGACCAGCAGTTTGCTCGCGGGCCTCGCGGCGGGGGCGGTGTTCAAGTCCGTCTGGAAGCACGCCACCCCCGGGGACAACCAGGACGCTCCCAAGGCGCTGGAGTCCGAATACCGGCTCCGCGAGATCGTCGTCGCCTCCCTCGTGCAGGGTGCGATCTTCGCCACCGTCAAGGCACTGGTCAGCCGCGGCGGGGCACGCGCGTTCCAGAAGTGGACCGGCGAGTGGCCAGGTGACTGAGCCCTCCGGCGCCACGTCGAGGCCGATGGAATCCTTCACGCTGCGACGCTGGCAGTCTCCGGTCCTGCTCGGAAGGTCCGACCGGAACCAACCAGGCAAGTTGCCCGAGTGAATCCATGGACTGAGCTGACGACCCGGCTGCTGTCACGCTCCCCACCCGTGCCGTAGCGGGAACGCCACCGGCAGACCCCCTCGAGACGGGGGTGTACGAGGTGCACGCGCTCTTGCAAGGCCGACTGCGGTAGTCCGCATCGGGGTATTCACCTGAGCGGACTTGGCCGCGTTGCGGCGCGTGGAGCTCATCCCCTTGCGTTCTCGACCTGGCGTCGGCGCCACATCTTGTGTGCGGTCCGGTCACGTGAATAGCCCCGAGTCCTCAATTCAGCTCAGACGACTGGTGACATCATGGACACAACGCCGAAGGCCTTGGTCGCTGCCTGGCTCGTCCACGTCTACACCGCGACCGGGGTCGTCTTGGCCGTGCTCATCGTGATGGCGGCCTGGGAAGGTGACGTGGTGCGCGCGCTGTGGGCTCGGGCTCGCGGCACTGGTCGTAGACGGCACGGACGGGATGTTGGCCCGCGGTCTTGAGGTGCGCCGGCACGTCGCCCGGTTCGAGGGCGCCCTGCTCGACAACATCGTCGACTCCCTAACCTACGCGTTCGCACCGATGGTGCTGCTGTGGAGCACCCGCTGCTTGCCTCGGCGTTCCAGTTCTGCCGGGTCGACGCCAAGACTGAGGACCATCTGCTCCTCGGCTTCCCGAGCTACTGGAACGTCGCCTCGTTCTACATCGTGGTGCTCGACCTGCAGCCGGCCGCCGTCGCCCTGCTGCTGGTCGGGTGCGCCGCCCTGGTCTTCGTCCCGATCGGCTACGTCTACCCGTCGCGCACCGAGACGACCCTCACCCTCACCCTCGTGCTCAGCGCGGTCTGGCTGGCCAGCTAGGCGGTACTGCTCGCCGAGCTGCCCTTTCCCAACCCCTTCTGGCTCGCCGTCTCGTTCGCCTACCTCGGCTACTACCTCGCGCTGAGCCTGCACCTAACGGCCCGCCGCCCGCGACAGATTCCTGATCACATCCCGGCATTGCGCTGATGCAACGGATGCCGACCCCAATCGGCGACGAACTCGCCGCTGCCCATCCGGGCCAGGGTGTTGCCCTCGCGCAGCAGACCGATCAGCCCGGCCGCGACGCCGCACAGACCTCGTCACCGATGACCCATGGGGGATCAGGGGTCAGACCGGCGCTGGCGTTTGGGAGAGAGCTTCCCGACATTGCCTACCGGCGAAGTTGCACTGGCAGTGACTCGACCCCGTAGATGATGGACGATTCGCGGTAATCGAGCGGGTCGTCGGCTAGTGACAGGTCGGGGAATCGCCGAGCCAGGGCAGGGAGGGCTGTGCGCAGCTCCATCCGGCCAAGCTCGGCGCCGATGCAGCGGTGGATGCCGTGTCCGAACGCGAGGTGCGGTGC
>JBPCRX010000040.1:0-2897 GCA_050996395.1 Nocardioidaceae bacterium
CAGCGGCCGGGCGGGCGGCAACCTCGACCGTGACGACTTCAAGAAGAAGCCGCGCTGGTCGCAGACCAACCGCTGAACCACCAGCGGCCTCGGGGGTGCCGTCCCGGACGGTTTGCGCCGGCAAACGTACGCCGCGGGAAGCCTTGTGCGTGCGACTACCGGCTCAGCGCGTCGGGGGCCCGTCGTAGCGGCGCTCCTCGACGTGCTTGGTGCGCGAACGCTGAGCGTTCATCACCAGCGCCAGGACGATGGCGAGGATCCCGACGATCAGCAGGATCCAGCCGAGCGCCTGGTCGTCGACGAAGCTGACGTCGAAGTGGACGACGTCCAAGACGAGGATGAGGCCGAGTATCAAAAGCACGACGCCTAGACCGATGCCCATGTTGACTCCTCCTGGTCGGCGGCGAACCGGGTCGCCTGGCGGCACAGGCGCACCGCGCTATACGACATCGCATACCCGCGCAGGGGCCGTGTCAACTCACCACGCGAGCGTTCAGAAGGCCGCTTCGGGCAGATCCATCAGGAACAGACCGGTCGCCTCGGCGATCTCACGCTCCGCGGCCAGCCGGGGCAGTACGTTGTGGGCGAAGAACGAGGCGGCGGCGACCTTCCCCTCGTAGAACAGCTTGTCCTTGGCGCTGACCTCGCCGTCCAGCTTCGCCAGCGCGACCTCGGCCTGACGCAGCAGGAGCCACGAGCACACGATGTCACCGAGTGCCATCAGCAGGCGGCTGGTGTTGAGCCCGACCTTGTAGATGTTGCGCTGGTCGCCGCCCTCGGCGTTCGGGTCCGCGGACATCAGCTGGCTGGTCATCGTGCCGACGATCGCCTGCACGTTCTCGAGCCCCCTGGCGAGGAGCTCACGCTCGACCTTGAGTCGGCCGTTTCCCGCGTCGCTGTTGGCGAAGCCTTCGACCTCGCCGGTGAGGTGGCCGAGTGCCTGAGCCTGGTCCTTCACGATCTTGCGGAAGAAGAGGTCCTGACCCTGGATGGCCGTGGTGCCCTCGTAGAGCGTGTCGATCTTCGCGTCCCGGACGTACTGCTCGATCGGGTAGTCCGTCAGGAACCCCGAGCCGCCGAAGGTCTGCAGCGACTCGGTGCCGAGCAGGACCCAGGACCGCTCGGAGCCGTAGCCCTTGACGATCGGGAGCAGCAGGTCGTTGACCCGCTCGGCGAGCTCGTCCCGCTCGCCGTTGAACTCGGCGACCTGCACCTTGTCCTGCCAGGACGCGGTGTAGAGCACCAGTGCGCGCAGCGCCTCGGCGAACGCCTTCTGCGTCATCAGCGAGCGACGTACGTCGGGGTGGTGCGCGATCGTGACCCGGGGAGCGGTTTTGTCCGCGGACCGGCTGAGGTCGGCACCCTGGACCCTGGTCCTGGCGTACGCCAGCGCGTTGAGGTAGCCGGTGGACAGGGTGGCGATCGCCTTGGTCCCCACCAGCATCCGGGCGTTCTCGATGACCTGGAACATCTGCGTGATGCCGTCGTGCACCTCACCGAGCAGCCAGCCCCTGGCCGGCTCCCCGCCACCAACGGCGGAGTCGCTGAAGGTGAGCTCACACGTGGTGGACACCTTGATGCCCATCTTGTGCTCGACGTTGGTGACGTAGGCGGCGGTCAGCTCGCCGGTCAGCTCGCCGGTCTCGACGTCGAAGTGGTGCTTGGGCACGATGAACAGCGACAAGCCCTTGGTGCCGGGACCGCCGACCCCCTCGATGCCCTGCGGGCGCGCGAGCACCAGGTGGATGATGTTGTCGCTCATGTCGTGCTCGGCCGAGGTGATGAAGCGCTTGGCGCCCTCGATGTGCCAGGTGCCGTCGGCCTGCAGGTAGGCCTTCGTGCGGCCGGACCCGACGTCAGAGCCGGCGTCGGGCTCGGTGAGCACCATGGTGGCGGCCCACTGCTTGTCGACCATGTGCCGGGCGATCCGCTTGTCCCGGTCGTTGCCGTTGCGGTGGATCACGTGGGCGAAGCTGGGCCCGGCGGCGTATATCCACACCGGCGGGTTCGCACCGAGGACGAGCTCGGCCAGCGCCCAGTTCAGCGTCGCCGGCGCCGGTTGGCCGCCGAGCTCGGTGGGCAGCTGGAGGCGGTACCACTCGGCGTCCATGAACGCCTGGTAGCTCTTGGTGAAGCTCGGTTCATGGTCACCGAGCAGGTCTTTGGGTCGTACGTCGGAGGGGTGCGGTCACCCTCCTCGAAGGATGCGGCGAGCTCATCCCGGGCGAGCCGGTCCACCTCCGCGAGGATCGACCTCGCGGTGTCGGTGTCGATCTCCTCGAACGGGCCGGAGCCGAGGACCTCCTCGGAGCCGAGCACCTCGAAGAGGTTGAACTCGATGTCACGGATGTTGCTCTTGTAGTGGCTCACGGCCCCACCTTCGGTCGCGGGTGCTTCTGTTACTCGTCAGTAACTTGACTGTACTACCCACGAGTAAGAGCGACATGCGCATGGGCGGAACTTGGCTACCGGTGCAACCGGTCCGAGCAAAGCGGACGGCGGTGCCCTCGCCAGGACCACTTCATTGTTCCCAACATCCGGCCAGTCGGCACCCGTCTGATCGACGCGGACGCGGCGCCGACACCGAGGCTCGTCCGAACGGCTCGGGTGCGACGAGACGGCTGGTGCCTAGCTAGGGCTGTCGGCCGGGTGGAGTGGGACGTCCGCCCGGCGAAGTGCTCGGCGTGCGGCGGACCAGCCACAACACGAGCACGATGACCGCGACGACGACGAGCACGACGAACAGCGCCAAGCCAGCTATCAGGATCAACACACTCACGAACTGCTCCCATGGTCGCCGGACCGGTTCAAGGTACCAGTCCTGCGACCCGGCGGTGGCGGTTTCGTCGGGTGCCGAACTCGGGCTCGGGCACCCGCCGCGGCATGCGCGTGTTCGT
>JBPCRX010000048.1:0-13821 GCA_050996395.1 Nocardioidaceae bacterium
GAAGTGCCGGTCGGCCACGTGTTTCATTGGCTCGCCCGGCACTTATCCGCTCTCGACGACTACTTGGTGTTAATGGTGATCTTGGCGGTGCCGACGAGAAGACCTTCGGTCACACCGTCGGTCTTGAATGTGTCATTCAGGAGCTTGGCCGCATCTGGCGACACCTCGACCTTGGTGCCTTCGAGAATTGCCGTGTCGCCCTCGGTCTGCAAGGGCTTGAGAGTGCGCCCATCCAGCTGGAAGATGAAGGCGTGCGTCGCGGCCGACTTTCCATTGACGCTCACGTCGCCATAGAGCTTGGAGGTACCCGGGTCGATCGCGAAGTCGGTGAGGTCGACCTCAGTTCCGCCCGCGCTCAACGACAGGCCACTGCCGTCGTGCTCCACGATTCCCTGCACATAAGGGGAAACGCTGCCTGGCTTGTAGTAGGTCACGTTTCCGCCAGTGATGGGGAAGCTGACAGAGCCGTCTGCGAGAGTCGCATCTCCCACCACCCCGGGCGTTACCTTGAGGCTCTTCAGCGCGTCGGCGAAACCCGCGTCGAGGAGGACCGCGGTACTTTTGCCCGTCAGCTGGTCGATTTGTGCGACTGGCGAAGGCTTCTGGGTCGAAGCGTTGTCATCGCTGGATGAGCAGGCGGCCATCGGAAGGATGACCGCAACCGCAGCGACGCTGAGGCCAGCCTTCTTGGTGAGGCCGATTCGCCTGATGGAGCTGGAGTTGAAGCGCATTGAAATCATTCCTTTGGTTTTGGTGGTGTCAGGAATGATTCGGTGCCGGTCGATGCCGGGTTTGCCCTTCCCAGCCGTTCTTCAGAAATCTTCTCGTTCCAGCGCCATTGTCTGCGCCGTCAACGCCGAAAGCGCCAACCGATAGGAGTCGACACCGAAACCGGCAATCGTCCCGGACGCCACCTCCGAGATAACACTGTTATGGCGAAAAGTCTCCCGCGCAGCAGGATTGGTGATATGCACCTCGACGAGTGGCGCCGGCAGCTGCGCGCAGGCATCGCGCAAAGCGTAGGAGTAGTGCGTGAAGGCGGCGGGATTGAGCACGACAGGCGTGCCGCTGTCCGCGGCCTCGTGCAGCCAGTTCACGAGCGTTGCCTCGTCGTCGGTCTGCCGGACCTCGACGTCGAGGCCGAGACAACTTCCCCAGTTTTCACAGGCTGAGACGAGCTCGGCATGGGATGCCGAGCCGTACACCTCCGGCTCGCGGCTGCCGAGCCTGCCGAGGTTGGGTCCGTTCAGGACGAGGACGCGCACGACGATGAGCCTATCCAGACGTGTCAGACTCTGAGCTGGCTATGGGCAGCCGACGTTCTGACAAGTCACGAGAGTCAGGCGGCGACGCAGGCGAAGGCAGCGGCCAACAGTGCATCCTCGGGACCCTCGAGTATGGCCGGTCGGCCGACGTCCTCCAGGATCACGAACCGCATCAGGTCGCCCCGTGCCTTCTTGTCCACTCGCATCGCGTCACGCAGCAGCGGCCAGGTCGCCCCGCCATACGTCGTGGGCAGCCCGACAGACCGCAGCACGTCTCGGTGGCGGGCGGTCAGGTCCCCTGGCAACCGACCCGCGAGGCGAGCGAGCTCGGCGGCGAAGACCATGCCGACCGAGACGGCGGCACCGTGGCGAAACGAGTAGTGCTCGGCGCGCTCGATGGCGTGGCCGAGCGTGTGGCCGTAGTTCAACGCCTCCCGTCCGACCTGCGTGCCTGTCGATGTCGACTCCTTGAGGTCGCCAGCCACCACTCGGGCCTTGACGCTGATGCCACGCTCCACGAGCTCGCGAAGCACGGAGGTGGTGACGTCCAGGGCCGCGACGGGGTCGGCCTCGACCAGCTCCAACACCCGGGGGTCGGCGATGAAGCCGCACTTCACGACCTCAGCCAGGCCCGACCTCACCTCCTGGACGTCCAAGGTCTCCAGCCACGCCAGGTCGCACAGCACCGCCGCTGGCTCGTGAAAGACCCCGACGAGGTTCTTGCCCTCAGCCGTGTTGATACCGGTCTTGCCACCCACGGCGGCGTCGACCATGCCCAGCACAGTCGTAGGAACCTGCACGACCGTCAGACCGCGCAGGAACGTCGCCGCGACGAAGCCGGCCAGGTCCGTTGTGGAACCGCCTCCCACACCGACGACCGCATCCGAGCGAGTGAAGCTCAGCTCAGCCAGCAACTTCCAGCACGCCGCCGCTATCTGGGCCGTCTTGGCCTTCTCGCCGTCGGGCACCACGAGTGGGTAAACCGCGAAGCCGGCCCGGCGCAGCTCCTCGCCGACCACCTTGGCCGCGGTTGCCAACGCTTGGGAATGTACGACGGCCACGCGACGTACGCGGGAGCCCAGAACGGCGGGCAGCTGCCCTAGCAGTCCGCGACCGACCAGCACGTCGTAGGGGTCCCCCGACTCGACCCGGATGCGAGTCACGTCAGGCATGCAGTGCGCTCTCGACGTCGTCGGCCACCTCGTCCGGGGTACGACCACCGGTACGAACTGTCCTGTGCGCCACCTGCTCGTACAGCGGGCGCCGTTCGTCGAGCAGTGCCTTGAGCTGGCCGCGCACATTGCCGAGCAGCAGTGGGCGGGTGGCGCCGAGTCCCACTCTGGTCGCCGCGTCGGCGAGCCCGACATCGAGGAAGACCACGCGGTGGTTGCTCAAAAGCTCGCGAACCGTCGGGCTGAGCACAGCTCCACCGCCGAGGGCCAGCACACCACGGTGGGAGGCGAGTGCCGTGTCGACCGCCGCCCGCTCCAACTCGCGGAACCTGCCCTCTCCCTCGTCGAAGAAGATCTCGGCGACCGTCTTGCCGGCCTGGACCTCGATGTCGGTGTCGGTGTCGCGGAGCTGAAGGTCCCACCGCACCGCGAGGAGCGCCCCGACCGTCGACTTCCCCGACCCGGGCGGGCCGACGAGTACGAGCTCGGGACCGACTTCCGTCCATCGCTCGGTCTCACCGTCGGCAGGCACCGGCGTCATCGGTGCCTCAGGGTGGCGAGGTAGCTGTCGTGGTTGCGCCTGGTCTCGCTGACGGAGTCGCCGCCGAACTTCTCCAGTGCCGCATCAGCGAGCACCAGAGCAACCATCGCCTCGGCAACCACGGCGGCGGCCGGAACGGCGCAGACATCCGAACGCTGGTGGTGGGCCACGGCGGCCTCACCGGTGGCGACGTCGACGGTACGCAGGGCCCGAGGGATGGTGGCGATCGGTTTCATGGCCGCCCGCACGCGAAGCGGCTCCCCCGTCGACATACCCCCTTCGGTGCCACCGGAGCGACCGGACGTACGCCGGAGCTCACCGTCCGGGCCGAGCTCGATCTCGTCGTGGGCCGCCGACCCTGGCCCACGCGCGACGGCGAAGCCGTCACCCAGCTCGACCCCTTTGATGGCCTGGATGCCCATGAGCGCAGCCGCAAGGCGGCTGTCGAGCCGACGGTCCCAGTGCACGTGGGAGCCCAGTCCAGGCGGCAAGCCATAGGCCACCACCTCGACGACTCCACCGAGAGTGTCGCCGTCCTTGTGCGCCTGGTCGATCTCGGCCACCATGGCGCCGCTGGCCGCGGAGTCCAGACAGCGCACCGGGTCTGCGTCGAGCTCGCCCACCTGGTCCGGCGTCGGCACGACGCCGTCCGGTGCCGTGGCGGTGCCGATCGAGACCACATGAGAGACGAGCCGCACGGCGATGGCCTGCCGCAGGAACGCCGAGGCGACCGCCCCGAGCGCCACCCGCGCCGCCGTCTCCCGCGCGCTGGCCCGTTCCAGGACCGGGCGAGCCTCGTCGAAGGCGTACTTCTGCATGCCCACCAGGTCGGCGTGTCCAGGGCGCGGTCTGGTCAACGGGGCGCTGCGGGCCAGGCCGTCGAGAACCTCGGCTGCGACGGGATCAGGCGACATCACGTCCTGCCATTTCGGCCACTCGGTGTTGCCGATCGTCAGGGCGACGGGTCCTCCCATCGTGTGGCCGTGCCGTACTCCGCCGAGGATCGCCACCTCGTCCTGCTCAAAGGTCATGCGGGCACCCCGGCCATAGCCGAGGCGTCGGCGCGCGAGCACCGTGACCAGGTCGGCGGTCGAGATCTCGAGTCCAGCCGGCACGCCTTCGACGATGGCCGTCAGGGCAGGTCCGTGGGACTCACCTGCCGTCAGCCACCGCAGCATGGTCGAAGTCTTGCACGATGCGGCGTCATAGCGACGTGTACCAGGCACCGAGGTCCGAGCCCCACACCAGACCCACGAGCGCTCCGGTGAGCATGAACGGACCGAAGGCGAAGTGCCCGCGCCAGCCCGCACCTCCCACCGTGAGCACGAGACCGACCAGCCCGCCGAGCACGAAACCGGCGTAGAGACCCGTCACCAGAGAGCCCCACCCCACGTAACCGAGCGCGATGCCGAGCAGCCCCGAGAGCCGTACGTCGCCATAGCCGAGCCCGGCCGGGTGCACGAACCACAGCGCGAGGTAGACCCCACCCATCAGCGCCCATCCCAATGCCGCTCGGACCAGGTCCTGGTGCTCGCGTTGGAACGCCGAGGCCAATCCGAGCGCCGCGATGACGACCAGGTAAGAAGGCGCTATCAGGCGGGTGGGCAGCAACCGGGTGCGAGCGTCGACGTAACCGAGGATGACGCCGACGGCGGCGAGGCAGGTCCAGGCAGCCAGAGCGCCCTGCGCCGCCAGCCGTTCTCCTACCAGAGCACCCACGACCGCCCCTGCCGCGGCCAGTCGCCGGGTCAGCTTGGCTGCGGAGGCCAGGTCGACGTACGCCGCCTTGCCAAACCTGTCCTCTGCGAGCTCCGGTTCAGGCAGACGTCGGATGACAGTGGGGCCTAACGACGCCAGAGCAGCCGTGACGACAGCGCACCCGGTCGCCCACCAGACCGGCTCCGCCACGAGCCGAGAGCCGAGGTGACCGGGCCTGTTCTCTGGCCCCGTTGGGTGTACCCCTGTGGAGGACCAGGGAACTCAGGAGGCCGAACCACATCGGCCTGACGCGCACCGATCCGCTTGCTCCCGCCGAGCGCAAACGCCTCAGCCGCGCCTCAGCCGGGCTGGGTAAGGCGTCTGAGCATGCGAGTGAAGTGTGGTTGTTCGTTGTGGATTCGGCCGAAAAATGCCCGGTCCACCCCTTCGACGGCGACGTTGGCGGAGTTGGCTACCTCGACACCCTTCGGAGTGGTGGCGAGCGCTCGCGCGCGGGCGTCGGTGGGGTGAGGGCCTCGACGGATGAGTCCTTTGGCTTCCAGGACGCGCAGTACCTGGGAGGTCATCATCGGGTCGGTACGGGCGTGGGTGGCCAGGTTGCGCTGGGTCACGGGATCGTCAGATTTCAGCCAGCTGAGGGAGGCGAGGAGCACGAATTGGACGTGGGTCAGGTCGTAGGGGTGCAGGGCCGCTCGTTGTGCGGCTTGCCAGGTGTTAGTGACTTGCCACAGCAGCAGGCCAGGGCTGTCCTCGGCGTCGCTGAACTCGCTACGCAGCGCGTCGTTCACCGCGTGACTTCTCGCTGCATCGCGTGGCGCAGCACATCCACATCGGTTGCGCCAAGTGGGATCAGGCCACGGCGCAGCTGATATCCCCAGTTTGGGCTGGCGGTGAGCTGCAACCTGGTCTTGACGTCCTCGACCGCGACGGCCTCGGCGTCTTCGTACCGGACCCGACGGCGGAACGGCCGGAAATCGCCGCCCTCGTCTGCCTGCCAGATGTCGTCGTCGGCGATTGTGCCCAGTGCGGTGAAGTGGCGCAGAGGTGTCTTGTCGCCCAGACGTTCGACCGGTGAGTAGTAGATGAGGATGTCGCCTCGGGACATGCGTGCGAGCCCTGCGCGCTTGCCATGCCCGATCTGGGCAATCCCCAGCCTCACCCCTCGACGAACATGCTCGGCCGAGACGACTCCGAGCCAGGCCGCCGTCATGTCCGCTCCACGAGCGCGACGGTGTGCTGGAAGACCAACCGCGCCCCGAGGAGTAACGGGCTGGCCGTGGAGGCGGCAGCGCCTTTTCCAAGTTCCATATCAATATAATATGCGCACATACTACTTCGGACAAGCCTTACGCCCACAAAAATCAAGGTCGAACCTCCTGGGGGTAACGGCCAGGGCGCCGGGGCACTCATGGTGACCGCTACGACTCACACGCCGACTCGTGACCGACGCACCTGTTTCACCGATGATCGAGAGCGCCGAGCCCAGCTCTGCGCATCGCTTCCACCGGCGCAACGAGAGCCCCCGTCATCAGCTCCACCTGCCGCGCAGCCTGGTTCACCAGCAGCTCGAAGCCAGGTATGACGACTGCGCCTCGGCTCGATCCGGCCTCGAGGAGCGGCGTCCGCGACGGGGCGTAGACCACGTCGCATACGACCGGCGCCAGTCCGGCGAGGCTCAACCCGAGTGCAGCGCTCTGGACGCCGGCCGGGATGGTCGATATCAGCAGATCACACTCGTGGGAGGCATCAGGGGGCTGGACAGGCCCGGCTCCGTCCAGGGGATGCAGCCGAACGTCGAGCCCGAGCAGTGGACCCAGCGCCTGCATGGGCTCCGACCGTTGAACCGAACGCGCGAGGACGACAGCCGACGTCGCGCCCAGCCGGGCGGCGGCGGCCAAGGCCGAGGCCGCGGTGGCGCCGGCCCCAACGATGCAGACCGACTTGAGCCGCTGCACTCCGGCCTCGGTCAGTGCACGCACGAAGCCGTCGACGTCGGTGTTGTGACCCACGCGAGAGCCGTCAGCCTCGACCAGCAGAGTGTTGACCGAACCTATGAGCGCCCCCGGGTGTTCGACCCGGTCGCAGAGCGCCAGAACGGCCCGCTTGAGGGGCATGGTCAGCGACAGTCCACGCCACTGATCGCCCATACTCGCGATGAACGTCGCCAGCTCGGCTTCGGCCACCTCATGCGCGTCGTAGGACCAGTTCAGACCGAGCTCGGCATAGGCGGCCCGATGCAGCACCGGCGACAACGAGTGCCCGATCGGGCTGCCGAGCACCCCGCACCGTCGAGGTGTCCCGCCCTGCTCAGCAGGCATCGGAGGTGGTGCAGTACTGGTGGTACTCGGCCTCGTTGCGCTGGTGCTCGGCAAAGGTCTCCGCGAACTTGGTCTCGCCCGTTCTGAGGTTGACCGTCACGAAGTACAGCAGGCCACCGCTGGCCGGGTTCAGGGCCGCGTCGAGCGCATCGGCGCCGGGCGAGTCGATCGGTGTCGGTGGCAGGCCGGTGTGCTGGTAGCTGTTGTAGGGCGAGTCGATCTCGATGATGTTGCCGCCTGGGGCAGGGACACCGAGCCCGTCGACGGCGTACTTGTTGGTCGAGTCGAACTGCAGCAGCATGCCTTTGTCGAGCCGGTTGTAGGCGACACTCGCGACCTTGGGCATGTCCTCAACCCGGCTGGCCTCCCCCTGCACAAGGCTCGCGACGACGACGGCGTCGTAGGGGTCGATCCCGAGCGCGTTCGCCCGGTCCTCCAGATGCACGGTGTCGGCCTCCTGCCCGAACTGGTCCACCATCGTTGCCAGCAGGTCGGCGGCGGTCATGTTCGGCGCCACCTCATAGGTGGCGGGGTACAAGAAACCCTCGGCGTTGTTGTGCGCGTATGACGGCAGGCCGAGAGCGGCTGTGCGGTCGTACGCCGCCTGCAGCTGTTTGGCGGAGAAGTCGGTCTTGTCGGCGAGTAGCGCCAGGGTCTGGTCGACGCGCAGGCCCTCAGGAACCGTCACGGTGTCGTGGATCTGCGCTGCGGGGTTGAGCAGCCGCTTCAGTGCGCTGTCGGCCGACATCTGCTTGCGAAGCGCATAGAACCCCACCTGGATCGCCGTGGAGTCAGGATTGTCCGTTGCCGCCTTGACGAAGGCGTCAGCACTCTTGACGACGTCTGCGTGCGCAAGCGTCTTCGCGATGTCGCTGGCACTCTCACCGCCCTTGACCTCGATCGTGACCTTGCCGTGGCCCTGCCCTGAGTAGTCCGACGGCGAGCTCGTGGAGTCCAGCGCCCGCTTGACGAGGTCGACGCCCTTGACATAGGCGAATCCCGCCAGCGCCGCAATGACCAGCAGGGCCACGAGCAGCGGCAGGCACCCATGGCCCTTGTGGTCGTCGGAGCGATGGCTTCCCGAGGTGTCGAGATCGAGGTCGCTCACCAGTGGCCTACTTCCTGCCCCGGCGGCCGGCCCCTTGACCGCTCGGAGTCGATGGCGTGCTGCAGGATGACGACAGCAGCCGCCTGGTCGACGACAGCACGTCGGGCGGCGCCCTTCTTGCCGCGCTCACGCAGCACTCGTTCAGCGCTCACCGTAGTCAATCTCTCGTCGACCAGGCGAACGGGGACCTGCCGGCCCCCCCGCGCTGCCGCCTCGGCCACCGCCGTCGCGAAGGCCATGGCCTTCTCCGCCGCGGCGCCGAGCCCACCGGAGAGCAACCGGGGCAGTCCCACCACGATCTCGACAGCGCCGCTGGTGTCCACGAGCGCCAGGATCCGTTCCACGTCGCCGGTGCCGCGCGGGATGGTCTCGACCGGTGTGGCGAGCAGACCGTCCGCATCACACTGGGCGATGCCGACCCGCACGTCGCCGACGTCGATCCCAAGCCGAACGCCGCGGCGCCAGGCAGCGGTCTGTCCAGATGGCGAGGGCGTCGGCGACATGACGTGTTCAGCTCGTGACGCGTTGCCCGACGGCCCGCTCGACGTCGGCCACCGCCTGGCCGGCTGAGGCCGGCGACGTGCCGCCGCCCTGCGCGACGTCGTCCTTGCCTCCCCCGCTGCCACCGAGGGCGGTGGCGGCCACCCTGACAAGCGTGCCGGCGCTCAGCCGCCAGTCGCGGGCCCGGTCGTTGAGTGCCACGACGACGGCTGGTTTGTCGCCCCCGGTGCCTACCACACAGATGACGGCAGGGCGGTCTGTCGGCATCCGGCCGCGCACGTCGAGGGCGAGCCGCCTTACGTCAGCGCCTCCGGCGCCCTCGACCACCTGACCGACATACAGGACGCCAGAAACCTCTCGCGCCGCCTGCGCCAGCTCACCGGCTCGGGCGAGGAGCGAGGCCAGCCGGACCCGTTCGATCTCACGCTCGGCGGTCCGCAGCCGCTCGACCAGGTCGTGAACCCTCGCCGGCAGGTCGTCGGGTCGCACCTTGAGCGCCTCGGTCAGCTGCGCCACAAGCACATGCTCGCGCGCCAGGAACCGGTAGGCGTCGGTGCCCACCAGCGCCTCGACCCGCCGGACTCCTGAGCCGATCGACGACTCACCCAGCAGCTTGACGACGCCGAGCTGGCCGGAGCGCCCCGCGTGGGTGCCTCCGCACAGCTCACGGGCCCAGTCCCCGACGGAGATGACGCGGACCTCATCGCCGTACTTCTCCCCGAACAGGGCCATCGCCCCCGATGATCGCGCCTGCTCCTGCGTCATGATCTCGGCATGAACCCCGAGGTCCGCGAGCACAAGGTCGTTCACCCGAGCCTCGACGTCGCGCAGCACCGAGACCGGTACCGCACCGGTGGCGGAGAAGTCGAACCGAAACCGCCCGGGCGCGTTCTCACTTCCGGCCTGGGTGGCAGTGTCGCCGAGCGCCTCGCGGAACGCCTTGTGCACCATGTGGGTAGCGGTGTGCGCGCGGCTGATGGATTTGCGGCGCTCGATGTCGACCGACGCGTGTGCCGCGGCGCCCGCAGAGACCTCCCCGGCGATCACCCGGACTCTGTGCACGATGACGCCTGCGGTGGGCGCCTGGACGTCGAGCACCTCCAGCCGGGCACCGGTTCCGAGCTCGATCTCACCACGGTCGGCGAGCTGGCCGCCTCCCTCGGCATAGAAGGGGGTGCGGTCGAGGACCAGCTCACACGTCATACCCTCACCGACCTGGGCGACCACGCCGGCGTCGGCGATCAGGCCGGTGACGGTCGCCTCGGTCACGACCTCGTTGTACCCGGTGAAGACCACGGCCGTGCCCATCGTGTCGGCGACCTCGCGATATGCGCGGGCATCCAGGTGGCGGCCCTTCTTGGTCTGCGCGTCTGCCTTGGCCCGGTTGCGCTGCTCGGCCATGAGCTGGCGAAACCCCACCTCGTCGACGAGCAGCCCCTGCTCTGCGGCCATCTCGAGCGTGAGGTCGATCGGGAAGCCATAGGTGTCGTGCAGTTGGAACGCCTGCGCGCCGGACAGCTCGTAGCCGTCCGCGCCTGTCGTCTGAGCCGCGGCCAGGTCGAACATGGTGGTGCCGGCCCTGAGCGTCTGGCGGAAGGCGTCCTCCTCCGCATAGGCGACCGCGGAGATGCGGGACCACTCGACATCGAGCTCGGGGTAGGACAACCGCATCTTGGCCAGGGACAAGGGCAGCAGCTCGGGAAGCACCCGGTCCTCGACGCCGAGCAGGCGCATCGAGCGCACGACCCGTCGCAGGATGCGCCGCAGCACGTAGCCTCGCGCCTCGTTGCCGGGTGTCACCCCGTCGCCGATCAGCATCAGCCCGCTGCGTACGTGGTCGGCCACCACGCGCAGCCGGATGTCGTCCGTGTGGTCGGCGCCGTACATCTTGCCGGCCAGCTCCGCCGCCCGGTGGAGTACCGGGGCTACCTCGTCGATCTCGTAGATGCTCCCCTTGTCCTGCAGCAGCATCGCCATCCGTTCGAGACCCATCCCGGTGTCGATGTTCTTCGCCGGAAGCTCCTCGGCCACGTCAAAGTCATCCTTGGCGCGCACCGCACTGAGCCGGACTTGCATGAACACGAGGTTCCAGAACTCCATGTAGCGGTCGCCGGCCTTCTCGATGTCACCCTCGGGGCCGAACTCCGGTCCGCGGTCGAGGAACAGCTCCGAGTCGGGACCTCCCGGGCCGGGTATACCCATGTGCCAGTAGTTGTCGAGCTTGTCGAGACGGTGGATCTTCTCGTCCGGAAGGCCGGCGATCTTCTTCCACAGGGCAACCGACTCGTCGTCGTCGAGGTAGACCGAAACGTGCAGCTTGGACTCCGGCAGACCGAAGCCACCGTCGGCTTGGGACTTCGTAACCAGATCCCAGGCGTAGCCGATCGCGCCTTCCTTGAAGTAGTCGCCGAACGAGAAGTTGCCGTTCATCTGGAAAAACGTGCCGTGCCGGTCGGTTTTGCCTACCTCTTCGATGTCATTCGTTCGCACGCACTTCTGCACGCTGACCGCGCGTGCGTACGGCGCCTTCTCCTGGCCCAGGAAGTACGGCACGAAAGGCACCATGCCCGCATTGACGAACAGCAGGTTCGGGTCGTCGAGCAACAACGAGGCGCTGGGCACCACGCTGTGGTCCAGTGCACCGAAGTGGGCCAGGAACCGTCGGCGGATCTCCGCGGTCTGCATGCGTCCAACCCCTTCTGCGACGATGCCATCGATGTCGACGGACTCTGGCGGCGCGAGCCTGGTCACCCTATCGCGCGGCTCTAGGGGTCAGCGTTCCGATAAAATGGAGCGGATGCGGTCGAGCTGCGAGCTGACCGCCGCCTCCTCACCACGGGCCGTCGGACGGTAGTAGGTCCTGCCGGCGACCTCGTCGGGCGCGTAATGCTGCGGGACCACCCCACGCGGATCGTCGTGGGCGTACAAGTACCGGCTGCCGTGCCCCAGCTTCTGGGCTCCCTGGTAGTGGGAGTCCCGTAGATGAGCCGGCACGGCGCCGATCACGCCCCGCTGGATGTCGCCCAGCGCCTCTTCGACGGCGACGTACACGGCGTTGGACTTCGGCGCCAGCGCGAGCGCGACGACTGCCTGGCCGAGGGCGAGGCGCGCCTCCGGCATCCCGATCAGCTGCACCGCTTGCGCGGCGGCGACTGCGGTCTGAAGTGCGGTGGGGTCTGCCAGGCCGATGTCCTCGCTGGCCAAGACGATGAGCCGGCGCGCGATGAACCGCGGATCCTCTCCGGCGGCCACCATCCGGGCGAAGTAGTGCAGCGCCGCGTCGACGTCGCTCCCGCGGACGGACTTGATGAAGGCGCTGATCACGTCATAGTGCTGGTCGCCTTGGCGGTCGTAGCGCACCGCAGCGCGGTCGACGGCCAGCTCCAGTAGCTCGAGGGTGATGACATCACCCCGCTTGCTTTCGGCAGCCGCCGCCGACGCCTCGAGGTAGGTAAGAGCTCGACGGGCGTCTCCCCCGGCCAGCCGGACGAGCTGGTCGAGCGCGTCGTCGGTGAGAGCCAGCCGGCCGTTGAGGCCGCGCTCATCTCCTGCCGCACGGCTGACCACCTCACGGATCGCGTCATCGGTTAGCGGTTCGAGTGTCAGCAGCAACGACCGTGAGAGCAGAGGGGAGATGACGGCGAAGAACGGGTTCTCGGTCGTGGCGGCTATGAGCGTCACCCAGCGGTTCTCGACAGCGGGCAGCAGCGCGTCCTGCTGAGTCTTGCTGAACCGGTGCACCTCGTCGACGAAGAGCACCGTCTCCGGCTCTCCTCGACCGAGCTGCCTGCGCGCCGCGTCGATGATCTCCCGAACCTCCTTGACCCCCGCGGAGACGGCTGACACCTCGACGAAATGTCGCTCGCCGGAGCTGGACACGATGCCGGCGATGGTCGTCTTGCCGGTGCCGGGCGGTCCCCAGAGCAGCAGTGCCGTGGGTTGGTCGTTCTCGACGAGCCGCCGTAACGGCGAGCCGTCCGCGAGCAGGTGGTCCTGCCCCACGAGCTCGTCAAGCGTGCGTGGTCGCATGCGTACCGCCAACGGCGCCGCGGCATGGTCGTGCGTGGTCAGGCTTCCACTGCCAGCGGCAGCCGGCTGTACGTCGAAGAGCACGTCATCACTCACCGGCTCAGCCTACGGCGGGGGCCGTCTGAGGGACTCTGCCAGTGCCGTCAGGCTGGGCCGACGGCCGTGGAGCCACCGTCTTGACGACCGATGTCGGCCGACTTGACTCGTCCACCGGCATCCCTGCCGGCATCCCTGGCGGCGGCATCCTCGCGCATGCTCGCCTTGAGCTCCTCCAGCGCCACGATCTCCAGCGGCTCGGCGAAGTGACACGCGACGTCGCGACCGCCCACCTCGTGGAGCGGCGGCTCCTCCTGGGCACAGATGTCCTGCGCCTTCCAGCAGCGTGTCCGGAACCGGCAGCCCGAAGGTGGGTTGATGGGGCTCGGGACGTCGCCCTCGAGCCGGATGCGTTCGCGTCGCCCGCCGATGGACGCCTGCTTGACGTCCGGTGCCGCCGACAGCAGCGCCTGGGTATAGGGGTGGTGGGGCGTCAGGTAGATCTGCTCCCGGTTGCCGATCTCGACGATCTTGCCCAGGTACATGACCGCGATCTGGGGGCAGAAGTGCCGCACGATGGCGAGGTCGTGGGCGATGAACAAAAACGCGATGTTGAACTCGCGCTGCAGGTCCTGCAGCAGGTTGACCACCTGAGCCTGGATCGACACGTCGAGTGCCGAGACGGGTTCGTCGGCGACGATGAGCTTGGGGTTGAGCGCGAGGGCGCGGGCGATGCCGATGCGTTGGCGCTGGCCGCCTGAGAACTCGTGCGGGTAGCGATTGGCAAAATAGGGGTTCAGGCCAACGGTCTCCAAGAGTTCTTGGACCCGCCGGGTTCGCTCACCCTTGGGGACGAGTTTGTGGATTTGCATCGGTTCGGAAACGATATTGCCGACCGTCATCCGTGGGTTGAGCGAGGCGTAGGGGTCCTGAAAGATCATTTGTAGGTGGCGGCGCATCCGACGCATATCGCCGCCGTCAAGCTTCGTGAGATCTTTACCCTGGAAAACGACTTCGCCGGCGGTCGGCTTATAGAGCTGGAGGATGGCTCGTCCGGTCGTGCTCTTGCCGCAGCCCGACTCACCGACCAACCCAAGCGTTTCGCCACGGTTGACCTGGAACGAGACGCCAT
>JBPCRX010000150.1:0-7670 GCA_050996395.1 Nocardioidaceae bacterium
TCCTCGCTGAAGGACTCACGCAGCATCAACGTCTCGCCGTTCGCCCTGCCCGAGGTGTTGCACTGGGACAACTACGTGCGGGCGTGGAACACCATCGGTGTGGCGAAGTACTTCGCCAACACGGTCATCATCGTCGGCTGCGCGCTGGTCATCGTCATGATGCTCGGGGCCATGTCGGCCTACGTCCTCGCGCGGTTCAGCTTCCGCGGCAACGCACTGATCTACTACCTCATCCTGCTCGGCAACACCTTCCCGATCTTCCTGGCCGTCGTGCCGCTGTTCTTCGTCCTCAAGAACAGCAACCTCCTCGGGACCTACCAGGGCCTGATCCTGGTCTACGTCGCCTATGCCTACCCGTTCACCGTCTTCTTCCTGCACTCGTTCTTCAAGACGCTGCCGCAGGAGATCTACGAGGCTGCCCAGGTCGACGGCGCGGGGGACTGGCGCACCTTCTTCCAGGTCATGCTCCCGATGGCCAAGCCGGGCCTGGCGTCGGTGGCGATCTTCAACTTCCTCGGCCTGTGGAACCAGTACCTCCTGCCCACGGTGCTCAACCCCAACAAGGACAAGTACGTCCTGTCGCAAGGCCTGTTCTCGATGGCTTCGCAGCAGGGGTACAACGTCGACTACGGAGGGCTGTTCGCTGCCGTGGTCATCACCATCGCCCCGGTCCTGATCATGTACGTCATCTTCCAGCGCCAGCTCCAGGGTGGCGTCAGCCAGGGGACGATGAAGTAGCAGGACGCCGTATGCCGTACCCGCCCGGTCGGGGTCAGTGGCCATCGAGGGTCAGCAGGTCGCCCTCCTCGACCGCCCTGTGCGCCGGGGTGCGGTAGCCCTGCTGATCGAAGAGGACTGTCAGCCGGTCCTCCTCAACGCTCATCACGACACCCAGCTGTGGTGGCTGACCCGCGCGTTGACCGCGAACGGGGCGTCGATGCGGGCGGACGACCTCTCGGCGACCCACTCGGGTGCTCGATGCAGCTGCTGCGGCAGAACCGCTGGAGCGAAAGGTCTTCGGACAGTAGAAGAGCAGCGCGAGCGATCGGCCGCCCCTGAGGCCCGAGTGGCAGGCAGCGCTGCACCTTCCCCGCACGGCCAGCGCCCCGGCATACCGGAGCGTGCGCCGTGAACCTGTCGTGTTCCGCGAGCAGCTCGAGTCCTTGGGCGTGCTGACGTAGAGCAGGCCCGGGCCCCTCCGGTCCCGCGACGCACTCGACCACCGCGGCCTGCTTGTCGTCGTCCTCGACGTGACGCTCGACCTCCAGCGTGTTGTTCGGCCGGTCGAAAGCCCCGGGCGAGGACCGCAGGGTCGCGCAGGCGGTCTCGATGATCTCCTCGCGCACCGGCGGCGACGGCGTCGCGGTCAGCGGTCAGAGGCCGTCGGACACGGCGGCGGCCGCTTTGAGGTAGGCGCGCTGGGTGGGCGGCTGAAGTGCTGCGGAGCGCAGCCACGGAGCGCGCATCGCGCGGTCGTAGGGGATCGTGACGGCCTGGGCAGCCAGGCCGTCGAACCCGGCTGCGATGGTGGCTGCCGAGGCCTCCTCACGATCGGCTTGCGACACCACGACCACTGCCGCCTCCGCGAGCGCGGAGGAGTGCTCGTCGCGCTCGCGAAGCGCGTCCAACAGCAGCCGTCCGGCCTCGGCGTGGTCCGGCCGCGTGGTGGTGGCGACGACGAGCTGGTCGGCGTGGTCGATCATCCGCAGCCAGTGCGGTGCGGTCTCGTCGTTGCCGGAGTCGATGAAGATCAGGCGGAAGTATTTTGTGGCCACCAGCTGGACGGCGTCGAAGTCCTCTGCGGTCAGTCGCTGCTGGTGGGGGAGCAGGAGGGGGTTGGAGCGCAGCACGTCGAACTTGTCGTCGGTCTGGTGGTGCACGAACGCCGCGAGGTCGGCTGCCCGGGCAGTCGGCTGCATGAGGCTCTCGGCCCGGGGGAGCAGGTCGAGGACGTGCCGCTCGTGCGGACCCTTCTCGGTACGCCACCCCAGGGTTCCTCGGGTCTCGTTGTTGTCCCACGCGAGGACCCCCGAGCCGCCGTGACGGGCGAAGAGGGCGGCGAGGACGACGGTGGTCGGCGTCTTGCCGGCGCCTCCCTTGCCGTTGACGACGGCGATGGTGCGCGGTCCGGGCCAGTGGCGGCTGACCGCGCGGACGTCGGCGCGCTCACCTCGTTCGCTCTCGCTGGGCCCCGACCGGATGCCGATGCGGGTCAACGCGCCCCGGACACCGGTGTGGGCGGGCTCGACCACCTCGTTGTGGCTCAGGAACGAGCGGTTCTGGGACGCGGCCGGCGTGCGGCTCGGGTGTCGGGCAGGCTCGAGCTGGAAGCCGACGCGTCCGGCTCATCCTCTGGCAACGCGGGGGAGGGGGCGGGGCTCGGTGGTGGCGGCGTCCAGACGGGGATGGTGTGCACTGGACCGGACGGTTCCTCAGGCGCCGTGAGGAACCGGTGGAACTGGTCCATCTGCGGCCTGTGACTCTTGTGACTCTTGTGACTCTTGTGACTCTTGTGACGCGGGTGGCAGCTGGGGGGAGGGGGGCGTGGGATCGCCGGTCATCACCGGCGTGAGGGACTGGGTGTCGGTGACGTGACCGTCCGGGTGGACGACAAGGCTGGTCCGTCCCGACGTGTCCGTGGCGACGGCGCGGACGGGCCGGTTCAGGCGTTGGGCGACCTGGCGGGACACCGCGTCGATGGCCACCCGCTGCGGGGGCTGCGAACCGTCGTGCTCCACCGCCTTCCCGTCCACGGTGACCGAGTCCCTGTCGATGTCAATGGCGACGACGGGGTGGGCTGGGACGGCGTGGGCTGGCACGGGCACGTCGTTCGTCATGCTGAGACCCCTGGATTTTCGGCGGTGGTAACGGTCGACGACGGCGCTGGCCAGCCGTTGCGTGATCGACCCTAGCCGAAGGTGTCCGACGATGACGGGATGACCAAGGTCCCCCCGTTGGTGCGGGTAGCACTCTCACCGGTTGAAACCATGAGACCCATGGAGACGGTGAATGTGCGAGACCTGCGCAACCACGGTGGGGTGGTCCTCGACCGGGTGGCCCGCGGGGAGGTGGTGATCGTGACGTGCGACGGTGTCGAGGTGGCTGAGCTGAGACCACGACCTCGGCGCGTCCATCGGCTTCCGACCTGATCGCCCGGCGTCGACAGCTGCCCGTGGTGGACTTCGACGCCCTGCGCCGCGATCTCGACACCGTCGTGGACCCTGAGCTGTGACGTCTCCGGACCTGCGGGGGATGTTCGACACCTCCACGCTCATCCTCCTCGGGCGACTCGACGACACCAACGACCTGCCCGACGAGTAGGTGATCAGTGCCATCGCGCTGGCCGCGCTCTCGGGTCAGCTACACGTGGTGCGCACCGACAAGGGAGCGGGTAGTCGGGCCACACGTGGTGCGCACGTCAAGGGACGGGTAGGCCGGCAGGCCCACCTCCAGCAGGCGGAAGCCGACTTCGAACGGTCGCATTCGATGCGGATGTCGCACGAGCTTTTCGCCCGAGTGGCCGCGTCGCTTCGGTCAGCCGGTCGCAAGCTGGCCGCTCGAGCGTACGACGCGTTGATCGCCCCAACGGCGCTCGCCAACGACCAGCGCTGTACACATGCAACCCCGACGACTTCGCAGCGGTCGACGGGCTGACGGTTCGTGGGTGCCTCACTCGGACCGTTCCGGAGAACCAGCGGTTGTCGGTGGAACGGCCTAGCCTGGTTAGGCACGAGCCCGTCCGACTGGCAGAGGAGATCGCCGATGACCACGTTGTCAGATCGACCCAACACCGCCCTAATGGTGATCGACGTCCAAAAAGGGGTGGTGGCCGAGGCACACCAGCGCGACGCGGTTGTCGCCAACATCAGCGCGCTCGTCAACCAGGCTCGCGAAGAGGGCGTCCCGATTGTGTGGGTCCAGCACTCCGACGAACAGCTGGAAATGGGGAGCGACGCCTGGCAGTACGTCGTCGAGCTGGCGCGCTTGGAGTCAGAACCGTTGGTGCACAAGATGTTCGGCGACTCTTTTGAGGGCACCGACCTGGAGGAGGTGCTCGCCAGGGCTGGAGCCGGACGCCTGGTCGTGACCGGCGCGCAAACGGATTCCTGCATCCGCGCCACGATCCATGGCGCCTTTGCCCGCGGCTACGACGTGACACTTGTCGGTGACGCGCACACGACGGAGGACCAGAGCGCGTGGGGCGCCCCAACGCCCGAGAAGGTCATCGCTCACACGAACCTCTACTGGCAGTACCAGGCGGCGCCGGGCCGCACGGCCGCAGTCACGCAGACGGAGGAAGTGATCTTCAGCAGCTGAGCACGTGCACGATAGCCTTGACCGGAGAGCAGCCGCGCCGCTCTGACGTACTCGAGCGGCTGCTGGCGGATCGGAGTCAGATCGTCCGACGCCTGTCCGGATGACTACGGCCTGTGCCCGACGGTCGCCTCAGTGGGCGGCGTGATCACCTGGCGGCCGGTTACGAGCTGACGGGTTGGCGCAAGATGGTCTTGAGCCGTGCGGGATCGGTCTTCCGGGCATCGGAGAGGTAGATCTCATGGTGGCGCTCTGTCGGGGTGAGACCGTGCGCGGGGAGGAACTCGCGATGCAAACGTTCGAGCGTGGGCGCCTCGTCGTCGTAAGGGCCAACGTGGAGGATCTGCACGCTGCGACCCTCGGTGTAGCCCTCGAACCGAATGAGGTCGAGCGCCGGGAATCGCTTCTTCTGCGCAGCGGCCAGCGCTGCCTTGACCATGTCGGCAGTGATCCAGTCGGGTTGGGCGATCATCATCGTCCACTCCCAAGTGTTCTTGTCGCGGGTTCGGAAGGCTTCGGTGTCGTCTGCGGACCAGAGTCCTTCCAGCGGGCCCACCGTATGCACCCATCCGAGCCTTGACTTGGCCGCGGCTCGGACCGCGTAAGAGGCGGCGTAGAGCGCCTCGATGGCCTCGCGATAGTCGGTCGAGGTGTTGGGGTCACCACGCCCATCGACCATGAGGAACTTCAGCGGCGGCACCTCGACGATCCCGAAGTCGCCTGCCTTGGGCGCGTAGAGGTCCTTGTGGTCCTTCTTGATGTCGTAGGTCTGCATCGTGCTCTCCCTCAGGGCTGGCAAGGTGTTCTCGATCCAGGCCGCGGCGTCATGGAAGATTGCCCTTGGAGCGACCATACGGGGCCGGAGTAGGGCTAGTTGACATAATGTCGATTATCGGCGTTTGATCTCTGGGCAGTCTCGCCAACATTCGCTACACCGGCCTGCATAACGGTGTTCGTTGGTTACTTTGGCGAACCCCGCCAGAGCGGCAGCACCTCCATGGTCAGTTACTCGGTCCTCACCCTGAAGACTTCGCACGCGGCGACTCCGATTCGCTGGGGGCAGCCGGCATCGGCTACTCCCGTCTCATCAACTCCCGCGCCTGTTAACGACTGCGATCGGTCAGGTGCCGACGTAGGCCGCGAGGTGCTGGCCGGTGAGGGTGGAGCGGGCGGCGACGAGATCCGCGGGTCTGCCCTCGAAGACGATCCGGCCACCGTCGTAGCCGGCGCCGGGGCCGAGGTCGATGATCCAGTCGGCGTGCGACATGACCGCCTGGTGGTGCTCGATGACGATGACCGACTTGCCGGAGTCGACGAGCCGGTCCAGCAGGGCGAGCAGGTTCTCGACGTCGGCAAGGTGGAGGCCGGTGGTCGGCTCGTCGAGGACGTACACGCCGCCCTTCTCGGCCATGCGGGTGCCCAACTTGAGCCGCTGCCGCTCGCCGCCAGACAGCGTGGTGAGCGGCTGGCCGAGGCTGAGGTAGCCGAGCCCGACGTCGGCCAGCCGACGAAGGATCTTCTGTGCCGCCGGTGTCTTCGCCTCCCCCGCGCCGAAGAACTCCTCGGCCTCGGTCACCGACATCGCGAGCACCTCACTGATGTCCTTGCCACCGAAGGTGTACTCGAGCACCTCGGCCTGGAATCGCTTGCCGTCGCACACCTCGCAGACGGTGGCCACCCCGGCCATTATCGCCAGGTCGGTGTAGATGACTCCCGCGCCGTTGCAGTTGGGGCAGGCGCCCTCGGAGTTGGCGCTGAACAGCGCCGGCTTCACGCCGTTGACCTTCGCAAAGGCCTTGCGGACCGGATCGAGCAGTCCGGTGTACGTTGCAGGGTTACTGCGCCGGGAGCCCTTGATCGCGCCTTGGTCGACCGACACCACCCCGTCCCGGCCAGACACCGAGCCCTGGATCAGTGAGCTCTTTCCCGACCCGGCCACGCCGGTCAGCACCACCAGTACGCCGAGCGGAATGTCGACGTCGACGTCCTGCAGGTTGTGAGTACTGGCGCCGCGCACCTCCACCACTCCCGACGGTGTGCGGACGGACGGCTTCAAGGAGGCTCGGTCGTCCAGATGCCGCCCGGTCAGCGTGTCGCTGGAACGCAGCCCGTCGACGGTGCCTTCGAAGACCACCTCACCACCCTCGGTGCCGGCGCGCGGGCCGAGGTCCACGACGTGGTCGGCGATCGCGATCACCTCCGGCTTGTGCTCCACGACCAACACCGTGTTGCCCTTGTCGCGCAGCTGCAGCAGCAGGGTGTTCATCCGCTGGATGTCGTGCGGGTGCAACCCGATCGTTGGCTCGTCGAAAACGTAGGTGACGTCGGTGAGCGAGGAGCCGAGGTGGCGGATCATCTTGATGCGCTGTGCTTCGCCGCCCGACAGCGTGCCCGACGGCCGGTCGAGCGAGAGGTAGCCCAGCCCGATCTCCACGAACGAGTCGAGGGTGTGCCGCAGCGACTCGCGCAGCGGTGCGACCGAAGGCTCGCCGAGGCCGCGCACCCATGCGGCCAGGTCGCTGATCTGCATCGTGCAGGCGTCGGCGATGCTGGTCCCCGTGATCTTCGACGACCGGGCCGCCTCGGACAGCCGGGTGCCGCCGCACTCCGGGCACGTCGTGAAGGTCACCGCCCGCTCCACGAAGGCGCGGATATGCGGCTGCAACGAGTCGACGTCCTTCGAGAGCATCGACTTCTGGATCCTCGGGATCAGCCCCTCGTAGGTCAGGTTGATGCCGTCGACCTTGATCTTGGTCGCCTCCTTGTACAGCAGGTCCTGCAGCTCCCTCTTAGTGAAGTTGCGGATCGGCTTGTCCGGGTCGAAGAACCCGCAGCCGCTGAAGATGCGACCGAACCAGCCCTCCGTGCTGTATCCGGGGATGGTGAGCGCACCGTCGCTGAGGGACTTGCTGTCGTCGTACAGCGCAGACCGGTCGATGTCCGTGACGGAACCCCGACCCTCGCAGCGGGGACACATCCCGCCGGTGATGCTGAAGCTGCGACGCTCCTTGACGGTCTCTCCGCCGCGCTCGATGGAGACTGCACCGGCTCCGCTGATCGAGGCGACATTGAACGAATACGCCTGCGGTGAGCCGATGTGCGGCCGCCCGAGTCGGCTGAAGAGGATGCGCAGCATTGCGTTGGCGTCGGTGGCGGTGCCGACCGTGGAGCGGGCGTTGGCTCCCATCCGCTCCTGGTCGATGATGATCGCTGTCGTCAGCCCGTCGAGGACGTCGACGTCCGGCCGCGCCAGCGTCGGCATGAAGCCCTGCACAAAGGCGCTGTAGGTCTCGTTGATCATGCGCTGCGACTCCGCGGCGATCGTGCCGAACACCAGAGAGCTCTTGCCCGAGCCG
>JBPCRX010000078.1:0-16491 GCA_050996395.1 Nocardioidaceae bacterium
GCGCATCAACTCCCGACTGATCGTCGACGGACTGCGACCAAGTTGGGTCGCGATCGCCCTCATCGACATGCCCGCCGCACGCGAGAGCCCAAGCTGTTCCCGCTCGGCGAATGACAGACACCGGCCCCTCAGATCACGGCCCCCCGAGGGCGCACGCCACCGTTGGCGATCACCCATCGGGTGCCCTGCTTGCGATATGTGCCGCCGCAACCGCCGCATCGCTGATGAACTCGCCACGCTGCAGCTCGGTCCAAAATACCTGCACGTTCTCGGTGATCATGTGATTAGCGAACCGGATGATCAACACCCCAACTCAGTCAGGTGTTGCGACCACCGCGAGAACCCAAGGAACCCTCTGCGCCAAACCAAGCCGGTCGGCAGGCGTGGATCTCTACGCGCGTCCCGCAAGACCCGTCCGGTGTCGTTCCCGGGACAGGGATGTCATGCGGGGGCGGACACTACGGCTCGCGGCTTGCCAGAGCGCTGCCGTCACTACCTCGACCGCATGGGCGCCGGACGGTCGATTCATCCACCGGCCGCGACTCTGCGTTCGCGGTCAGGGTCGTTGAACGGGTCGTCGTCCAGGAGCACGACGTGAACGAGTGCGTGCCGCACCGCATCACACTAGCCATTTTTTGGGTACCGCATGGGTCACGACTATCAGAGAACACACGTCTGACCTGCGTGCGCGAGGGGGGAGTTGAACCCCCACGCCCTTTCGGGCACACGGACCTGAACCGTGCGCGTCTGCCTATTCCGCCACCCGCGCGCATGCCACCAACGGTCGGAGCCCGTCCCCAAAGTGATGACACGGGTGCCTGTCAGCGACGCGAAATCGTAGCACGCAGCGCCGATCCTCCCGCCTCAGGTCGGCTCGGCGATCAGGGTTCGCTCAGGCGTTCCGGCTACGATCAGCCGCGAGGAAAGGTGCCCGGCAAGAACCTCAGCAGCCTCGCACAGACGTGCGCGCCGCCGCGCCCTCCGATGACAGGTAGCCGAGGGGAGTTCGCGTGAGCGCCTTGCAGCGCTTCGAGCAGCGGCTTGAACACGCGGTCACCGGACTCTTCGCCCGCGCCTTCCGCAGTGCGGTGCAACCCATGGAGATCGCCGCCGCGCTGCAGCGCGAGGTCGACAACTCCGCCCAGATCCTCAGCCGGGATCGCCGACTGGCTCCCAACGAGTTCACCATCGAGTTGTCCACGACCGACTTCGACCGGTTGTCGCAGTACGGCGAGACGATGGCCAGCGAGCTGGCAGCCATGTTGTACGAGCACGGCCAGCAGCAGCACTACCTGTTCGCCGGACCAATCAAGCTGGACTTCGCCAGCTTCGACGACCTCACTACCGGACGCTTCCGCGTCCGCAGCTCGGCCGCCGCACACGTCACCGCCTCGCCGGGACAGGTAGCCACCGACACCGCCATCCGCGGTGCGACGACTTGGCTCGAGATCGCCGGCACCCGTACCACTCTCGAGCCACCAGGCGTCACCCTCGGCCGCGGCAGCCAAGCAGACATCCGCGTCGACGACCCGGGAGTCTCACGACGCCACATCGAGATCAGGATGCAGACGGGGCTGGGGGCTCCGACGCTCAGCGTTGTCGATCTGGGCTCCACCAACGGCACCACCGTCAACGGGCGACGCGTTCAGCACGCGCCACTCGTCGACGGCGACGTCGTCCAGGTGGGTGCCACGCGGATCGTCATACACGTCGAGCCATCCGCGGCAGCGAGCGATGGTCAGCCGTGGCAATCCCCGGGGTGGTACAACCCACAGCCAGACCGCTCCCGGCCCGACCGGCCATCGCCTTACTCCCCACAGAGCCATCCCGCGTCTCCACCCTCTCCGCAGCCCCAGCTTCCGCCGCCCCAACCTCCGCCGCCACTGCCCCATTCGCCGCAGCCTTATCACCCACGGCAGCCGCCCTACCGCATGCCCGACCCACCCGCTGCTCCCGCTGGCCCCGACCACAACCACTGGAGCGGGTGAGGATGTCCGAGCTGACGCTGACGGTGATGAAGATCGGGTTCCTGGCGCTGTTGTGGGTGTTCGTCCTCTCGTCGGTCTCAGTGATCCGGTCGGACCTCTTCGGTGAACGCGTTGACAGTGCGAGAGCTGTGGCCGCGACCAAGCCGGCCAGGCCGGCCAAGCCCCGCCGACGCCGTGGCGCCCCTGCGCAGCTGGTGATCAGCGAAGGCGTGAACGCCGGTGTCACCGTGCCGCTCGCAGGTGAGCCGATCCTGCTCGGTCGCGGGGCGGACGCCAGCATCCGGCTCGACGACGACTACGTCTCGACCCGCCACGCACGCTTCGTTCCACACGGCGAGGAGTGGTACGTCGAGGACCTCGGCTCCACCAACGGCACCTACATCGGCAGCCAGCGCATCACGACCCCCATGGTCGTGGCCGTCGGGGTGCAGGTGCGGATGGGCAAGACCATCGCCGAGCTGAAGAAGTAAGCGCGTGAGGCTTACGCTGCGCTACGCCGCGGTGTCCGACATCGGCCGGTCACGCAAGAAGAACGACGACTCCGGCTATGCCGGCCCCCACTTCCTCATGGTCGCCGACGGCATGGGCGGCGCACCGGCGGGAGACCTGGCGTCGGCGGTCGCGGTCCAGACGATGCGGTGGCTCGACGCCCCGGCGCCTGACAACCTGACCGAGGCGCTCGCCGGAGCGGTCCACCGAGCCAACGACCGTCTCGCGGAGCTCATGGAGGACGACGCGTCGGTCGACGGCATGGGCACGACCGTCAGCGCCGTGCTCTTCGACGGGCGACAAATCGGGGTCGCCCATCTCGGGGACTCACGCGGATACCTGTGGCGAGACGGCGAGCTGTTGCGCATCACACGCGACCACAGCTGGGTGCAGAGCCTCATCGACGAGGGCCGTATCTCTGAGGACGAGGCCAAAGTCCACTCGCACCGCTCGCTGCTGCTCAAGGTGCTCGACGGACGGCACGACAACGACCCCGACCTCACGATGTACGACGTCCAAGCCGGAGACCGCATCATGCTGTGCAGCGACGGCCTCTCTGGCTTCGTCGAGCACGACCGTATGCAGCGGGTCCTGGGCATCGGCACCGCCGAATCGGTCGCTGAAGAGCTGGTGCAGCTGGCGCTGGAGGCGGCGAGCACCGACAACATCACGGTGGTCGTTGCCGACGTGGTCGACGAGCTGGACGAAACCGGCGAGCTGCCCGTTGTCGGCGCTGCGGAGACCGGTGAGGTGTCCGCCGAGGACGCCGGATCGGGCTCGCCAGCAGAAGTCACCGACCAGGCGCCCGTCAGAGGCTTGACGGACAGTGGCAGTTCCACCTCCGCTGTAGTCGTCGGGGCGGCGGCCGACCCACCACGAGGACCCCTCAGCAGGCTCCGCACCTGGACTCATCGCGACGACGCCGATTCGGGCAAGACGCTTCTCGACGACGAGACTGACCCTGAGCAGCTGCGCTACGCCCCACGAGCGCCGCAGCGCTTGCGGTGGCTGAGGCGAGCGGTGATCCTGGCCGTGGTCCTCGCCGTGGCAGCAGGGGCCGGCAAGATCGGGTACGACTGGAGCCAGCGGCAGTACTACGTGGCGTCCGACGGTGACCAGGTGGCGATCTACAGGGGCGTGCAAGCCGGTCTGCCTGGGCTGACCCTGCACCATGTGTATGAGAACCAGCCGCTGACACTGTCCGAGCTGCCCACCTACCGCCGCAGCCAGGTTCTCGAGGGCATGGAGGCGGGCGATCTCAACGACGCCCGGACCATCGTGGCGACGCTCCAGGGGTTCGCCACCGCCTGCGCCGTGCAGGCTGCGGCGACCACTCACCCGAGCACCTCAAGCTCGACGGCGACCACTCACCCGAGCACGTCCCGCTCGACGTCGACCGCTCACCCCACCACGAGCATCGCCTCGACCGTCAGACACCACCCTCACCACCCGGCCATCACGTCGAAACCGCACCACAGGCCACGCTCCAGCCCAAGAACGACAGCCCCGACGAAGCCGCCCACACGAACCGGTTCGCCCAAGTCCACGACGTCCCAAAACGCCCTCCCATCGACGACGAGCGCCAACGGCCCTGCCACGACAGCCGGCGAAAAGGCCGACGCCTCACCCGCAGAGTGCGCCGGCGCCACGGTCGCCAACCGCGACACCACTGCCGAGGTGGGTACCCCGTGAGCTCAGCGGTCGGAGCCGACCGTCGCATCAGCGATTTCGTCCCGCGCAAACGGCGAGGTGCTGAGCTCTTCTTGCTCGTCCTTGCCCTGTTGGTGGGCGTCAGCGCCTACGCACTGGTGGGACTGGGTCGCGACGGTGAGATTCCTGCCGACATCATCACCTACGGCGGCACGCTCGTCGCACTGGCTGCGGTCAGTCATCTCGCCGTCAGGTTCCTCGCGCCGTATGCCGATCCGGTGATCCTGCCGGCGATCATCGCGCTCAACGGGATCGGGCTGGCCATGATCCGTCGCATCGACCTCGCCAGCAACACCGGCTACGCAGGCCAGCAGCTCGTGTGGGCAGGCCTGTCCGTGGCCTGCTTCGTCGGGATCCTCGTCGTGCTCCGAGACCATCGGCGGCTGCAGGGACTCACCTACACCATGGGGTTCGCGGGGGTCGTCCTGCTGCTCCTGCCGCTCCTGCCGGGTCTGGGAGCCAACATCAACGGCGCACGGATCTGGATCCACTTCGCTGGATTCTCGTTCCAGCCCGGCGAGATCGCGAAGCTGTGCCTGGCCATCTTCTTTGCGGGCTATCTCGTGCTCAAGCGCGACGCGCTGGCTCTCGCCGGACGCCGCTTCGGTGGGGTCGACCTCCCCCGCGGCAGGGACCTGGGCCCCATCCTCGCGATGTGGCTGGTCAGCCTGGCTGTGCTGGTGTTCCAGCGCGACCTCGGGTCGTCGTTGCTGTTCTTCGGTCTCTTCGTGGTCATGCTGTACGTCGCCACCGAACGCGCCAGCTGGCTCGTGGTCGGTGGACTGCTCTTCGCCGCAGGCGCCTACCTCAGCTACCTGGCCTTCGGGCACGTGCAGACGAGGGTGGACGGGTGGCTGCATCCCTTCGACGACCCCCTGCGGTTCGGCCAGATCATTCAGGGGCAGTACAGCCTGGCCTGGGGTGGCATCCTCGGTCGCGGCTGGGGCGAGGGCAGCCCCTATCTCACCCCCTACGGCTGGTCGGACTTCATCGGCACCTCGTTGGGTGAAGAGCTCGGCCTCACCGGCCTGATGGCCGTCATCGTGATCTACGGCCTCATCGTCGAGCGTGGATTCCGCATCGCCCTGGTGTGCCGTGACCCGTTCGGCAAGCTGCTGTCGGTGGGGCTCGCGGTCACCATGGCGCTCCAGGTCTTCGTCGTCCTCGGTGGCGTGACCCGCCTCATCCCGCTCACCGGCCTGACCACGCCGTTCCTGTCGTACGGCGGCTCGTCCCTGCTGGCCAACTGGATGATCGCCGCGCTGCTGCTGCGCATCAGCCACCTGGCCCGGCAACCTCCCCCCGACCTGACGCCGCCCTCGCCGGACGACGAGACGCAGGTGGTGAGGATGCGGTGAACAAGCCCATCCGCGTGCTCGCCCTCGCCAGCTTGGTGCTCTTCGCGCTGCTGTTGCTCAACGTCAACTACGTCCAGGTGTTCCGGGCCGGCGACCTCAACGACGACAACGGCAACCGTCGGGCTCGCGACGCCGACTGCTCACGCGAGCGTGGTCCGATCCTCGTCGATGGTGACACCGTGGCCAGAAGCATCCCGTCTGACGACGACCTCGAGTTCCAGCGGACCTACAGCCAACCGAAGCTGTACGCGTCCGTCACCGGATACTTCTCCTGCGTCTACGGCACCACGGCGGTGGAGAACTCCCAGAACTCGGTGCTGTCCGGTAGCGACTCACGGCTCTTCGTCGACCGGTTCCTCGACCTGATGGGAAATGACCAGCCGAAGGGCGGGAGTGTCCTGCTCACGATCGACTCGGCCGCCCAGCAGGCCGCCGCGGACGGCCTCGACGCGCTTCCCGGCGACACCAAGGGTGCGGTGGTGGCGCTCGACCCTGACACCGGCGCGATCCTCGCGATGGTGAGCTCGCCGACGTACGACCCCAACGACCTGGCGTCGCACGACTTCAGCGCGGCGCGCGACTCCTACGAGCAGCTGCTCAACGGACCCGAGGACAAGCTGACCAACCGGGCGACGCAACAGGTCTACCCGCCCGGTTCGACCTTCAAGCTGGTGGTCGCGGCGGCTGCCCTGAGCAACGGCTACGCCCCTACCTCGATCGTCAAAGGGGGCACCAGTCTCGACCTGCCCCAGACGAGCCATGACCTGACCAACGAGAACGGCTCGGACTGTGGAGGCAAGGAGATCACCTTGACGCAGGCGCTCGTCGTCTCGTGCAACGTGGCATTCGGCGACCTCGGTCTCAAGCTGGGTGCCGACACCCTGCGCCAGCAGGCCGAGGAGTTCGGCTTCGGCGACGACGTGCTCGACGAGCTGCCGGCCGCCGCCAGTGTCTTCCCCTCCGACCTCGACACCCCTCAGACCGCGCTGTCCGCGATCGGGCAGTTCGACGTGGCCGCCAGCCCGTTGCAGATGGCGATGGTAGCGGCGGGCATCGCCAACGGAGGAGCGGTGATGCGCCCGTATGTCGTCCAGGAGGTCCGTTCACCGGGACTGGACGTGCTGGACAAGGCGCAGCCGGAGGTACTGCATCAGGCGATCTCCGGCTCGGTGGCCGACGACCTGACCCAGATGATGGTCGACGTCGTCGAGTCGGGCACCGGAACCCCGGCCCAGATCGAGGGCGTGTCGGTGGCCGGCAAGACGGGCACCGCGAACTCGTCGGCGACCCGGTCCCCCTACGCCTGGATGGTCGCGTTCGCTCCCGCGGACGACCCACAGGTGGCGGTGGCGGTGCTGATCGAGCAGACAGGTGTTGACCGGGCAGACATCACCGGAGGAGGCCTGGCCGGCCCCATCGCCGCCGACGTCATGCAGGCGGTGATCCAGCGATGAGCCGCTGGCTGCTGCCTCCGCCACTCATGTGCACGAGACGAAGGGCTGACCGATGACCATGGAACCCACCATGCTCGGCGACGGGCGTTACGAGCTTGCGGGACTGCTCGGTCGCGGTGGCATGGCAGAGGTGCGCAAGGCGCGCGACCTGCGGCTGGGCCGCACGGTGGCGATCAAGCGGCTGCGGGCGGACTTGGCCAGCGACTCCACGTTTCAGGCTCGGTTCCGCAGGGAGGCGCAGTCTGCTGCCTCACTGAACCATCCGGCGGTCGTCGCCGTCTACGACACCGGCGTGGAGCCGTCCGCCGATGACAGCGGGCTGATGCTGCCCTACATCGTCATGGAGTACGTCGAGGGCCGGACTCTGCGCGACATCTTGCGTGAAGGCCGCAAGATCCTCCCGGACCGGGCACTGGAGATCACGGGTTCCGTGCTGGACGCCCTCGACTACAGCCATCGTGCCGGCATCATCCACCGCGACATCAAGCCGGCCAACGTAATGCTCACTCCGGCCGGCGACGTCAAGGTCATGGACTTCGGAATCGCCCGCGCTATCGCCGACTCGTCGTCGACCATGACCCAGACGGCAGCCGTAGTGGGAACCGCCCAGTACCTCTCACCGGAACAGGCGCGCGGTGAGCAGGTCGACGCCCGCAGCGATCTCTACTCCACCGGATGCCTGCTGTTCGAGCTGCTGACCGGCCGGCCGCCCTTCATCGGCGACTCACCGGTGTCCGTGGCCTACCAACACGTACGAGAGGAACCCACCGCCCCCTCGAGCATCGACCCGGAGATCTCCGCAGCGATCGACGCCATCACGTTGAAGGCGCTGTCCAAGCCGGTCGACGACCGCTACCAGAGTGCTGCGCAGATGCGCGCCGACATCGACCGCGCGCTCCGCGGCCAGGTCGTGCTCGCTCCGGCTGTGCCAGGCGCTGCGTCTTTTGAGACCGAGCACTTCCTGCCGCCGGTGCCTCCTGCAGCCGACCCAACCAGGCTGGTGCCAGTGGGCGCTCACCGTGACGAGCCGCCGGCGACGAGGCGCACCTGGTTGTGGGCACTGCTGCTCCTGTTGCTGGCCGCAGCCGTCATCGCAGCCCTGATCGTCGTACCCAAGCTGATGGCTGCCGACCCTGTGCCTCAGTCCGACGTGCCGAGGCTGCTCAACCTGACCGTCGCCCAGGCGAAGCAACGACTCGAGAACGCCGGACTGTTGCTGGGCGACCCGGAGGTCACCACCAGCGCCAGCGTGGCCAAGGGGCACATCCTGAGCCAGAGTGAGACCCCTGGCGAACCGGTCGACGAGGGCACGGCTGTCGACGTCGTCGTCTCGGGGGGGCGCCAGACAGCGACCGTGCCTTTCGTCACCGACGGCAACCTCGCTACCGCTACCCAGAAGCTCGAGGAGGTGAAGCTCAAAGTCAACGCCATCGCGGACGAGGACAGCACCGCCCGCAGGAACCAGGTGACCAGCACCGACCCTGTGGCTGGCACCACACTGCCCGTCGGTTTCGTGGTCGATGTTCACTACTCCACGGGCTACATCGAGGTGCCCAGCGTGGTCGGCTCGACTCAGCGACAGGCCATCAAGGTCCTGGAGGATCGAGGCTTCCAGGTCGTGCCCAGCAGCGTGGAGTCCGATCTCAAGGCCGGAACGGTCACTGCCCAGGACCCGGGGGCGGGTCTCAAGCGTCCCTACGGCGACACGATCCTCATTAGTGTGTCGCTCGGCCCACAGGAGACCCCCACCGCGACGCAGACCGAGACCCCCCCCACGGAGACCACCCCCACTGAGACCACCCCCACGGAGACGACACCCACGGAGACGACCACGACTGAGACGACCACGAGCAGTACGACCACGAGCAGTACGACCACGACCACCCCCGCTTCCACCACGTCCACGAGCTGACGCGTGACGTCACTGCGCCGAGGTGGCGTACTGCAGCGTCGGCGACCCGGCGTACGACGGCAGCATCGCCTGTGGGTCGGCACGCAGTGACCAGCCGAGGTTGTACGGCGCCGCGGTGTAGTCCAGGTATGCCTGTACCCCCGCCGATGCCTGAAGGGCGGCGTACATCGTCGCCCTGTTGCCAACCGCCCTCACTCGGTAGGGCGGCGAGTACGGAACCCCCTGCAAGACAACGGTGTTCCCGACGCACTTGATCCCTGTGGTGCTCACGATTCGCTGGTTCTGCAGGCTGATGCCCTGCGCCCCTCCAGCCCACAGCGCGTTGACGACGGCCTGGATGTCGCCTTGATGCACCACGAGCAGGTTGGGGTCGATGTCGGCGGTGTCGGACTGGTCGAGCGGTGCATCGTCCAGCGCGACCTCGAGGCCCGGCCCCATCACCGACGTGAGGCCGGCCCCCGGGCTGAGCCTGCTGATGCGCTGATCGAGCTCATCGAGCTGAGTGCTGTCGACCTGCTGCGTCAGGGTCTACACGTTTGCCTGCAGTGCATGCATCGTGCGCCGCAACCGCCCGAAATCTCCGCGCTGCTCACTCACCAGTCCGATCAGGTCGGTATGCCGGCCGGCTCGCAGGTCCGTACCACGCGCGTTGATCATGGAGGTGGTGGCGAGCAGACCAGCGCACACGCACACCACGGGTACTGTCACTCGCCAGGCGGTCGAGCTTTGCTGTGCGCGCTGACGGGTCCGGGCCCAGCGAGCCGACGCCGTAGCCCAAGGCCGCCGACGCCGACTACCCGAATGCTGGCGTCCTCCGATTTGCGCCACCGGCCTGGACTCCCCCCTCCTTGAGCTGACACCGGTTAGGCTACTGCTCAGTCCAAGCTGCCGGACAGGAGTCGCCGTGCCTGAGTCACGCCCCCGCAAGAAGGCGGACTACGTCGCGCCCACCGCGACCCGCAAACCCAGCAGAGTAGGCGGACGACGCTGGGTCGCGCCGGTCATGGTGACGTGCTGGGTCCTGGGGTTGATCTGGATCGTGGTCTTCTACCTGGCCGGAGACAGCATCCGGTACCTGCGCGACCTCGGCAACTGGAACCTGGTGATCGGCATGGGCCTCATTGCCTTGGGATTTGTCTTCTCGACCCAATGGGAGTAGTTAGCCGTTCGTTCACCTTGCGGTTCCCCCGCGTACTTACACAGATGTAGTTCTCCACAGGACTTGTCCACAGTGTGGATGACCAACCTCGCAGGCGGCCTAGGTCAAGATGGCAGTCCTGGCGGCTACCAGCGCCACGCACACCACCAGCAGCCCGCCGACCGCCGTGGCGTGCACCGCTGTCCGCTGTTGGCGGGGGGCGTAGACGAAAGCAGCGCCCAGGCCCAGTCCGGCCGCCAGCCCTCCGAGATGTGCCTGCCAGGAGATGCCGCGGACGGTGAAGGTGAGAGCGAGGTTCAGCGCCAGCAGAACGAGCAGCTGTGAGACGTCGCGGTGCTGCCGGAGCAGGACCAGGAGAGCGGCCCCGAACAGTCCGAACACCGAACCCGAAGCGCCGAGGGACAAGCTGTACTCCGGGGCCAGCCAGTAGACGCACACCGAACCGGCCAGCCCGGTCAGCAGGTACAGGGCCAGGAACCGCCAGCGGCCCAGCTGGGCTTCGAGGAAGGATCCGAAGATCCACAGCCCGACCATGTTCAACACGATGTGCAGCACCTGGACGTGCAGGAACGTCGACGAGATCAGCTGCCAGTACGACCCCTGAGCGACGCCCTCGAGGCCGAGTCGCGGCGCGTCGACGTCAGGGATCAAGATCATCGTCTTGACGAAGCCGCCGCTGGTGCCGCCGGTTGCGTTGGCGACCAGGAAGAACGCCGCATTCAGACCGATCAGGACCATCGTCAGGATTGCGGAGCCGCCGTTCAGGCTTCCACCGAACGGGGTTCGCGCCTGCCGAGTCGTCGCCTGACCGGCCTTGACGCACTCGGGGCACTGGAACCCGACCGACGCCTGCTGCATGCAGTCCGGACAGATCGGCCGGCCGCAACGCTGGCAGGAGATGTAGGTCTCCCGGTCTGTGTGACGGTAGCAGTGCGGGATCGTGCCCGCGCTCGCACCCCGAGGATCGGTGTCGGTCACGGCTTCACCACCTCTTCGAGCAGCCTGGTCGTCAGCGACGTTCGACGTCGACGCTCTCGATCACGACCGACTCCTCGGGCCGGTCGCCACGACCGGTCTTCATGGCGGCGATCGCGTCGACCACGTCGCGGCTCGGCTGGTCGGCCACCTCACCGAAGATGGTGTGCCGCATGGTCAGGTGCGGGGTGGGGGCGACGGTGACGAAGAACTGGGAGCCGTTCGTGCTGGGTCCGGAGTTGGCCATCGCCAGCAGATAGGACTTGGAGAACATCAGCTCGGGGTGGAACTCGTCCTTGAACTGGTAGCCGGGTCCGCCACGGCCGGTTCCCTCGGGGCAGCCCCCTTGAATCATGAAGCCCTCGATCACCCGGTGGAACACCAGCCCATCGTAGAAGCGCTGTTGCTGCGGCTGCCTGGTCTTGGGATCGGTCCACTCCTGCGTGCCCTCGGCCAGGCCGACGAAGTTCGCGACCGTCTTGGGCGCGTGGTCGGGAAAAAGCTGCAGGACGATGTCGCCCCGGTTGGTCTTCAACGTGGCGTAGACCTGTTCGACCACCATGTCTCCTGTCGCTGGCACGGACTCGACCTGCCGGTCGTCGCAGCTCGACGCCGCTGCCGTCCCATCTTTGCAGACGAGCCAAGCCGCGAACGGAGTCCGACCCGGATGTGGTGCGGGGAGCGTGGATAGGCGAGAGTAGACACCAACGCGACGACGTCTCGCTCTCGCGACGTACGACATCAGATTGGAAGGTTCCGCGGTGGCCCGCATGAATGCCCGCACAAGGCTCGCCTTGGTTGCTGACGACGCTCGGATGGCGGTCAAGCCCGCAGCAGAGGCTGCGATCGACAAGATCGGGTCGGTCACCCACGACGCCGTGTCGACGGTGGTGTCCACCGTCGGGCCCGCGCTCGACGACGCGCGCGATCGACTCGCACCCGTGGTCGACGACGCGCGCGATCGACTCGCACCCATGGTCGACGACGCCCGGGAGCGACTCGCACCCATGGTCGAGGACGCTCGCGACAAGATCACCCCTGCGGCGGCCACCGCAGTCGCCGCAACCAAGGACCGAGGCCAGAAGGCGGCCGTGAGACTGGGCCTGGTCGAGGAGCCCAAGAAGGAGACCCACCGGCTACGCAACTTGCTGATCGTGCTGGGTCTGAGCGGCGTCGCCGCCTTCGTCTACGCGCGGCTCACCGGTCGCGACGCCGACCCGGCGTGGACCGCTAGTCGCGACACCGCAGCCGCTTCGACCTCGTCGTACGAGGGGGCGACGTCAGTGGACCCGACAGCCGCCGATGACGCTGCCGTAGTAATGGACGCGGACGACGCCGCCTCGTCCGGAGCGTCGACGGATGAGTCCGACACTGCTCCCACAGCGCCGCTGGCATCGCAGGAGTCGGTCGGGTCGCACCAGCCGACCACTCCCGACGAGCCCCTGGAGCGTCGAGAGATCTAGGTTCCGGGGCCGTTGGCCAGCCCGTTGACCTGGAGTGCACGGACCCGGGCCGTCGCCTTGCGTTCACCCCAGAAGCTGAGGATCGGAATCGTCCCCAGCAGCAGGACGAGAACCGTGAACGGCAGCGGAAACCGAGCCTTGCGGGCCAGCAGGGCGGCCATGACCAGAAAGATCATGTAGAGCCACCCGTGGGCGATACCGAGGTAGGTGGTGATCCATTCGCCGACATGCTGGGGCGCAGTGCCGTCAGTGGCGAGATACTTGAGCGGCACCCCGACCAGCACCAGCACGATGAGCAGTACCCCCACGATGTAGGCCATCACGCGGTATCGAATCAGATAGCCACTCACGGGGTGAGACGCTATCCCACGCCCGTCTCGGAATCCTTGACGGTCTGCCACCACATGAACGCCACGAAGGCGGCGAACACCCACCACTGCACCGCATACAGCAGGTTGCGGAGGCCGGCCAGTCGAGACGCCTGCGGCAGCGGTGGCTCGACGGCGGCCAGCTCGGTGGCCGATACGCCGTCGGTCGCGACAAGGTAACCGTCGTACAGGTCCCGGGACACCTCGGACACCAGGCCCGCGATGCGAATCCCGTTGGTGACCCGGTCGTTGCTCAGCGGGGCAGCGGCAGCCTGCGATGGCTCGAGCACGCCGGTCACCCGCACCTGTCCACTCGGTGCTCTGGCGGCAGCGACGTCGCTCGACCCGCGCACTACGAGCACTGCCGAGCCGGTGCTGGTCAGCAGGGGAGTGACGACGGCGTAGGTTCGGACCGCTCCGTCGAACGAACGGACGTAGAACTGACCGGTCACGAAGCGCCCCGAGACCTCGACCGGTCGCCCCACTGCCGCGCTGGGAAAGGCCTGGTCCGGGCCCAGCAGCTGGTCGAGCGGCACGGGTTGTTGATGCTCCGCGCTGACCGAGGAGTCGCGTTGGTGCTGGTCATAGGCACCCAGTTGCCACAGCCCGAGCCACACCATGACCGACATCAGCGCGACGGCGACAAGCAGTAGCCCCATCGCGCGTCGGTTCAAAAAGATGTGCATCGAGGTGGAGACGAAGGGACTCGAACCCTCAACCCCTGCCTTGCAAAGGCAGTGCTCTGCCAGTTGAGCTACGTCCCCGGAGCGGTCTCGACAACCACAGGGCTACCGGGTCGAGTCGACAGGGTCGGTGGCCTCAGCCCACAGGTCGGCTTCGTGGTCAGAACTCGTCAACTTGTCGAGCACCAGCTTTGCCACCGCTGCGGCGACGGCGAGCGACAGCATCTTCTTGATCATGGATCTCCCTCGAGTGAGTGTCGATTGCCGACGGAAGACTGGACCTCTTCGTTGTCACGGCGCCAACGCCGGCTCACGGTCTTCGCTCCCGACTCTAACAACAAGCCCAGGTCGCGGAGCAGAAGGTGGCGGCCGGTCGCGGTCGACTCAGGAGACGCCGCCTCGGCCGAGCTGGACTAGTGAGTCGGCTGTGCTTTGACTGCGTGAACGATCGCACTGGCGGCGTGGCTGTGAACCCGATGCGTTTCGGTGATCTCGATGCCTGCCAGGCCGGCAGCGGTCAGGGCAGCGTGGTACTCGTCGGTGGTGAGGGCGCCGGCGATACAACCGGTCCACTGCCCCATATCCGCTCGGGTGTCGTCGTCCATGTCGGAATCGGCGACGACATCTGAGACGGCGAATCGTCCACCGGGGCGCAGCACTCGGGCGGCTTCGTTCAGCACGACCTGTTTGTCAGCGACGAGGTTGATGACGCAGTTGGATAGCACGACGTCGACACTGTTGTCGGGCAGTGGGATGTCTTCGAGATAGCCGTGAACGAACTCGACATTGGTCGCGCCTGCTTCGGCGGCGTTGCTCCTGGCAAGCTCCAGCATCTCGACAGTCATGTCCAGTCCGATCGCCTTGCCGGTCGGTCCAACTCTTCGCGCGGAGATGAGTACGTCAGCACCGCCTCCGGAACCGAGATCCAGCACCGTCTCGCCTGGGTGCAGGTCGGCGACGGCGGTCGGCACTCCACAACCAAGGGACGCCGCCACTGCAGTGTCGGTTGCTCCGACGGCGGTGTCGGCACTGTAGAGGTCACCGCCGAACGCGCCGCGGCTTCGCTCGTCGCCGGTGCCGACGGGCGCCACATCTTCGCAGTGAGTTGCTTCCAGAGCCCGTGCTTGGTTGGTCGCACCGGCCGCCGCGAGGGATGCGGCCTCAGCGTAGCGGCGGCGGACAGCTTCACGAATGTCGAGGCTGTTGGTGATCTCACTCATGGGTTGTGCCCTTTCGGGTCGACCTTGTCATCGTCGTCGTCCAAACCAGAACCCGGACCTCGCGGGGTGGGCGCTATTGAGGCATCTCGCTAACAACAGGCGGCTGCGGCTGGTTCGCCAGTTGGCGTCGAGTCGATTCCGCAGCACGAGGCATGGCTGTCGGTGTCGTCCTTGAACGTGGGGCTGTCGGCGAGGACAGTGTAGATCTCCCACGGCTCACCGTTGGGGGCGCCTTGTACCCAAAACTTGTCCTGCTTGGCGTAGCAACAGGTGGTTCCGCGCTCGTCTATCGAGGCGAGGCCATCTGCGGCGAGACGCGTCTGCTCGGCGTCGACGGTCTCGACATCGGCAACCTCAACGCCCAGGTGGTTCAGCGAGCCACCCTTGCCTGGGTTCTCCAGCAGGACGAGCTTGAGCGGCGGCTCGGCGATGGCGAAGTTGGCGTAGCCGGGGCGGTGTTTTGCGGGCTCGGTGCCGAACAGCTTGGAGTAGAACGTGACAGCTTCGTCGACGTTGTCGACGTTGAGAGCGAGCTGAAGCCGAGACATGTTGCGCCTTTCAAGTATTGATGAGTGTCCATGTCATGCCAGATTGCCATGGACATTGATCCATGTCAACATAGACACGTGTCTAAGTCTTTGCTCGAGCTGACCCCCGTTCAAACCGTGGCCTGTTGTTCGCCGTTGTTGCATGAACCGCTGAGCGTGCACCAGGCTGCGCGAATCGCACCGCTGTTGAAGGCGCTGGCCGAGCCGGTCCGTCTGCGCCTGTTGTCGTTGGTAGCGTCTCACGCCGGTGGCGAAGCGTGTGTGTGTGATCTAGCCGAGGCGTTCGACCTGACGCAGCCGACCATCAGCCACCACCTCAAGGTGTTGCACGAGATCGGACTGCTGGACCGCAGCAAACGAGGTGTGTGGGTCTACTACACGGTCCGCACAGAAGCGTTGGCTGACCTCGGGATGCTGATCGGCGGCGGGCATCGACGCGGTACGCCTGTCGCCCAAAGGTAATTGCCGTGGCCGAAACGTCCACCGTCTTGTTCGTGTGCGTCCACAACGCTGGCCGCTCTCAGATGGCAGCCGGATATTTGACCCGCTTGGGTGGGGACCGGGTCACTGTGTTGTCGGCCGGCTCGGAACCCGCAGACGAGATCAATCCCATCGCCGTCCGGGCCATGGCCGAGGAACACATAGACATCACGAGTGCCACCCCCAAGATCCTCACCATCGATGCTGTCAAAGAATCCGACGTCGTCATCACCATGGGTTGCGGCGACACCTGCCCCATCTTCCCTGGCAAGCGCTATGAAGACTGGGAACTCGACGACCCCGCGGGCCAAGGAATCGACCAGGTACGGCCCATCCGCGACGACATCAAAGCGCGTGTGGAGGCGCTGCTGGGAGACCTGCTCGGTGACCAGGCCCCAGACATGAGCACCTAGCACGACCACTCACAGACACGCCCACCGGCCGTCTGGCCGGATCGATTCAAGGCCACAGGAGATCCGCGCCGGGGCGATCAGCAACACTCCTCGCCATGCCAGGCTGCGACGCCCTCTCGGATGGACCAGGCGGCGATGCCGAGCGCGATCGTGGGATCGACCCAGGAGCTACCAGGCCAGGCGGCTGTTACAGCCAGGTCCCGGGTGGCTTCAATCACGACGCAGGTGGGGAGCCAGAAGCTGATGGCTACGGCCGAGGGCCCAGTCCACG
>JBPCRX010000148.1:0-34288 GCA_050996395.1 Nocardioidaceae bacterium
ACCCAGGAGCTACCAGGCCAGGCGGCTGTTACAGCCAGGCCGATGAGTACGGCGCCTGCCTGGGCGGCGCACATGAAGTTCTGGGTGCCCTCACCCGCGGTCGCTTTGGTGTCCAGTTGCGCGCCGAGCCGACGTTTGGCTGTGCCGAGCACCGGCATCAGCGCCACGCTGAGGGCGGTCAGCACCATGCCAAGCATGGTCGCGTCTGTTTGGTGGCCGGTGATCAGGTCCCGGGTGGCTTCAATCACGACGCAGGTGGGGAGCCAGAAGCTGATGGCTACGGCCGAGGGCCCAGTCCACGGCGGTGCGCGCGGCCGTCGGCCTGGTGAGCGGGTGGGCCTAAGAGGACTTGAACCTCTGACCTCTTCCTTATCAGGGAAGCGCTCTAACCGTCTGAGCTATAGGCCCCGCGGGGTTGTCGATGTCAACGGGGCAGGCTACCCCATGGCGCAGCACACGCTCTCAACATCTGGCCAGCGACGAGACGCCGGACAGGTGGCCCCCCAGATAGCACTAGGACAGGTCCTCGGCCAGTGTGACCTCGAGGCCACCCAGCAACGATGCCGACATGTTGTAGAGGAAGGCGCCCAGTGTGGCAAGCGCGGTGATGAGAACGACGTCGATGGCGGCCACGAGCATCGTGATGCCCATGACCCGGCGCATGCCGACGTACTTGTTGATGTCGAACGCATCTGCGGGCTTCTGGTTGACCAGACCCTGGATCGTCTTGTTGACGCTGTCCCACAAACCGGCGGCATCCATGATCGAGAACACGAGGAAGACCGCGACCACGCACATGATGCCAAAGGCGATGGACAGCAAGAACGCGGCCTTGGTCACCGACCACGGGTCGACACGGACCACTCGGAGCTTCGCCCGGCGCACGCTTCTCGTCCTGGCGGACGAGGAGGCTGCGGACCGTTGCTGCGCCTTGGCCGCGGCCTTCTCGACCCGGCGGTCGATGGACGGCTCTGACACCGTTTGAGCCTGCGGAGCCGGTACAGGTGAGCCGGGCGGAGCAGCGCTCGGCGGAGGGGGCAGGGTGGAGCTGCGTTCAGTGACCGAGTCGATGCTCTGACTCTGGTAGGCGGGGACGGCGGGACCCGAGCTGAGAAGCGCCTCAGACGCGTCGGAGGGATTGCGGTCGCTGAGTGTGCGACGCGGAACCAGTGGCCGGTTGTCGCTCGTGCTGCTCATCGGGCTTCGTCCTCCTGCGATGGCTCCATGTTCTGCGAACCCGGTGCGCCGTCGTCCACGGAGACCGAGGTGCCTGCGTCGTCGGGGGCGCTGATCCCCTCTGCTACAGGTGTCTCGTCGAGAAGCTCGGCTTCTACTTCCCGTTCGATGTTGCGCGCAATGGCGACGACCGAGTCAGAGCCGCTCACCATCACGAACTTGACGCCCATGGTGTCACGTCCCTTGGCCGGCACGTCGCGTGCAGCCGAGCGTGTCACCTGTCCGCTCGCCTTGACCGCCATCACCTCATCGGCGTCGGTGACGACCATGGCGCCGACCAGCGAGCCGCGGGCATCCGCCAGCTTCATGGCCTTGATGCCTGTGCCGCCTCGCCCTTGCAGTCGGTACTCGGCCACGTCGGTGCGCTTGGCCCAGCCGCCGTCGGTGACCGTGAAGACATAGCGGATGGGCGTAGCGTCTCCGTCTTCGCCGGCCGCATCGGCCTGGATGACCGACATCGACAACAACTCATCACCCGAGCGGAACTTCATACCTGTGACGCCCGAGGTCGCACGCCCCATAGGACGCAGCTGGGTGTCGTCTGCCCGGAAGCGGACCGACTGCCCCTTGCGCGAGACCAGCAGGAGATGGTCGACGGCCGTCACCAGCTCCGCGCCGATCAGCTCGTCGTCCTCCTCCCGGAAGTTGACCGCAATCACCCCGGCCTGGCGAGGCGAGTCGTAGTCTGCGAGCCGGGTCTTCTTCACGTAACCCCGGCGGGTGGCCAGCACGAGGTACGGCGCCTGCTCGTAGTCACGGATCGCAAGCACCTGCGCGATCTGCTCGTCAGGCTGGAACGACAGCAGCCCCGCCACGTGGCCGCCCTTGGCGTCACGGGCTGCCTCCGGAAGGTGGTAGGCCTTGGTCCGGTAGACCCGGCCGGCCGTCGTGAAGAAGAGCAGCCAGTGGTGGTTGGTGGACGAGAAGAAGTGCTCGACCAGGTCGTCGCCACGCAGGGCCGCGCCGCGCACGCCCTTGCCTCCGCGCTTCTGGACGCGGTAGAGGTCGGCCTTGGTCCGCTTGGCGTAACCTCCCCTGGTGATGGTGATCACGACATCCTCGTCAGGGATGAAGTCCTCGATCGAGAGGTCACCGTCGGCCGGGATGATCTGAGTGCGTCGAGGGTTCCCGAACTTGTCAACGACGTCAGTGAGCTCCCCACTGACGATGGAGCGTTGGCGCGTCTCGTCGCCCAGGATGTCTTGGAAGTCGGCGATCTCGATCTCGAGCTGCTGAAGCCGGTCGACAATGGCCTGCCGCTCCATCGCGGCAAGCTTGCGCAGCTGCATGTCGAGGATCGCGCGAGACTGGATCTCGTCGATGTCGAGCAGCGTCATAAGTCCGTCGCGTGCCTCCTCGGTGGTCTGGCTACGCCGAATCAGCGCGATCACCTCGTCCAGAGCGTCGAGCGCCTTGACGAGGCCGCGCTGCACGTGGGCGAGCTCTTCGGCGCGGCGCAGCCGGTACCGCGTGCGCCGTTGGATGACGTCGATCTGGTGGCTGATCCAGTTCGACACGAACTGGTCGAGAGTGAGAGTGCGCGGCACGTCGTCGACGAGCGCGAGCATGTTGCACCCGAAGTTCTCCTGCAGCGGGGTATGCCGGTAGAGGTTGTTGAGCACCACCCTTGCCACGGCGTCGCGTTTGAGCACCACGACCAGCCGTTGACCGGTGCGCGACGACGAGTCGTCACGCACATCGGCGATGCCCTGGACCCGGCCGGAATCGGCGAGCTCGGCGATCTTGAGGGCTAGGTTGTCCGGGTTGACCTGGTAGGGCAGTTGCGTGACGACCAGGCAGGTGCGGTTGTGCGCGTCCTCCTCGATGTCGACGATGGCCCGCATCGTGACTGACCCGCGGCCGGTCCGGTAGGCCTGCTCGATGCCCTGAGTGCCGACGAGCAACGCCCCACGTGGAAAATCTGGGCCCTTGACGCGCTCGAGCAACGCGTCCAGAAGCTCGGTCCGGGTTGCGTCGGGATGGGCCAAGGACCACTGCACCCCGTCGGCCACCTCCACGAGGTTGTGCGGTGGGATGTTCGTCGCCATCCCGACGGCGATGCCGGCGGAGCCGTTGACGAGCAGGTTCGGGAACCGGGCGGGGAGCAGGACCGGCTCCTGGCCGCGACCGTCGTAGTTGGGGCGGAAGTCGACGGTGCCCTCGTCGATGTCGCGCACCATCTCCATGGCAAGTGGCGCCATCTTGCATTCGGTGTACCTCATCGCCGCTGCCCGGTCGTTGCCCGGCGACCCGAAGTTGCCCTGGCCGGACACCAGCGGCGCGCGCATCACCCAGGGTTGGCTCAACCTGACGAGGGTGTCGTAGATCGCCGTGTCGCCGTGTGGGTGGTACTGGCCCATGACGTCACCCACGACTCGGGAACACTTGGAGAAGCCCCGGTCGGGCCGGTAGCCACCGTCATACATGGCATAGAGGACGCGGCGGTGGACCGGTTTGAGCCCGTCACGCACGTCTGGCAGTGCCCGGCCGACGATGACCGCCATGGCGTAGTCGATGTACGACCGCTGCATCTCGGTCTGCAGCTCGACCGGCTCGATTCGGCCGCCTGCCGGCACGTCAGGGGTGGTCGTCACGTCGTCAGTCACCGTGTAGTCCCTCTGTCAGTGTCTAGGTGTCTAGATGTCAAGAAAACGGACGTCCCTGGCGTTGCGCTGGATGAACGAGCGCCGTTGCTCGACGTCCTCGCCCATCAGGATCGAGAAGATCTCATCGGCGTGCGCGGCGTCGTCGAGCGTCACCTGTGACAACACCCGGGTCTCGGGGTCCATCGTGGTATCCCACAGCTCCTCGGCGTTCATCTCGCCGAGGCCCTTGTACCGCTGGATCGAGTTGTCGCGCGGCAGCTTCTTGCCGGCCTCGAGCCCCGCCGCGAGCAACGCATCGCGCTCGCGGTCGGAGTAGACGAACTCGTGGGCGTGGGGGTTGTTCCACTTGAGCCGGTAGAGGGGCGGCCGCGCGAGGTAGACGTAGCCGCCCTCGATAAGCGGCTTCATGAAGCGGAACAGCAACGTGAGCAGCAGCGTCTGGATGTGGTGGCCGTCGACGTCGGCGTCGGCCATCATCACGATCTTGTGGTAGCGCAACTTGTCGACGTCGAAGTCGTCATGGATGCCGGTGCCGAGTGCCGAGATGATCGCCTGGACCTCGGTGTTGGCCAGGACGCGGTCGATGCGGGCCTTCTCGACGTTCAAGATCTTGCCGCGGATGGGCAAGATCGCCTGCACCCGGGGGTCGCGCCCGCCCTTGGCCGAACCTCCTGCTGAGTCCCCCTCCACGATGAAGACCTCGCACTCCGCCGGGTCGGTCGACTGGCAGTCGGCCAGCTTGCCAGGCAGCCCGCCGCCACCGAGCAGTCCCTTGCGGTTGCGGGCGAGGTCGCGGGCCTTGCGGGCGGCCAGCCGGGCCGATGCCGCAGCGATCGACTTGCGGATGATGTCGCGGCCCTCAGCGGGGAACTTCTCGAACCAGTCCCCGAGCTGGTCGTTGACGACCTTTTGCACAAAGGACTTGGCCTCCGTGTTGCCGAGCTTGGTCTTTGTCTGGCCCTCGAACTGAGGGTTCGCCATCTTGATGGAGATGATCGCGGTCAGGCCCTCCCGCACGTCGTCTCCCGAGAGCCGGTCCTCGCGCTTCTTGATGAGGCCCCACTCCTCGGCCCAGTTGTTGACCGTCGAGGTGAGGGCTGATCGGAAACCCTCCTCGTGGCTACCACCTTCGTGGGTGTTGATGGTGTTGGCGAAGGTGTGGACGGACTCGGTGAAGCTGAGGTTCCACTGCATGGCGACCTCGAGGCTCATGCCGGCTTGGTCGCTCGTCGCCTCGAAAGCGATGATGCTGCGGTGGGCGGGGTCCTTGGTCGAGTTGAGGTGCTGCACGTAGTCGACCAACCCCCCTTCGTACCGGAAACGCCGTTCGATGACCGTCGCCGTGCCGTGCAACCCGTCCGCGCCACCGTCGACGCTGGCAGAGATGGTGGGATCGGCCACCGCCTCGGCGATGCCGGCTGCGTGGTCGGGACGTTCGTCGCGGACGACGATCTCGAGACCCTTGTTGAGGAAGGCCATCTCCCTGAACCGCGACGCGACCGTCTCGAATGAGTAGTCGGTCGTCTCGAAGATGTCCGGACTGGCCCAGAAGGCGATCGTCGTGCCGGTCTCCTCGGTGGCCTCGTGACGGTCGAGCGGGGCGTCGGGGACGCCGTAGGTGAACGACTGCGTCCACCGGTAGCCCTCGTTCCTCACCTCTACGGTGAGCTGCGCGCTGAGCGCGTTGACCACGGAGCTGCCGACACCGTGAAGTCCCCCCGACACCTTGTAACCGCCCTGACCGAACTTGCCGCCCGCATGCAGCTCGGTCAGCACCAACGTCACCGCGGGCACACCGGAGTCGGTATGGATGCCGGTCGGGATGCCACGGCCGTTGTCGCTGACCCGGACACCACCATCGACCAGCAGAGCCACCTCGACCTTGTCGCAGTAGCCGGCCAGCGCCTCGTCGACGGCATTGTCGACGATCTCCCACACGAGGTGGTGCAGGCCCCTCTCGCCAGTGGACCCGATGTACATGCTGGGACGCTTGCGGACCGCATCCAGCCCCTCGAGCAGGGTGATGGCCGAGGCATCGTACGACGGCTCAGCTGCCGATGGCGACGCACTGGCGCCACCAACGGCGCCGAGGACCGAGGTGTCGCTGTCCGACTGGGTCACGCGCGTCGTCCTCCAGACTTCGAGCCTCGAAAACGATCATGGCGATGCCCTCGAGTGCGAGCATGACGACGTCTTGGCGGCTGTTGGGATGCTCGCCCAGTATAGGCCACTAGGGGCCTCAGGAGGGCTCACCACTTCGGCAGCTGGGGACACGGTCCCAGCGTGAACCGCCCTCAGGCGGCCGTGACCGGCGTTCGGAGCCAACGCGGGCGTTGCTGGATACCCCCCATGTCACTGAAGGTTGGTCAGATCGTCTGCAGGCACTTTCAGGGCGCGGCGAACGTCATCCATAGGTGTCGCGGGGCCCTCGCGCGTCACGGAGGGACCGACGGCCCTTGCTCCACGACGGCGCGTGCGGTCCCAGCACGTCGATGAGCAGCACCGTGCCATCCCCGAGCTCCTCGTTGAGGCGCCGCACGACGGTGGGAGCCAGCAGCCGGAGCTGGGTGGCCCAGGCGGTGGAGTCGGTGCGCACCCTCAGACGCCGGTCGGTGTACGCCTCAGGTGTGCAGTGCGCCGCCACCTCGACGCCGACGATGGACGACCAGCGCCCGAACACCCCGTGCACCGCCACCTCGGTGGCCCAGCCGCTCTCGTCGACCAGTCTGTCCACCTCGGCGCCGACGAGCGTCGGGTCGCGTCGGTCGGGGTGCGCACCCGAGAGCTCGGTGCTGTTGCGGACGGACTGTCTTCGCGTTCTGCCCGCAGGCGGCAAGGCGGCGCGGCGCAGCGCTCCTGCCACCGCCCGAGCCAGGTCCAGGCCGGTGCTCTGATGGTCCGGGCACGGAACCTCCTCGTCAGCCACGGGTCACCATCGTGTTCGAGACATCGAACCGCTGATCGGTCAGGCCGGCTGGCACGTCATCGGGGACGGCGGCCGTCACGAGCACCTGCTCCGTCGCCGCAACCAAGGTGGCCAGTCGATCGCGACGCAGCTCGTCGAGCTCGGCGAAGACGTCGTCAAGGATGAGTACGGGGTCGTCGGAGTCGAACCGCTGAACCTCGAACGAGGCAAGCTTGAGCGCCAGGGCCAGGGACCACGACTCGCCGTGGCTGGCGTAGCCCTTGGCCGGCAGCTCACCCAGCGTGAGGACAAGGTCGTCACGGTGGGGCCCCACCAGCGTGACGCCCCTGCCAAGCTCCTCGGCGCGTCGAGCTGCGATGGACGCCAGGAGGGCCTGCTCGATGTCCGCAGGGGTGCAGCTGCGTCCCAGCTCGGTGGAGCACCGGTAGGTGACGCCGGCATCATTGCCCCCGCGGTCCCTCGGCACTGCCTGCGCCACCTCGGTATAGTGCTTTGCGACATGTGGCGACAGGGCGTCGACCAGCTCGAGACGACCCGCGGTCAGCTCAGCACCCCTGGCGGCCAGCTGCGAGTCCCACACCTCGAGGGTAGACAGCGCCCCTTCGTTGCGCAGGCCCGAGGAGCGCCCACCTGCCGTCTTCAGCAGCATGGTGCGCTGCCTCAGCACCCGGTCGTAGTCACTCCGCACGCCTGCGTATCGGGGCTGGCGTGCCACGAGCAGGTCGTCGAGGTAACGTCGGCGGACCCCGGGGTCGCCCTTCACGAGGTCGAGGTCGTCCGGCGAGAACACCACGCTGCGGAGCACCCCGAGTGCGTCCCTGGCCCGGGTGAGGGCGCTGCGGTTGAGCCGTGCCCGGTTGGACCTGCCGGGATTGATCTCCAGCTCGACCAGGGCCTGCCGGTCACCTCGCCTGATCGTCGTGCGCACGATCGCCTGGCTGGCGCCGACACGCACCAACGGATGGTCGCTTGCCACCCGGTGCGACGTCTGCGTCGCCGTGTAGTCGATGGCCTCGACCAGGTTGGTCTTGCCCTGCCCGTTCGGCCCGATGAACGCAACGACCCCGGAGGGAAGCTCGACGTCAAGCCGCGGGTACGACCGGAAGTCGACCAGCTCGACACGCGAGACGTACACAGGTCACGCGGTCAGAGGCTGGGCGCGGGTCACTTCACCAGCGGCTTGACGCTCGTCTCCACAGCACGGACCGCGTGGCCCCCGAACTGGTTGCGCATGGCGGCAACTGCCTTCATGGCCGGTGACTCCTCTTGCCGGGACTGAAAACGCGTGTACAACGCCGAGGTGATCGCGTGCAGAGGCACTGCGTTGTCGATGGCTGCCTCGATCGTCCAGCGCCCTTCACCGGAATCCTCCGCGTAGCCCGCGATGTGGTCGAGCTTGTCGTCGTCCTTGAGCGCCGCCACGAGGAGGTCAAGCAACCAAGAGCGAATGACGGTGCCGGACCGCCAGGAGTCGAAGACATCCGTCACGTTGTCGACCACGTCGATGGCCCTGAGCAGCTCCCAGCCTTCGGCGTAGGCCTGCATCATCGCGTACTCGATGCCGTTGTGGACCATCTTGGCGAAGTGGCCCGCCCCCACCTCGCCGGCATGGACGAAGCCCGAGTCCCCCTCGGGCTTCAGCGCGTCGAACGCCGGTTGGACTTTGGCCACGTTGTCGGCGTCGCCGCCGCACATCAGGGCATAGCCCACCTCGAGTCCCCAGACGCCGCCTGAGACGCCGCAGTCCACGAAACCGATGCCCTTCTCGGCAAGGAGGTTGGCGTGCTCCTGGTCGTCGGTCCAGCGCGAGTTCCCCCCGTCCACCACCACATCGCCCTGCTCAAGCAGCTCGTTGAGCGCGACGATGGTCTGCCGAGTGGGATCGCCCGCGGGGACCATGACCCACACGACCTTCGGAGAAGGTAGGGCGGCCACCATGTCCTCGAGGCTGGCGACGTCGCTGGCCTCAGGATCGCGGTCGAACCCGACGACGGTGTGCTCGGCGGCGCGCAGCCGTTCGCGCATGTTGCCGCCCATCTTGCCGAGGCCGATGAGTCCGATGTCCATGGTCGTCCTTTCGCAGGGGCGGTCAGTCAGCTTTGCATGCGTAGTGGCATGAGCAGGTAGCGGAAGCTCAGGTCGGGGTCGGCCCCGTCACCAGTCACGCTGGTGAATGACGCTGGTCGAGCCGGCTGCGTCATCGAGATGTGCACGTGCGGTCCGTGGATCGCCCCGAGCCCGTCAATCAGGTAGGAAGGGTTGAAGCCGATGGAGATGTCTTCCCCGTCGAGCACCACCCCGAGCGACTCCGACGCTTGGGCCTCCTCACCGTTGCCGGCCTCCAGGATGACCGTTTCGGCGCTGAACGAGAGCCTGACGGGGGTGTTGCGCCCAGCTACCAACGACACGCGTTTGACGGAGCCGAGCAGCTCGGCCAGCTCGACCCGGGCGCCGATGTCGCTGGTGCTCGGGAAGAGCTGCCGAACGTTCGGAAACGCGCCATCGATGAGGCGGGTCGTCGTACGCCGCCTACCCGTCGACGAGGAGGACTCGAAACCGATCAGGCCGTCGGCCGCGCCACCACCACCCAGAGCAATGCTCAGCTCCGCGCCGGGGGACAGCGACCGGGCCATGTCGGACAACACGCGGGCCGGCACCAGGGCGCTGGTGCTCAGGTCGCTCTCGATCGGCTGCCACTGCAGCTCCCGCAGGCTGAGCCTGAACCGGTCGGTGGCAAGCAGGGCCAAAGTTGGCCCGTCGATCTCGAGCTTGATCCCCGTCAGCACGGGCAGCATGTCGTCGCGACCGGCGGCGGTCACCGCCTGCGCAACGGCTGCAGCGAAATCGTCCCCGTCCACCGTGCCCGCGACGGCGGGCATGTCCGGCAGGGCTGGATAGTCCTCGACCGGCATGGTCTGGAGACTGAAGCGCGAACTCCCGCACGTCACCGAGAGCTTGGCGCCGTCGAGCGCGACGTCCACCGATCTCGGCGGGAGCGCCCGGGCGATGTCGGCGAGCAGGCGCCCGGAGACCAGGACTTCTCCCTCGTCGGCCACGTCGGCCTGGATCGTCACCTGCGCGGACGTCTCGTAGTCGAAGCCACTCAGGGTAAGAACCTCAGAGGCAGCCGAGATCTTGATGCCGGAAAGCTGGGGCAGCGTCCCCGGCCGCGTGGAGATACTACGAGCAGTCCAGGCGACCGCCTCGGCCAGGATGTCGCGGTCAACGCGGAACTTCACGCTCTACCTCCTGCCTGGCATGGTCACGGACTTGGACGTTGGGCATCCTGCCATGTGCAACACCCGCCGGTACGGCTAGGTGGGAGCCGACTTCGCGGCCGCAGCCGCTGCTCAGACCGGGAACTGGCGGCTTGTCCCCAGACACGAACCCGTGCCCCAGTTGAGCTGAGGAAGTGAGACTGTTACTTCCATCGGGTTCGTAGCGTCGGTGGGCAATGTGGATACGTCGCGTCGTGCCTGGTGGCCAGGCGGAACTGTGCGAAGGCGAGGTTGTGGAGAACGTGTGGACGCGACGTTCGCGCCAGGGGACCTCGCGGGGTGCGTCGGTCGACGACGCACCCCGATCCACAGGACCGGAGCCGTTCCGCAGTGTTGTGTACACAGGGTTGCCCCCAGCTTGTGAGCGCGCGGGCACCTTCTGGTCACTCACTTCTGCCGCGCCTGCTGCTTGATGCGGTTGGTCAGCTCGCGGACCTGGTTGTAGACGCTGCGCCGCTCGGCCATCAGCTGCCTGATCTTGCGGTCGGCGTGCATCACCGTCGTGTGGTCGCGGTTGCCGAACTGTTGGCCGATCTTGTGTAGGGACAGGTCAGGCAACTCCCGACAAAGGTACATGGCGATCTGCCGGGCGGTGACGAGCACCCGGCTGCGGCTGCTCCCGCAAAGGTCGTCGATGGACAAACTGAAGTAGGCGGCTGTCTGCGCGATGATCACGGCAGCGGTGATCTCTGGCTCTCCGCCTTCGGGGATGAGGTCCTTGAGAACGATCTCGGCCAGCGTGAGGTCGACGTTTTGACGGTTGAGGCTCGCAAAGGCGGTCACCCGGATGAGCGCGCCCTCCAGTTCGCGGATGTTGGTCTGGATCTTGCTGGCGATGAATTCGAGCACATCATCTGGCGCCGTGAGCCGCTCGGTCGCCGCTTTCTTGCGCAAGATGGCGATGCGGGTCTCGAGGTCAGGAGGCTGGACATCGGTAATGAGGCCCCACTCGAACCGGTTGCGCAGGCGGTCCTCGAGCGCCTCCAGTCGTTTGGGAGCGCGATCGGACGTGATCACGATCTGCTTGTTCGCGTTGTGCAGGGTGTTGAAGGTGTGGAAGAACTCCTCCTGGGTCTGGATCTTGCCCTCGAGGAACTGGATGTCGTCGATGAGCAACACGTCGACATCGCGGTAACGGCGCTGGAAGCCGGCGGCCCGGTCGTCTCGAATTGCGTTGATGAAGTCGTTGGTGAACTCCTCGCTGCTCACGTACCGCACCCGAGCGCCGCTGAAGAGACTTCGGGCGTAGTGGCCGATCGCATGCAGGAGGTGGGTTTTGCCCAGCCCGGAGTCGCCGTAGATGAGCAATGGGTTGTAGGCCTTGCCGGGGGCCTCGGCAACGGCAAAGGCCGCAGCATGGGCGAAGCGGTTGGACGAACCGATTACGAACGTCTCGAAGACGTACTTCGGGTTGAGTCGAGTCTCGCGAGCGCTGGCGGCCGCAGACAATGAGGATCTGTCGCCGGCTGCCAGGCCATCGTCGATCCCCAACTCGCGACCACCGGAGCGAAAGGGAAATGAGTCCGGGGGTTCGGGCTCGGCGTCACCGACGTCTGCGCCGTTGAGCGAGGGGTCGACGGTGACGGCCAGCCGTACTGTCGTGCCCAGAAACCGGCTGAGGGTGTCCTCGAGGCGGGTCCTCAGCCGTGTCTCCAGCTGGCTGCGTGTGAACTCGTCCGGGACGGCGATGATGGCCGTGTTCTCGTGAAGCGTCACCGGCTGCGACGCAGTCAGCCAGGCGCGATGGCTGGCGGGAAGCTCGTCGACCAACTTTGCCCACGCATTGGCGAGATCGCTGAACTCGGTCATCGTCGCGTTCACTCAGCCTCTCGTCCGATAGCTATGCTGACGCTCGCATCCACACAGTTGTCCACAGCCTGTGCATAAAGATGCGATCTGTCCGAGGCGCCGCGGCGACGGGGGAAGAACCGTCGGTATGGTTGGGACGCTAACAACAATCTGTGCTCGGGTTCAAGCGTTGTCCACAGCCCTCCGAGAAAATGTAGGGACGGGGATGGGTCGGCAGGCGAGAACTACGAGAGCCGACGGCGGTTTGACCACTTCCTGAGCGACGCGTACCGTTGGCCAGTCGGCGCTCGATACGTTGTGGGCTGACCGAGCCGCCGATTATCCTCTCGTACGCCGGTTCACGACACAGCGACCTGACGTCGACATCGAGACATGTCGACTTGTGGGGTCGATGCCTCGCCGGCCCGCGTCCCGTACCATACGAAAGTTGAGTCCGTGAGCAAGCGCACCTTCCAGCCGAACAACCGCCGTCGCAGCAAGACGCACGGTTTCCGCCTGCGGATGCGTACCCGGGCGGGACGCTCCATTCTCGCGGGCCGCAGGCGCAAGGGCCGCAGCCGGCTCGCTGCCTGATTGTAGGTCGGGGCATCGTGCTGGCGCGCGTCCATCGGTTACGCCGGTCAGCCGAATTCCGTCACGTGGTCCAGCGGGGTCACCGTGTCGGCTGCGGAACGATCGTCGTACACGCCGTCCAGCAGCGAGGAGGAGCGCCGGCGCGTCTGGGCTTCGTCGTCAGCAAAGCCGTGGGTGCGGCGACGGTGCGCAACAAGGTCAAGCGCCGACTCAGGCATGCCAGTCGTCCCTGGTTGGACGAACTGTCCGGCGCCGCGGTGGTCATCCGGGCGAATCCAGCAGCGGCCGAGGTGTCCTTCGCGCGCCTGAGCTCCGATGTCGGTCGCTGTCTGCAGCGAGCGCACAAGGGGTTGGCGTGACGCGCGTTGTCGTGCTGTTGCTGCGCGGCTACCGCTGGGCCATCAGCCCCCTTTACGGGGAAGTGTGCCGGTACTACCCCTCTTGCTCGGCTTATGCGCTCGATGCCGTTCAGCGCCACGGTGCCCTGCGCGGGCTTTGGCTGGCAGCCCGTAGGCTTCAACGTTGCCACCCTTGGGCGGCCGGCGGTCTGGATCCGGTACCGGCCAGCTTCGCCTGGTGGAAGAGGCCCGAGACGATGACGACAAAAGAGGAGCCCGCATGATCGACTTCTTCGTCAACGTGGGGCACACCATCTTGACGCCGCTCTACTACCTGACATCGGGCATTCTGGTCCTCTTCCATCGACTCTTCTTCGACGGGCTGGGTGCCTCCCAGGGTGTGTCCTGGACGCTGTCCATCATCAGTCTGACGGTCGTCATCAGGACCGCGCTGATCCCGCTGTTCGTCAAGCAGATCAAGAACAGCCGCAACATGCAGCTGCTCCAGCCCAAGGTCAAGGATCTGCAGCAGAAGTACAAGCACGACCGGGAGCGGCTCACCCAAGAGACGATGAAGCTGTACAAGGAGACCGGCACCAATCCGCTGGCATCCTGTCTCCCACTGTTGTTGCAGATGCCCATCTTCCTGGCGCTCTTTCGCACGCTGCGCAAAGCGGCTAGTGGCGAGGGCGTGGGCTACATGGATAACGATCTTGCTGACACGCTGCGTGAGGGTCAGCTCTTCGGCGTACGGATCTCCGACTCCTTCACCGGTGCGGACTCGACCGCGACCCGTGTGCTGACCCTGAGCCTGGTAGTGCTCATGACCATCACTACGTTCACCACGCAGCGTCAGCTAATGCGCAAGAACATGCCGGAGTCAGCGCTCACAGGTCAGTACGCGCAGCAACAGAAGATCCTGCTGTACGTACTTCCCGTCGTGTTCGCGGTGGGAGGCATCGCCTTTCCGATCGGGGTACTGCTGTACTGGTCGACCTCCAACCTGTGGACCATGGGGCAACAGTTCTACGTCATCCGCAACAATCCGACGCCGGGTACGCCGGCCTTCGACGCAAAGAAGGCCCGCGACGCCCGCAAGGCTCCCTCTGCCGCTGTCACGCCGGTAGCGGAGACGACGGTAAAGGCTGCTGCGCCCGTTCGCAGAGCCCAACCTAAGAAGCAGACCCGAAGTCAACGCAAGAGCAGATAGCCCATTTCACAGGAGCGCTCCATGACCAGCAGCACCGAAACGCCACCCCAACTGGCCGAGGAAGCCGAGCCGTCGGCACCTAACCGTCTAGAGGTGGAAGGTGACATCGCGGCTGACTACCTCGAAGAGTTGCTCGACATTGCCGACCTTGACGGAGATCTCGACATGGACGTGGAAGGAGACCGGGCTCTGGTCTCCATCGTTGGACCGGACCTGGACCCGTTGGTCGGTCCCGACGGTGAGGTGCTTGAGGCCCTTCAGGAACTCACCAGGCTGGCGGTGTTCAGTCAGACGGGTGAACGCTCCAGGTTGATGCTCGATGTCGGTGGGTATCGAGCAGAGGTGCGCAAAAACCTCGTGCTCCTGGCGCAGGAGGCGATCGACGAGGTGGGGGGGAACGGCGAAGCGGTGAAGCTGGCACCGATGTCAGCGTTCGAGCGCAAGATCGTCCACGACGCCGTTGCCGAGGCCGGTCTCGTGAGCCAGTCTGAGGGTGTGGAACCCACCCGATGCGTGCTCATTCTTCCGGCCAGCTGAGCGGCCGGCTGGGGGCTTGCAGCTTTCTAGCCTGTCTGCCGCAGGACACTGATGCCCGTTTCACGTGAAACAGCCTCGCCCGAACAGGCGGTTCTGGATCGATACTGGCCAGGCGACGCCTCGGCGATCAAGCGATATGTCGAGTTGTTGAGCCACGTGGGCCCAGCCCGAGGCCTGATCGGACCGCGTGAGGTGGAACGGCTGTGGGTACGGCACATCTTCAACTGTGTCGTACTGTCGCCGCTCATCGAGGCGGACGCCGCCGTCGCCGACATCGGTTCTGGAGCCGGCCTCCCGGGCCTGGTGCTTGCGTCGGCCCGAGCTGACCTGTCCATGACTCTCGTGGAGCCGATGCTTCGCCGAAGCATTTTTCTGCACGAAGCTGTCGAGACCATGAAGCTGCGCAACACGCACGTTGTTCGGGTTCGCGCCGAACAACTGCACGGCACCCAGTGTTTCACCGTCGTCACCGCGCGAGCGTTAGCTCCGCTCGAACGCCTGGTGCGGTGGTGCCTACCTCTGGTGAGCCCAGGTGGCTGTCTGTTGGCCATGAAAGGTAATCGTGGTAGCGAGGAGCTGAACGCTGCACGCCCGTATCTACGTGACCTCGGCGTGGTTGACGCCGACATTGTCAGCGTCGGCGCTGGCGTGCTACCAGAACCCACGACCGTGGTGCGGATAGTCTCGCCACGATGGTGATCGACAACGCTCACGTCTCCCCAGTAGGCGAGCACAGTGGCGAGGTATTTGCCGGGCTGGGGTGGCCTACTCGAGTCGAGAATTCTCCTCGGGGGTTGGGGTGGCCAGTTTCACGTGAAACCGGACCCCAGGACGGCCCATCCGCGGCGCAGCGCGCCAAGCTCGACCGGTCCGCGGAGCACTCCTTCGGCGGCCAGCAAGGTCGTCCTGTCCTCAGCGGTCTCCCGCGCCCCGCCGCCACCCGGGTCATGGTGGTGGCGAACCAGAAGGGTGGTGTGGGCAAGACGACCACGGCGGTGAACGTCGCGGCCGCCTTGGCCCTGCACGGCCTCCGAGTGCTACTGATCGATCTTGACCCCCAGGGCAATGCGTCCACGGCTCTCTCAGTCCCCCACCAGGAGGGCATCCTCAGCACATACGACGTCCTGACCTCGTCTCGGTTGTTGGCCGATGTGGTCGTCCCCTGTGAGCAAGTCCCGGGGTTGTTCGTGGCGCCTGCCACCATCGACCTCGCTGGTGCCGAGATCGAGCTGGTCCCGTTACCGGCGCGAGAGTCGCGGCTGCGCACGGCCTTGAGCCGGCTACTGGCGGACGTTGACGAAAGCGGGCGCTACGACTACGTCTTCATCGACTGCCCGCCTTCCCTGGGACTCCTCACCGTCAACGCACTCACCGCAGCGCGGGAGCTGTTGATTCCCATTCAGTGTGAGTACTACGCCCTGGAGGGCCTGAGCCAGCTGCTGCGGACCATCGAGCAGGTCAAAGGGCACCTCAACCCCGATCTTCGAGTCGGAGCCATCGTGCTCACGATGTTCGACGGCCGCACCAATTTGGCGGCGGGAGTTGCTGCTGAGGTTCGGCAGCACTTCCCTCGACAAGTGCTCGACAGCGCGGTGCCGCGGTCAGTGCGGATCTCCGAAGCTCCCAGCTATGGTCAGACCGTGCTGACCTATGATCCAAGCTCCATCGGCGCTCTGACATATCGCAGGGTCGCCGCTGAGCTGGCCGAACAGGAGGTCGCACTGTGACCGCTCCGCGACGGGGTCTTGGGCGCGGCCTCGGCTCGCTCATTCCCAGCGGACAGGCACCCCGCGCTGCGGGTCCTCCAGCGAGTGAACCTGTTGACCTGACCGACATCGGACCCCTGGTCAGCGCGGTTTCAACGCCGGTGTCTGCGTACTTCGCGGAGCTGCCCGTGGGATCTGTTCGCCCCAACCCTCGCCAGCCACGGCAGAACTTCGACGAGGACGCGATGGCGGAGCTGGTGCACTCCATCGCTGAGGTGGGACTGCTGCAGCCGGTGGTGGTGCGGCCTTTAGAAGACGAGCAGTTCGAGCTCATCATGGGGGAACGGCGCTGGAGAGCGGTGCAGGTGGTGGGACTGCCGACCATCCCTGCGATCGTCCGAGACACCGCCGACCATGACCTGTTGCGAGATGCCCTGCTCGAGAACTTGCATCGCGCTCAGCTCAACCCGCTCGAGGAGGCTGCCGCCTACCAGCAGATGCTGGACGACTTCGGCTGTACGCATGACGAACTCGCGCAGCGGATCGGCCGGTCAAGGCCGCAGATATCGAACACCTTGAGGCTGCTCAACCTTTCTTTGCCCGTTCAACGACGAGTCGCGGCTGGAGTGTTGAGCGCGGGGCACGCGCGTACGCTGCTCGCCGTCCAGGACGTTGAAGCACAGGACCGCCTGGCGACACGTGTCGTTGCGGAGGGCTTGTCAGTGCGCTCGCTCGAAGAGCTGGTGGCGGTCGGCGAGGGCACTCGGCGATCCCTGCGCCCCCGACGCCTCGCCGCCCCGGGCCTGGACGAGATCGCGGCCGAGTTGTCCGAACGTTTCGAGACGCGCTGCCGGGTTCAGCTCGGCCAACGCCGAGGCAAGATCACAGTTGAGTTCGCATCGCTTGACGACCTCCAGCGCATCATGGCTCTGCTGGACCCTCCCAAGCAGTCGGACGAACGAGTTTCAGTCAGAACTAGGGAGCAATAAGTCGATAAATACTTGTGTCGTCATTTGTGGTAAGCTTCTGAGTTCAACTCGAGCCTTCCGAAGTTCAACTCGAGTTTTCCGAAGTTCGTTTCCCGTCGGCCCGCGGGCCCGGCCACGTTGTCGGGCCTGGACAACGTTGTCCCCCTAGTGCGGCCGCTATCCACCGCGCACTACGATGCCGCCAGGCGCAGACGCCTCCGCGTCGGACGCCAGAGGGGGTTGGAGGGCCGTGAACGGTTCGCGTTCGACCAGTTGGCGTTCGGCCAGGCTGTTGGCTTCGGTGGCCGCGGGACTCGGACTTGTTCTGGGCAGTGTCGCGGGTTTCGTCGCCGCTCTGCTGCGACGACGCCCACTGACGTCCTACGCTGAGACGCTGAGGCAACCGCCGGCGACTGAGGACCCCGACGCGAGCAACCCGGCCGAGCGCCGATGACTCGGCGGTTGGTCCCTGTCACTGCTGACAACGTCGCCGATCTGCCCACCCCCTGCCTCGACTGCACCTTCTGGGAGACCGGCCGCTCCAACCGTTCGCTGAACGACGCGCACCGCGCGAGCGGCGACGACAAGAACGACTGGGTGTCCAGCGTGCTGCTGGAATGGGGCCGTTGCGGGCGAATCGTCTACGTCGATGGAGAAGTTGCCGGCTTTGCGCTGTACGCACCGGCGAAGTACGTCGCTGGTCGTCCGCCCTTCGGCGCAGGGCCCCCCAGCCGAGACTCGGTGGTTTTGATGTCGGCACGGATCATGCCCGAGTTCACCGAGGCAGGTCTGGGTCGGGTGCTGATCCAGTCGGTCGTCAAAGACGCCCTGCGCCGGCGGGGCGCCAGGTCACTAGAAGCATACGGAGACGTGCTGTCCCAACCACTGCAGTGCTTCCTGCCGGTGGACTTCTTGACGGCCGTGGGGTTCAGGACGGTTCATCAACACCCGCGCTATCCACTGCTACGTCTGGAGCTGCGGAACGTCATGTGGTGGCGCAGCGAGGTCGAGGAGGCGCTGGAACGATGGCTGGGAGCGCTACGTCCCGAGGTGGCGCGGGGACCGGCCGGCGTCAGTCCGCGCGCCGATCCTGAGGGAGCTCTCAGGCGTCGATGAAGTCCGACAGCTGACGCAGCAATGCTGCCTTGGGCTGCGCGCCGACGATTGACTTCACCAGTTCGCCGCCCTTGTAGACGTTGAGTGCAGGGATGCCGGTCACCCGGTAGCTGGCCGGCGTGACGGGGTTCTCATCGACGTTCATCTTCACGAACTCCATCTCGTCGCCGTGCTCACTGGCGATCTCATCCAGGACGGGCCCGACCTGCCGGCAGGGTCCACACCACTCGGCCCAGAAGTCGACGAGGACCGGCTTGTCGGAGGACAAGACCGTGCTCTGGAAGTCTGCGTCGGTCACGGAACGAAGGGCGCTCATGTGCTTCTCCTGGAGATGGGGGACGGATGGTGGGGTCCTGCTGACACGGGTTGGTGGCAACACGTTAATGGGCTGCACCGACAGCCTCCGCGTGCTGCGGCGTCGAGGTGACGTCGTCGAGCGAGGCCAGGTGGCGCTCAGCGTCCAGAGCCGCCGCACACCCAGTGCCCGCGGCCGTGATGGCCTGGCGGTAGGTGTGGTCGACGAGGTCGCCGCAGGCGAACACTCCCGACAGGTTGGTGCGAGTGCTGCCGCTGTCGACGAGCACGTAGCCCTCGTCGTCCAGCCTCACCTGTCCCCGCACCAGCTCTGAGCGGGGGTCATGGCCGATCGCGATGAACATACCGGTGGCGTCGAGCCTGCGTCGAGCGCCCGTGGCGGTGTCCTTGAGCACGACCGCCTCGAGGCGGTCATCACCCTCGAGCTCCTCGACGGCAGAGTTCCACGCGAACTCGATCTTGTCGTTCGCTTCGGCCCGGTCGACCATGATCTTGCTGGCCCGCAGCTCGTCGCGGCGGTGGACGAGCGTGACCTTGGAGGCGAACCGCGTCAAAAAGGTCGCCTCCTCGACGGCGGAGTCGCCACCTCCGACGACGGCGATGTGCTGGTCGCGGAAGAAGAACCCGTCGCAGGTGGCACACCAGCTGACGCCGTGGCCGGAGAGCCGGTCCTCGTCGGCGAGCCCGAGCTTGCGGTACCCAGACCCCATCGCCAAGACGACGGTCCTGGCCTGGTGGCTCGTGCCAGTGGAGTCGATCACGACCTTGGGGTCGCTGGTGAGACTGACGTCGGTGACGTCGTCGGGGATCAGCTCGGCGCCGAACCTCTCCGCCTGCGCCCGCAGGTTGTCCATGAGGGCGGGGCCCATGATGCCGTCGGGAAAACCAGGGAAGTTCTCCACGTCCGTGGTGTTCATCAAGGCACCGCCGGCGGTCACCGAGCCCTCGAAGACGAGCGGCCGCAGTCTCGCCCGGGCGGCATAGATCGCCGCGGTGTAGCCGGCCGGCCCGGAACCGATGATGATCACGTCGCGGACGTCCGACGACACCATTGCCTCGCTCTCTGCGGTAGTTCGTGCCCGTACGGCTGGGTGGCCGGTGAGCACCACTGCGTCAACCGATCTTAGTGCGCAGACATTCCGCGTACCCGGGTCGGCTCAGTAGGTCGTGGAGTACAGCCGGCGGGCCGGAGGCTCGCAGGACACGACCGTGGCCTGCCGGCCGGCGGGTCGCACCAGCACCACAGCCAGGTCGCCTTGCCAACGCACTGGCGTCGCGGTCACGCGCTGGTCGGAGTGTCTCCCGACATCCAGCAGGTGGTCGCGGACAGGACAGGTCCCCCCGGGCACCGAGTCGGCGGGCACGGAGTTGGAGGCACGACCGGTCTTCGCCAGACCTGCGGCAAAGGCGGCGAGCGTGCGCGGGCCGACCACCTCTGGGGAGTGGTGTTCCGCTGAGTGACGCGGCATCACCGCTGTCCCTGGCACGTGGGGGGACGAGTTGTTCCCCGAGCCACCGCTCGTGCTCCCTGACAGGCCTTCAGCCGCCTCGTCTGCCGGCGCGCTTGAAGCGCTGTCGCTCTGGCTGCTGGACCCGCCGTCGAGGTGGGCGATCCCCCATACGCCGGTGACACCCACGACGGCAGCTGCAGCGACGAACACCGCCTGCCGGGTCCAGCGACCTGACCGTGCAGCGGTTGTCTTCGCGCCGGAACCCACACGACGCTCGGCGAGAGAGGGAACGCCCGCCTGCCGCTCAACGCCGAGCCGCCGCAGCCGGTCGTCGAGTGAGTGGGCGAGGGTCGGTGGCATGACCAGCGGTTGACCACCTTCGGCCGCGAGCAGCCGCGCGACGTCGTCGAGGGCGGCAACGGTGGCTGTGCAGTCAACGCAGGTCGAGAGGTGCGCGGTGAGGCGGCTTCTGGTGGGGGCGTCGACCAGTCCGACCTGCAGGTCGGCAAGCTCGTCGGCCGCGGGATGGATGCCGTCGCTCATTGCGTGCCTCCTCCCGTGTCGTGGGTCGCACCTGGGTCCCTGGCGGTCGACTCGGTTGGGAAGGCGGTGGGACTCGTCACTGGTTCGACGTCCGCGGGCGCCTGCTGGTTCCGGCGGTACTGCGCGAGCAGGGGCACGAGCCGCCCCCTGCCGCGTGAGCAGCGACTCTTGACCGTACCCGCCGCGCAGCCCAGGAGCTCGGCAGCCTCCTGCACGCTGTAGCCCTGCATGTCGACGAGCACCAAGGCCGCCCGCTGGTCGGCGCTGAGCTGGGCCAGTGCAGCGATCACGTCGGCGCGCTGCTCGCTAGCCTCGGCGGGATCGGACTCGATCGTCGCCGACGACGACAAGATGGCCGCCCGGTCCTCGTCCTCGGGTAGTGCCTCGGTGGCCTTGGCTCGTCGTCGACGGAGCTGATCGAGACAGGCGTTGACGACGATGCGGTGCAACCAGGTGGTCACCTGGGCTTCACCACGAAAACCATCGGCTCGCCGGAACGCCGAGATCAGCGCCTCCTGGAGGGCGTCGGCAGCGTCGTCGGCGTCGCCAGTTGTGCGTAGCGCCAATGCCCACAGCCTGTCGCGATGGCGTTGAACCAGGTCAGCGAATGCATCCGGGTCACCGTCGACGTGAGCACGCAGCAAGGTGGCGTCGTCGGGCTGGGACCGGTCTTCAGTCACCCATCACCTTGATGTCGGCGACCCGGCCCCGGTAGGCATTGGCTCCGTCGGACGGCAGCGACGTCAACCACACGAGCAGGAAGCGGGACCGTACCGGCGACTGCAGCCTGAAGTCGGCGGTCGTTCCGGCCGCCTCGAGCGAGTCGAGGACCCGGTAGCTGTCGGCCGAGTCCGCCGGCGCTGTCGAGGTGGCGGGTGGCGCTGCCCGCAGCTGAAGGTTCGTACCGTCGCCCTGGAGGCTGACCACGACCTGTTGCACAGTGCGAACCTGACCGAGGTCGAGCACGAGGCCGACGCCGTTCTTGAGCAGACCCAGAGCGGGATTGTTGAAATACTGCAGTGTCTCCCACGCGCTCGACGGGTCGTTGTCGACCGAGAGCTGGGCCTCGTCGGGGTTCTCGTCGCCATTCCCCGGAGGAGGGTCGAAGCTCTGGACGGCTTGGACCCGGAGCGGGTGCGGTGGTGTAGAAGGGCTGGTGCTCCGCGCCGTGGTGCCCGGCGTTCCGGCCGGTGCCGAGGTGAGGCCGTGTTGCCCGATGAGAAAGGCCAAGAGCACCGCTCCGGCAACCAGCACTGCCACGGAGGTCCACACCAGGCTCCGCCTCCAGGACGAGCCGGCGGAGTCGTCCGGACGTTCGACGGCGTGAGCCCCCGTCGGCAGAGCCCCTGCCCTGTCGTCCCGGGAGAGCAATGCCGGCGCAGCCTCCTCCCCTTCCAAGGACGAGGTGGGCGGCTCCGCCCGTGGAGCCTGGAGGCCGATGCCGGGTGAGGTGGTGAAACCTTCCTCGACCAGGATGCGGCTGAGCTCTGCGCGCACCTCTGCCACCGTGGTGATCGCCGGGCCGTAGCGGGACTGCTCTGCCAGGATGCGGTCGCAGACGGCGTCGAGGGCACGCGGCACGCCAGCGCGCACCTGACGAGGTCGCAGCAGCCTGCCGTGCTCGGTCGGTGCCTCGGGCAACCCACACGCCTCGCCACCTGGCCATCGCGCCGTGAGGCAGGCGTAGAGGAGGCGGCCGAGGTCTTGGACGTCACCCAGCTCGGCGTCGCTGCCGGAGGAGGCTGCCGAGCTGAGCGCGGCGGCGGTGGCCAAGCCGATGACCTTGACGCCACTGGCCTTGGTCAACACGATGGCATCGGGGCACAGCTGCTGGTGTGACAGCTGCAGCTGGTGCGCGTGAATCATCGCCGAAGCGACCTCACGGACGAGCCAGGTCGCTCGCCGCGCTGACAGGGGACCTTCGGCCAGGACGACGTCGAGCGACTGACCGCTCGCCCACTCTCTGACGATGTAGCTCAAGGCACCGTCGTCGACGGCGTCCAGCACCTGCACGACACGGGTGTCAGTGACGTGTGACGCCTGCTTGGCGGCATCGAGCATCTGCGCGGCGTACGGCGACGTGCTTGGCAGTATCTGCAGAACGACCGACCGAGCCAGGATCTGGTCGCGGGCACGCCAGGACTCGGCCTCGCCGTCGCGACCCAAGAGATCTTCAACGACATAGCGTTCGGCGAGCACGGCGCCGGGATCGACCAGGTGCGCTCCCACGGCCCCCCTGCCTGTCTGCCACTTCTGCGGCTCGTCGTACGTCGCGTCTCATGGTAGGCGGTGGTGGTGACGGTTGCCGGTGCCTCAGCCAAGTCGTGAACGAGACGTGACCAGAGAGACGACTTGGCCGACCTCGCTCACGTGCAGCAGCCGGGCCAACCCCAGGTAGGCCGCGGCTCCCACCAGGCCACCGACCGCCAGCAATGCCAGGGCGTCGGCCTTTTGGGAGACATCCAGTCCCAGCTGTGCGCTCACGAGAAGGCATCCCCACGCGAGTGAGCCGGCTCCCAGCGCAGCTGCTACGACACGTTGCGCATAGCCGAGCAGGTCGCGCCGCGACAAGCCGCCCAGTCGTCGTGCCAGCACGTTGAGGGACACGAGCGCACCGACGAGGTAGGACGCGCCGTACGCCAACGCGAGCACGGGGGCCACGAGCTCCGGGCGCACCGCCATGGTCGCGGTGATCGCCACCACGATGTTGACCGACGCGATGACGCACTGAATGAAGAAGGGGGTTCGAGTGTCCTCGACCGCGTAGAAGCCGCGCAGGACCACGTAGTGCAGGCTGAACATCACCATACCGGGGGCGAAAGCGACCAACGTCAGTCCGAGGGTGCCGGTGTCGCCGCTCGCCCGGCCCCAGCTGAAGAGCACGGTGGCCAGCGCCGGTCCCAGCACGAGCAGCGCTGCTGCGAAAGGCACGATCACAGCGAGCACGAGCCGTACCGTTCGCACCATCTCATCGGCCACGTCGCGGAGCAGGCCGTCGGCCGCCAACCTGGAGACGAGCGGCATCGTGGCTGTCGCCAGGGAGACGGTCACGATCGAATGCGGCACCTGCGTCAGCAGAAAGGCGTTCGAATAGACCGTGAAGCCGCTCGCGTCCCGCGCCCCCTCGACGACCTGGGCCGTGCCTGCTGTGGCGCGGTGCACCATGACGTAGAACGCAAGCTGGTTGACGATCACGAAGCCCACGGTCCAGGCGCCGAGCCGCAGGGTGTGCCCGAGGCCTGTCCCCCGGAAGTCGAACCGCGGCCGCACCGCGAAGCCGGCTGCCTTGAGATACGGCCACAAGATCATCGTCTGTACGGCGATGCCGAGAGTCGAGCCGAGACCGAGCAGCACCTCCTGCGTCGTGGTGTAGCCGGATGGGTCGGCCTGGCCGGCATACAGCACCAGATAGAGGCCGATGATCGCGACCGAGATCAGGTTGTTCGCGATCGGCGCCCACATCATCGGACCGAAGCGGCCCCGCGCGTTGAGGATCTGACCGACCAGCACGAAGACGCCGTAGAAGAAGATCTGTGGCAGGCACCAGCGCGAGAAGTCGATGAGCGACTCCCGCTGTGGCGCCAGGTCCGGATTGCTGAAGAAGCTCTGGTCGACCATGAGGCGCAGCAGCACCGGAGCGAGGACGACCAGCACCGCGGTGATGCCGGCGAGCGCCAGCGCGCCCAGCGTGAGTACACGGTTGGCGTAGGCGTCGCCACCGTCGGCGTCGTTCTTGATGGCGCGGACCAGCTGCGGCACCAGCACAGTGTTGAAAACCCCGCCGGCGACCAGGATGTAGAGGCTGTTGGGGATCGTGTTGGCGACGTTGAAGACTTCTGCGTGCAGCGAGATCCCGATGGCCGCCGCAAGCATGCTGGCGCGGACGAAACCCGTCAACCGCGAGACCAGCGTGCCCGCTGCCATCAGCCCGCTCGAGGACAGCACGCTCGGTGATGGCGCAGCTGGCGAGCGGTGCCTGCTCACAGGCCGGACTCGCCACGGGGTCGGAAGTTCCCGGTCCGGATGCGCCTGACGATGCGTACCGCTGACTGGGTGAAGAGCAGCGTCCCCAGCACCGCCATCAAGATCCACACGGCGAGCCCGATCTGGGTGGCTCGTACATCGAAGCCCCATGGCCGGCCGAAACTCCGCTGAGTGGTCGTCTGCAGGCGGGCCCGCACGGCCGTGACCCCCGAACCGTCGGCACGGCTCTCGATGTCCACATCCAGCTGCTGGCTGGGCTGAAGCTGCAGCTCATCTGGCGCCACGATGTGCAGCGCGGGATTCACCGGCCTGACGTCGAGGCGGACGGTGACGGGTACGGCGAGCCCGTTGGTGACCGTGAGAGGGAACTTGCCCGAGTCGCTGGACATGGCCACGAACTCCGGCCCGGTCACCGTGACCAGACCGACCTGCTGGTTGAGGGAGCGTGCCGCCTGCCGCGTGAGGGCCTCGCCACGCTTGGGCTGCCAGCGCCATACCGACGAGCCGGCCGTCGCCAGCTGCTGGTCGAAGTCGACCGAGGCCTGACGGCCGTCGGTGAGGAGGTCGGTGTAGACCCTACCGGCCTCACGGAGCGCCTTCACCCCGTCGAGAAGCCCGGTCTCGAGGCCGGGGAGGTGGGTGGGCACCTCCACAGAGCCGCGGTATGTCGCAGCCGCCCGGCCGGCGACCGAGACCAACGACCCACTGGCCACGTCGGGCTGCTGGTACGCCAGGGTGGGCGCGGTCTCCGGCGTCACAGGGCCTGGGTCCCAGTGGCTCGCCGTGGTGACGAGCAAGGTGGTACGTCCCTGGTCGGTCGACCTCAGAGCCCGGACGCAAGTCTCGGCCATCAGCGCCTGCCGGAAGTCCAACGACGTCAACGTCGCAGTGAGCTCGACGCCGGCCACGTCAGCGCGCGAGACGGTGGTGGTGAGCGGCCCATGCTGGGTAGGCACCGTCACGGCCGAGGGCGCATAGCCCTGTTCGTCAGGGACGAGGTGAACGAGAGTGCGTTGGGAGACGACGTGGACACTCGCCCCGGCGCTCCGCGCCACCGACAGCGCCAGCCGGGTGGTGTCGCCGTAGCTCTGCCAGTCGACCACCGTGCCACTGATCTGATGATCGAATGCGTACCGCTGGCTGGCGGCAACGGCCGCGTCGACCACTCCTCGGAGGTTGGCCTGGGCGAGGGCGGCCGTGTCGGGGTCGCCCCATGGCATGAGCAGCACCTGCTGGCGCGACTGAAGGGAGTGGAAGTCGTCGAGCCAGCCGGTGGCGTCGCGCTGACCGGACCCACGCGCAGCGGGTTGCCCGTCCGCAAGCTCCTGCAGCGTCTGGACACGATAGCCCTGCGTCATGTCCTCGAGGGCCTGCAGCACTGCAGGGTCCGCAATGAGCTGCACACTGTTTTGCGGGAGCCGGTCGGCGAAGTCGAGCAGGTTGCGCAACCTTCCCCCTGGCGCCACCGCCGCGGCGAGGCTGTCCTCGAGGAAGGTCCCGTCGAGCCGGCGCGCGACCGGCGCTGCTACCGGCAGCAGCGTGACGACCTCCGTCGGCGCGACGTCGGTGACGTCCGGCGGCAGCAGCGCCAACAGCGTGTCGGCCCGGGCGTCCGCCTGGGCGTCGCGAGTGGCGCCCTTCGCGTCCAGCGAGGAGAGCACGATCACATCGACGTGGTAGACGCCGGGCTCCCCCGAGATGGGCAGCTGCGAGAAGGGGATGCGCAGCCGGTACCGGGAGTGCTCCCCCGCAGAGAGGGCGCCGAGCTGATCGAACAGGCCGTAGGCGACGATCCTGGTGTCAGGGGAGTCGTCCGTCGACAGTGCGAACTGGTCGAGGCCCGCCTTGGTCGTCGCCGGTTGCCCGGAGATCGCCAGGTAGACCTGCGCGTCGAACCAGGTGTGGTCGGCGCCGTTCCTGACGGTGCCCGAGACTGTGAGGCGGCCGCGCGTCTCGAGCACACCGGGGTCGAGCTGGGTAATCGAGACGGTGAGCTCCCCGGAGTCCGCAGCCGTCTGTCGGTGGGCGGGCGGCGTGACCTGCAGCGGCGAAGGCGCCGAGTGGGCTGTCGGCAGGCCCGAGTCGTGGGCGGGGGCTGCCGTCACCTGAGCGGAGGCCGACGGCACGGCGCATAGCAGCCCTGCGGCCAGCAGTGCGGCGCCTCGGACGAAGCGGGTCAACACCCGAGCCACCCGACCTCCATCGCGTTGGCCACGTGTCGAATGCTAACCGGTGAGGTACGTCGGGCAGCCTGCGTCATACAGTGGTCCCCCGTGTCGAACCCCTCCGCTCTGAGCGACGTGCAGCGCACGGCGGTGGCTGAGCTCGTGCGGGCCGCGCCGGTCATCGAACGGGTTGCAGCGCAGTTCACGTCTGCTGGGCACGAGATTGCGTTGGTCGGCGGGTCGGTGCGGGACGCGCTGCGTGGGAGGCTCGGCAAGGACCTGGACTTCGCCACGTCGGCCCGCCCGGACGACATCGAGAGGGCGCTCACAGGGTGGGTCGACACCCGATGGGACGTGGGGCGTGAGTTCGGCACGATCGGAGCAAGGGTCGACGACTGGCGGATTGAGATCACGACCTACCGCTCGGAGTCGTACGACCCGTCCTCACGCAAGCCGGAGGTCGCGTTCGGCGACTCCCTGGTGGGTGATCTCCGGCGACGTGACTTCACGGTCAACGCGATGGCCATCTCGTTGCCCCAAGGCTCGTTCCTGGACCCCTTCGGAGGGCTGGGCGACGTTGCCGAGAGACGGCTGAGGACGCCGGCCACCGCCGAGGAGTCCTTCACCGACGACCCGCTGCGCATGCTGCGAGCGGCGAGGTTCGCCGCCTCACTGGAGTTCTCCGTCGACCCGGGCGTGGTGGCGGCCATGCGTCAGCACGCCGAGCGCATCCAGATCGTCTCGGCGGAGCGGGTCCGCGACGAGCTGGTCAAGCTCATCCTTGCGCCGGCGCCCCGGACGGGTCTGCTCCTGCTCGTCGAGACAGGGCTGGCCGAGGCGGTGCTGCCGGAGCTGCCGGCACTGCGTCTCGAGCTCGACGAGCATCACCGGCACAAGGACGTCTACGAGCACACGCTCATCGTCCTGGAGCAGGCCATCCTGTTGGAGCAGCGACTGCCCGGCGGCAGGCCTGACCTCGTCACCCGGCTGGCTGCGCTGCTGCACGACATCGGCAAGCCGCGTACCCGGCGCTTCAACGACGACGGGTCCGTGACGTTTCACCACCACGACGTCGTGGGCGCCAAGATGGCTCGTCGTCGCCTGCAGGCTTTGCGGTTCTCGAGAGACCAGGTGGACGCCGTATCGCAGCTGGTCGAGCTCCATCTGCGCTTCCACGGCTACGGGTCCGGCGAGTGGACCGATGCTGCCGTACGTCGCTACGTCCGCGACGCTGGGGACAACCTCGAGCGACTGCATGTGCTGACCCGCGCGGACTGCACCACCCGCAACCGCCGCAAGGCCGAGCACATGCGGCGCACCTACGACGACCTGGAGTCGAGGATCGCCGAGCTGGCTGAGCAGGAGGAGCTGGCTGCGCTTCGGCCGGACCTGGACGGACAGCAGATCATGGCGCTGCTTGACGTGCCTCCCGGTCCGGTGGTCGGGCAGGCCTACCGGTTCCTGCTCGAGCTGCGCATCGAGAAGGGTCCACTGAGCGAGGGCGAGGCCAGGGACGAGCTGCTCAGCTGGTGGGCAGACCGCCCCTGGCGTTGACCGGTCAGGCTTGGTGCGTTGACCCGTCGGGTTTGGTGCGTTGACGGGTCAGCTCTTGCGGTGTGAGGCCGAGCCGTCTCGGCAAGTCGACCGGCTCAGTGGTGTCGACGAGGCTGAACGCCAGCGCCGTGGCGGCGTAACCCGCGGCAATGGCGGCCAGAACGGCATACGACTTGCCGTTCGCCGGTATGACGACCGCACCTACGGCGGCCGCCACCACGAACGCCACGTTGAAGGTGACGTCATAGATGGCGAACACCCGGCCCCGGAACTGGTCGTCGACGTGGGCCTGCACCAGGCTGTCGACGCAGATCTTGACGCCCTGCCCCGCCAGCCCCAGCACGAACGCGGCAACCAGGATGGCTCTCTCGGTGAAGAGCGCGCCCGGGACGGCCTGACAAGCGGCCGCCACCGCGAGGAGGGACACCATCCAGCCCTGGGCGGAGAACCGCGCGGTCATCACGGGCGTGAGCACGGCAGCCAAGAAGAAGCCTGCAGCGGCGGCAAGCGCCGCCAGCGACAGGCCTGCCAACCCCGCCTCGGCGTCGGCAGGGTCGTTGAAGTAGTTGCGGTAGAGCAAGATCGTCGCCACGACCGAGAGTCCATAGCAGAACCGGTGCGCCCCGATCACCGCGATAGCGGCAGCGGCCAGGTGCCGCTCACGTAGATGCCGAACGCCGTGCACAAGTCCTGCCGCTACCAAGCCCACGTCTTGGCGCACAGAGACTTCCGTTGCGGCGCCGTCGGGTCCGAGAAGGGGCCGTGGGATTCGCAGTGCCAGCGCGGCCGCGGCGACGTAGAGGGCGGCAGCAACCAGGATCACCGCCACGTCGGGATCGAGTCCCATCGGTACCCTCCGCAGCCCGCTGCCCGCGCCCAGCCCGCACATGAACGCGATGGTGCCGCTGGTGGGGCTCACCGAGTTCGCGAGCACCAGCTCGTCGCGCTCCACCACCCTCGGCAGGGCTGCGGACAACCCGGCCAACAAGAAGCGGTTCACGCTGATCGCCACCACCACCACGGCGAAGATGAGGCGAGGAGGTAGCTGCACAGCCACGGCAAGAGCCGTGAGCACCACAGGCACGGCGCGCACGAGGTTGCCGACCGCGAGGATCTGGCGACGGTTCCAGCGGTCGAGGAACACTCCGGCGAAGGGTCCGAGCACGCTGAACGGCAGCAGCACCGCAGCCAGTGCAGCGGCGATGGAGGCCGCGTCCGGCTGACGCTCAGGCGAGAAGAGGACGTAGGACGCCAGCGCCACCTGAAAAACACCGTCGCCGAGCTGTCCCGTCACGCGGACCGCGAAGAGCCGTCTGAACCACCGCTCGGCGAGCAGCCGCCTCAGACCGCCCAGATAGCTCACACCCCCAGCATCTCGCGGAAGTGAGTCAGCGCTCGACGTCGCCCCGAATGAACGCCTCCACGCTCTCTCGCCCCTGGTCGTCGGGTCGCTGCACCGGCGGCGACTTCATGAGGTAGGACGACGCCGCCAGGAGCGGTCCCCCGATGCCACGGTCCAGGGCGATCTTGGCCGCCCGGATGGCGTCGATGATGATGCCGGCCGAGTTGGGGGAGTCCCAGACCTCGAGCTTGTACTCCATGTTGAGAGGCACGTTGCCGAAAGCGCGCGCCTCGAGTCGCACGTAGGCCCACTTGCGGTCATCGAGCCAGGCGACGTAGTCAGATGGTCCGATGTGCACGTTGCGCGCACCGAGGTCGTGCTCGAGGTTGGAGGTGACGGCCTGCGTCTTGGAGATCTTCTTGGACTCGAGGCGCTCGCGCTCGAGCATGTTCTTGAAGTCCATGTTGCCGCCGACGTTGAGCTGGTAGGTGCGGTCGAGCACGACACCTCGGTCCTCGAACAGCTTGGCCAGCACTCGGTGCGTGATCGTGGCGCCGACCTGGCTTTTGATGTCGTCGCCGACGATCGGCACGCCGGCGGCGGAGAACTTCTGCGCCCACTCGGGGTCCGAGGCGATGAAGACAGGCAGAGCGTTGACGAAGGCCACGTGGGCGTCGATCGCGCACTGAGCGTAGAACTTGTCGGCCAGCTCAGACCCCACCGGCAGGTAGGAGACCAGAACGTCGGCCTTGTTGTCCTTCAGCACCTGCACCACGTCGACCGGCTCCGCGTCGCTCTGGTCGATGGTCTCGAGGTAGTACCTGCCGAGCCCGTCGAGGGTCGGGCCACGCTGCACGGTGACGCCGGTCGGCGGGACGTCGCATATCTTGATGGTGTTGTTCTCACTGGCGGTGGTGGCTTCCGCCAGGTCGAAGCCGACCTTCTTGGCGTCGACGTCGAAGGCGGCGACGAACTCGACATCGCGCACGTGGTAGTCGCCGAAGCGCACGTGCATCAGCCCCGGGACGATGACCGACGGGTCGGCGTCGCGGTAGAAGTGGACGCCTTGGATCAATGACGTCGCGCAGTTGCCGACACCAACGATGGCTACACGGACCGAGCCCATACGGCTCTCCTCATTCCTGGTGGTTCGCGGCGGACGGATCTGCGCCGCCGGGGTTGGGATTGGCTTTTTTGGCTGGACGGAACGGGCCGGCGCGCGGCGCGCGCCCGACCCGTTCGGAGTCGATCAGCTCGCTCAGCCAGCGCACCTCGCGCTCGACCGACTCAAGGCCATGGCGTTGCAGCTCGAGGGCGTACGCGTCGACGCGCTGCCGTGACCGGGCCAAAGTCGTACGGACGGCGTCAAGGCGGTCCTCGAGACGACTGCGGCGACCCTCGAGGATACGGATGCGCGTCTCGGTGTTCGTCGAGGCGAAGAACGCGAAATGCACACCGAAGCTGTCGTCCTCCCAGGCGCTCGGCCCTGCGGCGCAGACAAGTGTGGCGAAGCGTTCCTTTCCCTCGGCTGACAGCGTGTAGACGATCTTGGCGCGCCGACCTGCCCGAGTGACGAGTGTCGGCGGCGCAGTCTCGGGCCGACCGCCCCGGCCCGAGGTCTCCTTGCTTCTCGGCGACTCCTCGACGATGAGCCCTTCGCGCAGCATCTGCTTGAGGCATGGGTAGAGCGAGCCGTAGGACAAGACGCGGCCCCACCCGAGGAGGCCGGTCAGGCGCTTGCGCAGCTCATAGCCATGCAGCGGCGACTCCTGCAGCAGCCCGAGAACCGCCAGCTCGAGTGCCTCGCCACGCTTCGTCATCGGTGCGAACATATCAGCAAAACGTATCGTGTCGATACATGACATGGGTGGGTTGTCGTCAGGGTATCCCCCGACCGACCAGGAGCTCGTCAGTTGGAAAGCGTGCGACCTTTGCCCGTACTCTCGTGTGGTCATGTGGTCCCAACGCTCGGTCATCGACTACTCGCTGCAGCGGCGGGCGACCTTGTCGACCCTGTTCAACGGCGGAGCGACCTCGATGGACGACGTCTGTGACGCCGACCCCTACACGATGCGGGCTGCGAAGCACCACGGCGAGCCGGCGCGCACGCCCTGTCCCGTGTGCCGCAAACCCGACCTGCGTCATCTGTCCTACGTCTTCGGTGACGAGCTCGGCCAGTTCTCCGGACGCATCAAGGCGAGTGCGGAGATCGAGGCGATGGCTCACCAGCACGGCGAGATCCGTATCTACGTCCTTGAGATATGCCAGAGCTGCGGCTGGAACCACCTGGTGCAGTCCTATGTCGTCGGCGACGGCGTCCCCCGCAGACCCCCACGCCGCCAGCGCACCGTCGAAGACGACGACTGAGATCGCGAGAGACGACAGTGAGCAACCCATCGCCCTCCAACGGCGCATCCAGCGCCAAGCCCGCCGGCACCTGCAAGAAGGGCCGACTTCGGGCCCGCGACCTGAGCGGCTGGGCCAAGGCACGCTTCGTGGCGTTGAAGGTGCTCAAGTGGGGCACGGCTGTGGGTCTGGTATGCGCTCTCGTCGCAGTCGTCGGCATCTACGTCACCTACCGGATGATCGACATCCCCAACCCGAACGCCGACTTCCAGGCGCAGACCACGGTGGTCTACTACTCCGACGGCAAGCACGAGCTCGGCCGGTTCGCCCTGCAGAACAGGGAGAGCATCCCCATCGAGCAGATGCCTCGGTCGGTGCAGGACGCTGTCATCTCGGCTGAGGACCGGTCCTTCTACGACAACAGCGGTATCGACCTCAAAGGAGTCGCGCGGGCGGCGTGGACCAACCTGCGCTCGGACCAGGTCGAGCAGGGAGCGTCCACGATCACCCAGCAGTACGTCAAGGTGTTGTACCTGTCTCAGGAGCGCACCTGGAAGCGCAAGATCAAGGAGGCCTTCCTCGCCGTCAAGCTGCAGAACCAGCTGAGCAAGGACCAGATCCTCGAGGGCTACCTCAACACGATCTACTTCGGTCGCGGCGCCTACGGCATCCAGGCCGCCTCCCGTGCGTACTTCGAGAAGGACGCCAAACAGCTCAGCGTCCCGGAGAGCGTGGTGCTGGCGGCGGTGCTCAACTCACCCGGCAACCTCGATCCCGAGAACGGCAAGGCATCGAGGCGGGCACTGCTCGGCCGCTACCGCTACGTGCTCGAGGGCATGGTCGATGCGGGCGACATCAACGCGGACCAGGCGGCGAGGTACGAACGCCGGTTGCCGCCGTTCCCGCAGATCAAGCAGGTCAACCAGTACGGCGGCCAGAAGGGCTATCTGATGACTCTCGTCAGGAGCCAGCTGGAGGCCGAGGGCTTCACCAACTCCGAGATCGAGGGCGGCGGCCTGACAGTTGTCACCACGTTCGACTGGGACATGGAGCATGCCGCCAACAAGACCATCAAGCACGTGCGGCCCAAGCACCGCAAGGACCTCCACGTCGCGCTGTCGTCGGTCGAACCCGGCACCGGCGCGGTGCGGGCGATGATCGGTGGCCGAAACTTCCTGCAGGGCCAGACCAACTGGGCTCTGCGCGGCGGGCAGCCGGGCTCGGCGTTCAAGCCCTTCGCCCTGGCCGCCGGCCTCAAGGACGGCTACACGCTGCAGTCGACCTTCGACGGGAACTCCCCGTACACCTATCCCAACGGGGAAACGGTGCACAACGAAGGGGAGGGTTCCGGGGTCTCCGACGGCTTCTCCTACGGGTCCGCGATCACGTTGCAGTACGCGACCCAGGAGTCGGTCAACACCGCGTATGCCGATCTGACCTCGTCCATGGACGACGGCCCGCACAAGATCATCGACAGCGCGGTGTCAGCAGGCATTCCCCGCGACTCGCAGGACCTCGAGCCCAACCTCGGGGTCGCTCTCGGCAGCGCCGTGATCCCCAATGTCGAAATGGCCAGCGGCTATGCCACCTTCGCGGCTCGCGGCCAGCAGGCAGACTGGTATGTCATCGAGAAGGTCACCGACGCCAACGGAGTGCGGTTCGAGCACACGAGCAAGGTCACCCAGGCGTTCAGTCCGGCGATCGCGAGCAACGTGACCTACGCCCTTCAGCAGGTGGTCCAGGCCGGCACCGGCGCCAACGCCCAGGCGCTCGACCGCCCCGCGGCAGGCAAGACCGGCACCGCCACAGCGGTGTGGAACAAGGACGGCGAGGAGCACGTGTCGTCCTCGTGGTTCGTCGGCTACACCCCACAGCTGTCGACGGCGGTCATGTATGTCCGCGGCGACGGCAACGACCCCCTCGACGACGCCGGGCGGGCGCCGGGTGACGACTACCTCGAGCCGTTCTTCGGGGCCAACTACCCCACCCAGACGTGGACCGCCTTCATGGACAAGGCCCTCGACGGCCTGCCTGTCGTCGACTTCCCGCCGCCGGCTGAGCTGCATGGCGAGAACCCGACCTACACACCGCCTGCCACCACCTACACCCCGCCACCGACCACGACGCCGCCGCCCGCGACGAGCTCGGCGCCACCACCGAGCACGACGGCGCCACCGAGCACGACTGCGCCACCGAGCACGACTGCGCCACCAAGTACGACTGCGCCACCGAGCACGACGCTCCCGCCGACGACGACTGCGCCACCGAGCACGACTGCGCCACCG
>JBPCRX010000076.1:0-12337 GCA_050996395.1 Nocardioidaceae bacterium
TCCTCCCCCCCCACCACCCCCCCCCCCCCTCCCCTCCCCCCCCCCCCCCCCCCCTCTCCCTCCCCCCCCCCCGGCGCCCGCCCCCCCCCCCCACGCCGCAGGACATCGCGATAAGCATGCTCGCCGACTACGGCTGGAGCTCCTCGGAGTTCAGCTGCCTCGACTCGCTGTGGGTGAGCGAGAGCGACTGGAACATCTCCGCAACCAACGCGTCCTCAGGCGCCTACGGCATCCCGCAGGCGCTCCCGGGCGACAAGATGGCAACGGCCGGTCCGGACTGGCGGACCGACCCCGCGACCCAGATCGCATGGGGCCTCGACTACATCCGGCAGTCCTACGGCACCCCCTGCGGCGCCTGGAGCTTCAAGATGAGCAACAACTGGTACTGACCCTCAACCCCGCCGTGTCCCGGTGTCCGGCAACGGGCAGGGGGCCACAGCCGGGACGGGGACGCTGAACGCCTCCTAATCGGGTAACAGATTGATAACGCTGCCGCCGGGTGTCTAGGCCACGGCGCCGATGTCGGGTTGAGTCAGCCCTGCGCGTGGTGGTCGTCCACGCCTTGTCTCGCGCCACTAAGGGGTTCACTCGTGTCTCAGCGTCGATTCCAAGCGGGCCGACGTGCCGCTGCAGTAGCCACAGCGGGCTTGCTCGCTCTCGCAGCGAGCGCGTCGTCGATGGCCGCCTCCGCATCACCTACGCCGTCCACGGCAACCAGCTCGCCGTCCACCGGACGGCTGCACGTGCCGCCGAAGTACAAGCCGGTGGCCAAGACACCGGCATCGGGTCGGTACGTCGTGGTGTTGGCCGATCAGCCAGAAACCGCCTACGACGGCCATGTCGCGGGCTACCCGGCGACGCGCCCTCAGCCAGGTGAGTCCTTCAAGAACAGCGCGAACGCCCGGCGTTACCGCGGCTACCTCGAGAACCGTCAGAGCCAGGTGCTGTCCAGGATCGGCTCGCCCCACAAGATCTCCAGCTACACGTCCGCCCTCAACGGCTTCACGGCTGACCTGAGTGGCGCCCAGGCAGCGAAGCTGCGCTCGACCCCCGGAGTGATGAGCGTCGCGCTCGACAAGCTCGTACACCTCGAAACGACCGACTCGCCCGAATTCCTCGGACTGAGCGGCCCGAATGGTCAGTGGGCGCAGCACGGCGGCCCCGCCAATGCCGGCAAGGGCATCGTCGTCGGCGACATCGACACGGGAATCTGGCCCGAGAACCCCTCGTTCGCCGGCGCCAACCGGGTGCCGGACGTCAAGGGTTTCGACGGCATCTGCCAAGCGGGTCAGCGCTGGAAGCACACCACGTGCAACAGCAAGGTCATCTCGGCCCGCTACTTCATCAAGGGTTTCGGCAAGTCCAACCTCTCACCGGCCGAATACCTCTCCCCGCGTGACGGCGCCGGCCACGGGTCGCACACCGCATCAACCGCGGCGGGCAACCACGGTGTCCGCGTGCACATCGAGGGACAGAACTTCGGAGCTGCGTCAGGTATGGCCCCCGCCGCTCACATCGCGGTCTACAAGGCATGCTGGGAAGCAGCAGACCCCGCCAACACCGGCTGCTACACCAGTGACACCGTCGACGCGATCAACAAGGCGGTCCAGGACGGCGTCGACGTGATCAACTACTCGATCAGCGGCAGCCAGGACAACTTCGCCGACCCGGTCGAGCTCGCCTTCCTCGGCGCCGCGGCCGGTGGCATCTTCGTCTCCGCCTCCGCCGGCAACAGCGGACCCACGCCGTCAACGGTGGCCCACCCCAGTCCCTGGGTGGCGACAGTGGCTGCGAGCACCCATCACCTGTTCCCGGGCAAGGTCGTGCTCGGCAACGGCAAGTCCTACAGCGGCGCGATGATCTCCGACAAGTCGGTCAGCATGCGCCGGATCATCTTGTCGTCGGCCGCAGGCAAGCCCAACGCCAACCCGAACCAGGTGAAGCTGTGCTTCCTCGGCCGCCTCGACCCCGCCAAGGTCAAGGACCGGATCGTGGTCTGTGACCGCGGCGTCAACGCGCGGGTCGACAAGAGCCGCGCCGTCAAGCGTGCAGGCGGCGCTGGCATGGTGCTCGTCAACACGACGCCGAACAGCCTGGATGCCGACTTCCACTCGGTGCCGACGGTCCACCTGGACGACGTCAAGGGTGCCAAGGTCAAGCAGTACGTCGCGTCGCACGGCAAAGACGCTCGCGCGGCTCTGAACCCGAACGCTGCTCCTTACGAGCCCATTCCGACCATCGCTCCCTTCTCCTCGAGGGGTCCGCTGATCGCCGGTGGCGGTGACATCCTCAAGCCGGATATCTCGGCTCCGGGTGTCAGCGTGATCGCCGCCGTGGCGCCGCCGTTCAACTCCGGACACAGATGGGACATCTACTCTGGTACGTCCATGGCTGCACCGCACATCACGGGTCTGGCCGCCTTCATCAAGCACCTGCGTCCGACCTGGACACCCGCCATCATCAAGTCGGCCATCATGACCACGGCCACCGACCTGAAGGGCTACCACAGCCCGTTCGCCCAGGGTGCAGGCAACGTCAACCCGCGTCGGTTCCTCGACCCGGGTCTGGCGTACGACGCTGGTTTCGCCACCTGGCTGAACTTCTTGCAAGGAGATCGCAAGGCGAGCAACGTCAACCAGGCCTCGATCGCCATCGGCGACCTCACCGGCACCGAGCGGGTGGCTCGGATGGTCACGAACGTCTCCGACAAGACGGAGACCTACACGGCCGAAGTGCAGGGAGTGAACGGCGTCAACGTCGACGTCTCGCCCGCCAAGATCACCGTCCAGCCGGGCCGGGTCAAGAAGTTCGAGGTGAACTTCACCGCCAACGATGCAGCCAAGTTCAAGAAGTACGCAACGGGTTATCTCATCTGGCACGGCTCGAAGGGTCACACCGTTCGCAGCCCGTTGGCGATCCGCCCGGTGGCGGTCGCCGCGCCTGACGAGGTCGTCGTGCCGGCGAACACCACCAGCGGTGAGAGGCGCATCGTCGGCAAGGCCGGTTTCACCGGCCAGCTCGACCTGGGTGTAACCGGTCTCAAAGGGGCCACGCCCGAGCTGGGCTCGGTCAACCAGGGCGACCAGGTCACTGTCGACACGGTGACCTTCCCGAAGGGAACGGCCGTGGCACGGTTCGACCTGAATGCCACCGATGATGCTGACGACCTCGATCTCTACCTTTACTACAACGGCCAACCGGTAGCGGCGTCGGCGACTGGCTCTGCCGATGAACAGATCACCATCAACCGGCCGCCGGCAGGTCTGACCGTGCAGGTGGTCGTGGACGGGTACGCTGACTCTGACGGCGGTGGCAGCCCATTCACCTACACCGGATGGGTGGTGCGGGGGGTCGACCGGGGCAATTTGACGGTCAGCCCCGATCCGATCGATGTGACGGTTGGTCAGCGGTTCCACTACACCGCGTCGTGGACCAACCTAGCCATCGACAAGCGCTGGTTCGGTTTCGTGAGCTACAAGGGGCGCGGCGAGCGCACCTACTTCACGATCAACTAGTCCGAAACAGCTGTCGAATGAAGGCGGCCGTCCCTGGGTGCAGACCGAGGGGCGGCCGCTTCGTCGTTGGACGAGGTGGCATCCTGCGGGCGTGCTCTGGAACCGTCGCCGTGCCAGGCAAGTCCAAGACTCGTGACCTCACCGTCGTGGTCGTCTGGGAAAGCTGGGCTGTGCATGCTGTCCGTGTCGACCGCGCTGCTCCTTCTGCTCGGTTGCGGTAGTCAGACGTTCGGTGGCGCGAGCGGCGGGTCGGCGTCAAGCTCCGCTGACTCCGTCACCTTGTCGCCGACGACTTCGACCGTGGCACCAAGCAGACCGGTCAGTACGTTTGCCCTTCCCAGTGCGACTCTGAGGCCAGGGAGGGTCGATCAGTATTCCGCCAGGGTCGTCTGGCACGGCTCTGAGCTCCTGGTGAAGGCGTTCGGTAGCAGCCTGTGTACGCCGATTGCGCGCTCAGCAACCGCGGTAGACGACCACACGGTGGTCGTGAGGTTCGTCTCCCGAGCCGACGACGTGGCCTGCACCGACGACTTCGCACCGCACCGCAGTCGGATCCTCGCGCCCTCCGGCGGCATCGACTTCGACCACGACGTCTACGCCGCCTTCGACCTGGACGGCGCCGCACGCCAGCTCATTCCGGTACGCCTCCGCCATCCCGCCTTCGGCTAGTCACCCACGTCTGAGGGCGCTCGGCCGGACAAGTCGCACGAGGGCGAACGGGCCGCCATTCACCGTGGGACTTGTCAGACGCTGAGCTGGTCAGAGCCAGCCGAGAGTCTGACACGTCGCAAAAAGTCGTAGTCGCAAAAAGAGAAATCGGCGTCGGCCAGCTCAGGGGTGGGTCATCGAGAGCACGTCGAGGGCCTCGTCGAGCTGTTGCTCGGTGAGATCGCCCCGGTCGACGTACCCCTCCTCGACGACCACCTCCCGGATCGTCTTGCGTTCCTTGACCGCCCGCTTCGCGACAGCGGCGGCGTTCTCATAGCCGAGGTAGCGGTTGAGCGGCGTCACCACCGACGGTGAGGACTCAGCCAGCTGCCGGCAGTGTTCCTCGTCGGCCTCCAGCCCGGCAACGCAGCGGTCGGCGAGCAACCGTGATGCGTTGGCTAGGAGCCGGATGGACTGGAGCAGGTTGGCCGCCATCACCGGCATCATGACGTTGAGCTCGAAGTTTCCCGAAGCCCCGGCGAAGGCGATCGTCGCGTCGTTGCCGACCACTTGTGCGCACACCATGGACATCGCCTCGGGCAGCACGGGGTTCACCTTGCCCGGCATGATGCTCGAGCCCGGCTGCAGGTCGGGCAGGCGGAGCTCACCGAGCCCCGCCCGTGGGCCGGAGCCCATCCAGCGCAGGTCGGTGCAGATCTTGTGGAGGCTGACCGCGATCGTGCGCAGCTGCCCACTGGCCTCCACCAGGCCGTCCCGGCTGCCCTGAGCCTCGAAGTGATTGCGCGCCTCGCGCAGCGGCAGGTCGGTCAGGTCGGCCAGGATCTCGATGACACGCGCGGCAAATCCCGGCGGAGTGTTGATGCCGGTGCCGACGGCGGTGCCTCCGAGCGGAAGCTCTGCGACGCGGGGCAGCGTCGACTCCAGCCGCTCGATGCCGAGTCGCAGCTGCGCCGCGCATCCGCCCAGCTCCTGGCCGACCGTCACCGGCGTGGCGTCCATCAGGTGGGTCCGGCCGGCCTTGACCACGCTGTCGAACTCGACCGACTTGGCCTCGAAGGCACTCGCCAGGTGGTCCAGCGCCGGAATCAGCTCCCGGGTGATCGCTGCGGCTGCGGCCACGTGGATCGACGTGGGGAAGGTGTCGTTGCTCGACTGGCTGGCGTTGACGTGGTCATTGGGGTGCACCGGCTCACCGAAGGCAGTCGAGGCCAACGAGGCGATCACCTCGTTGGCGTTCATGTTGCTAGAGGTGCCCGAGCCGGTCTGGAACACGTCGATGGGGAACTGGTCGTCGTAGTCGCCGCCAGCGACCTCGAGCGCGGCGTCCTCGATGGCCTTGGCCGTGCCCGGCTCGAGCACTCCGAGCTCACCGTTGGCGCGCGCAGCTGCGGCCTTGATGAGAGCCAGTGCGCGGATGTGCTGCGACTCCAGCGGCGTGCCAGAGATCGGGAAGTTCTCCACGGCGTGCTGTGTCTGGGCCCGCCACAGCGCCAGTCTCGGCACCTTGACCTCGCCCATGGTGTCGTGCTCGGTGCGGAACTCGTCGTCGAACGCGTCCTGCGTCTGCTCGCTCATCCACCCACGGTACGACGCAGGGGCCGTGACTCAGTCGCGGGGCTTCTCCCGCTGCCGCTTCACCTCGCTGCGCTGCCGCTTGGAGTCCAGCCGCCGGCGTACCGACGACCGGGTGGGACGAGTGGGACGCCGAGCCGGTGGAGGCGGCGCCACCGCGTCCCGAAGGATCTGGGCGAGACGGTGCTCGGCGGCTTCACGGTTGCGAAGCTGCGAACGATGCTCCGAGGCGGTGACGGTGAGGACTCCGTCGACGAGCCGGCTGCCCAGCCGGTCCACTGCACGCCGTCGCAGCACCTCGGTCAGGCAGGTGGTGCGGGCCACGTCGAAGGTGAGCTCCACGCGGGAGTCTGTGGTGTTGACCGACTGGCCGCCCGGACCGCTCGACCGTGAGAAACGCCACCCGAGCTCGTGCTCCGGCACGACGACACCGGGCTGGATCGTCAGAGCTCCCGGCATGGGTCGAGCGTAGGCCCGTCGCGCCCGAGATAGAGGTGGTACGTCGTCTGGCGCCGGCCCAGCGTCACCGGCGACTCGAGGTGCTCCACGTCACCGAAGACTCGTTGCAACGCGGAGTGCAGCGCTGGAGCGCTCTCGCTGGACCAGACGGCTAGGACGCCGGAACTCGACAGCCGGGTCCGACACAGCCGCAGGGACCTGTCCGCGTACAGCGAGACGTTCGCGTCGTGGACGAGCTGGCCCGGGCCGTTGTCGACGTCGAGCAGCAGCAGGTCGAGGCTGGCAGGAGGAAAGTTCTCGACAACCGTGCGGACGTCCTCGACGACGATGCTCACCCGGGAGTCGCTGATGGCAGCGAAGGTGGCTGGAACCAGTCCGGCACGGTGCCAACCAACCAGAGCAGGCTCGATCTCGGCCACGGTGACCGCGGCGACGGATCGATCGCTGAGCACCTGCTCCAGGGTGAAGCCGAGGCCTAGGCCGCCGATGAGGATGTGACGCCGAGGCCGGCCCTCCGGCCGGCCTCGTCGGACTCTGCCGAGTTCCCCGACGGCCGCCAGCGTCCGAAGATGCGCCAGTGCAGTGGAGGCCAGCAGGCGCTCGCTCGTCGTCTCTGCACTGTCCATCACGAACATGCCGTTGACCCGGAGCTCCAGCTCGTCGTCGTCGCGCCGCAGCAGCACCAGCTCGCCGCGCTCGCTGATTGCGCGCGCCACCTGGATCGCCATGCCGTCATACTCCCGCGACCGAACTCAGGTCTTGGCGCTGGCCCGCCTGGCACCCGAGAGCGGTCTTGTGCGGGCCGCCCCCCCTAGGCTCCATGTTGTGCGGGGCGAAACAGTCAGCCCTTCATCAAGGGTTCATCTCGCGTTGTCCGCAGCCGTTGCGACATGAGTGGCGGGTGTGGTTGTCTGCAGGAGCATTCCTGGCGAGAACCGCCTCCCTCTCCACCGACCGAAGGAACCTTGTGAAACGACGTACGACGCACAGGCGGTCCGCCGCCCTCGGTATCTTGGCGGCGACCGCCGTAACGGTGTCATTGGCCGCCTGCTCCGCGCCTGCGGACAGCAACTCCTCAGCGGGCTCCACCAACACCGGTGCCCCCTCGAGCGGGACGACCGAGGACTATATGACCAAGCTCGAGGCCGACGCCAAGGCGGAGGGCACGCTCAACGTGATCGCCCTGCCGCCAACGTGGGCCAACTACGGCAACGTCATCAAGGGATTCTCGGACAAGTACGGCATCAAGGTGGTCTCCAAGCTTCCGGACACCGACAGCCAGACCGAGATCGACACGGCCAAGCGGCTCAAGGGTCAGGACACTGCGCCGGACGTCTTCGACCTCGGCCAGTCGGTGGCGTTGCCGAACACCGACATGTTCGCCCCCTACAAGGTGCAGACCTGGGACGACATCCCCACCGACAACAAGGACCCCAACGGCCTGTGGGTCAACGACTACGGCGGCTACTTCTCGATCGGCTACGACTCCGACAAAGTGCCGGCGCCTTCTAACCTCGATAACCTGCTGGGCTCGGACTATAAGGGCTCGGTGGCGCTCAACGGTGACCCGACCTCCTCTGGCTCCGGCTTCGCGGGTGTCGTGATGGCGTCGCTGGCCAGCGGCGGCTCGGCCGACGACCTCGCTCCGGGCGTCGACTACTACAAGGGGCTCCACGACGCGGGCAACCTGATCCCGGTTGACGTCACTCCGGCGACGATCGAGAGCGGGGACACTCCGGTCGTCCTCGACTGGGACTACCTGAATGCGGCGGAGACCAAGCAGCTTCCCAGCTGGACCGTCGTGGTGCCGGACGACGCAGTCGTCGGCGGCTACTACTTCCAGGCAATCAACAAAGAAGCCCCTCATCCCAACGCCGCGCGGCTCTGGGAGGAGTTCCTCTACTCCGACGAGGGTCAGAATCTTTGGTTGCAGGGCGGCGCCCGCCCGGTGCGAGCCGACGCCATGGACAAGGCAGGCACTATCGACGCTCAGGCGTTCAGCGCGTTGCCGCCGGTGAAGGGTACGCCCGTGTTCCCGACGCTGGACCAGGCCACCAAGGGTGCGCAGTACCTCGCTGACCACTGGTCTGACGCCACCGGCTGATCATGGCGCTTGCTCGTCGCAGGTTCGGTGCGAGTCTCGGGCTCGCACCGTTCCTTGCGTATGTTGCGATCTTCCTCGTCATCCCGACCGTCGTTGTCTTCATCCAGGCGTTCGTGTCCGACGGCGCCTTCACCCTTGAGGCGGTCAAGCAGCTCAAGAGCTCGAAGATGATCCAGATCACCAAAGACACGGTGGTGCTGTCACTGGTCACCGCCCTGATTGGCGCTCTGGTCGGTGCGCTGGTGGCCTATGTGGTGTCGACGGGGAACCCCAACGGGTTGCTCCGGCGGTTCGTCACGAGTCTGTGTGGCGTGCTCGCCCAGTTCGGTGGTGTCACGCTCGCCTTCGCATTCATCGCGACGGTGGGCCGCGAGGGCATCGTAAGCGGTTGGCTGAACGACGTGGGTGTCGACATCACCCGTAGCGGATGGCTCTACACCCTCACCGGGCTGAAGCTGGTCTATGTCTACTTCCAAGTGCCCCTGATGGTGATCGTGTTCCTCCCAGCCCTGGACGGAATCCGGCCTCAGTGGCGCGAAGCGGCCGACAACCTCGGCGCGACCACCTGGCAGTACTGGCGTCACGTCGGCATACCGCTGCTCTTTCCTGCATTTCTGGGATCCACGCTGCTGCTCTTCGCCAACGCCTTCGCCGCCTACGCCACCGCCAGGGCCCTGATCAACCAGGGTGCGCCGATCCTGGCGCTCAAGATCGGGGACTCGGTCGGCAACGAGCTGCTCGGCGGTCAAGGTTCGCTGGCCTCGGCCATCGCGTTGGAGATGGTCGTCATCGTTGCGGTGGTGATGTTCGGCTACAGCCGGTTGCAGCGTCGTACGTCGGGCTGGCTGCAGTGAGCAACGCCTCGGTGCGGGCGCGCAACCAGACGGTCATGCGATGGGTGGTTCTCGTCGTCGTCGGCTTCCTCTTCGCGTTGCCGCTGGTCTCGATGCTTCGCTACAGCCTCCGCATCACTGTGCAGAACAAGCACACCTGGGACGCGTGGCAGGCCATCACCCAGGACAAGCAGCTCACCTCGGGCATCCGCGTGTCGCTCGAGCTGGCCGCACTCACCGTGGTGGGCATGCTGGTGCTCCTGCTGCCGACCATGATCTGGGTCCGGCTCAAGGTGCCTTGGGCGAGAAGGCCGATGGAGTTCATCTCCCTGCTGCCGCTGACCATTCCCGCCATCGTGCTGGTCGTCGGCCTCGACAACGTGATGTCCTGGGTTCGTTACCTGACCACTCCTGGGCCGCTGGCGCTCACCTTCCCCTACATCGTGCTCGTGCTGCCTTACTGCTACCGGGCGCTGGATGCCGGGCTGTCGGCCATCGACGTGAACACCTTGTCCGAGGCTGCTCGCAGCCTCGGAGCGAACTGGCTCACCGTGATCCTGCGGGTCATCGTGCCGAACATGAGGTCCGCGGTACTCTCGGCTGCCGTCCTCGCCGTTGCGGTGGTGCTCGGCGAGTTCACACTGGCGTCGTTGTTCTTCTACGACAACCTGCAGGTGGTCATCGCGCTGGTTGGGCTGGTCAACTCGAGCATCAGCGTCGCCGTGTCCCTCGCAATGCTCGGCTTCGCGTTCTTGTTGTTGTTCGGCATGTCCTTCGTCGGCACCAGCCGCAAGCGTCAGGAGGCGCCATGAGCACGGTGACGGGTACGTCGCAGAGCACCCGATCCGCCGCCGAAGGGGTCGAGGTGCGCCTCGACGGGCTTACCCGTGTCTTCGGCTCGGTCAAGGCGCTGGACGGCCTCGACCTGACCCTGGCTCCTGGAGAGCTCGTGGCATTGCTCGGTCCGTCCGGGTGCGGCAAGACGACCGCGCTGCGCATCCTCGCCGGACTCGACGACGCCACGTCGGGCCAGGTTCTCGTCGGAGGCAAGGACCTGTCCGGCACGCCGGCCAACAAACGCGACATGGGCATGGTGTTCCAGGCCTACAGCTTGTTCCCCCACATGACCACGCGGCAGAACGTCGAGTTTGGTCTCAAGCTGCGCAAGGTCGGTGCGGCCAAACGCAAGGAACGCGCCATGCACATGCTCGAGCTGGTGGGGCTCGAGACGCAAAGTGAGCGCTACGCCCACCAGCTGTCAGGTGGCCAGCAGCAGCGGGTAGCACTCGCCAGAGCGCTCGCGTTCGAGCCGTCGGTGCTGCTGCTCGACGAGCCGTTGTCGGCGCTGGACGCCAAAGTCCGGGCTCAGCTCCGCGACGAGATCCGGCGGGTACAGCTCGAGGTCGGCACCACCACCCTTTTCGTCACCCACGACCAGGAGGAGGCGCTGGCGATCGCCGACCGCGTCGGTGTGATGCGCTCAGGGCGGCTGGAGCAGATCGCACCGCCGGAGGACCTGTACTCCCGACCGGCCACACAGTTCGTGGCGGAGTTCGTCGGGCTGACCAACCGGCTGTCGGCTGACGTCCGTGGTGGCCAGGCGACAGTGGCCGGCGCCGTCCTGCCCACGCTGGACGGCTCTATCAGCCAGGGACGCGGAGCGGCGCTCGTCCGCCCGGAGTCCGTGAAGGTCGCGGCTGACGAGCGTGGCAACGGCACAGTCGCCACCGCCAGCTTCCTCGGAGCCATCTCGCGGCTCACCATCGATACCGACGAGGGCACTCAGATGGTGGCCCAGGTCCCGCGGTCGTTGGTCGCCGGTCTGGCTCCTGGGGACCGGGTACTCGTGTCCATCGAGCCCAGCGCCGTACTGGTCGTCGGGGACTGACTGTCAGCGCGCGTCGTCCGTCGGCGAGTAACCGTCAGCGTGCGGCGTCCGTGGGCGGGATGGGGCGTTCGGCGATGCGAGCAACGGCGGCGGCAATCACCGGCCAGAGCGCCTCCGGCAGGTCATGGCCCATCCCCGGCACGAGCATGAGCTCGGAGTTGGGGAGGGCCGCACCGGTCGCCCTGCCACCTGACACATGGACCAGCCGGTCCGCCAGCCCGTGGATCACCAACGCAGGCAGGGTGAGACGCTGCAATGCTGGCGTCCGGTCGGGCTGCGCCAACACGGCCAGCATCTGCCGGATGACTCCGGCAGGGTTGCTGCCCCGGTCATACGTCTCGACGGCTCGCTGTTGAGTGACCTCCAGGGGTGTGGGGTAGCCCGGGGAGCCGATCGCCTGCGAGGTCCGGCTTGAGCGAGCGACAGCCTGCTCGCGCGAGGTCGCGGCCTTGCCGAGCAACATCGGGAACAGTCGCGGGTCCTGCCAGCCGACCGACCGTCTGCCGGTCGTCGAGCTGATGGCGGTGAGCGACAGCACCCGGTCCGGGTGGTCTATCGCCAAGGTCTGCGCGATCATGCCTCCCATCGAGACGCCGGCCACGTGGGCGCGGGGCACCCCGAGGTGGTCGAGCACGCCGACGCCGTCCGCAGCCATGTCGCTGAGGGTGTACGGCGGCGGCGTCCGACTCCCGGCGAAAGCGCCGACGACGCGGCTGCGACTGACGGGGTGGGTTTCGAGCCGGGTTGAGCGGCCGACGTCGCGGTTGTCGTAGCGCACCACGAAGAACCCCTTGTCGGCGAGCTGCTCGCAGAGGCCGTCATGCCACCACAGCAGCGGACCGCCGAGCCCCATGACGAGCAATAGTGTGGGGTCGTCGCGTTCGCCGAAGCTGTCGAAACAGATGTCCACGCCGTCGGCGACCCGCACCGTCTGCTCGGCACCCCGCCGTACTGCGGGCCGCTCCGCCACAGCGTGCTCAGCTCAGGCGCGCGGCGCTGTGGCCGTGCTCGAAGTCGACGGCGGCATACTGGCGCAGCTTGGAGAATTTGTGCTCACTGATGATGCTGCGGATCGTGCCGCTGCGTGAGCGCATCACCAGTGAGTGTGTCGTTGCGCCGAAGTGGGCGTAGCGCACACCCCGCAGCAGCTCGCCGTCGGTGATTCCTGTCGCCACGAAGAAGCAGTCGTCCCCACCGACAAGGTCGTCGGTGGACAGCACGACGTCGAGGTCATGGCCTGCGTCGATCGCGCGCTGTCGCTCCTCGTCGTCAGTCGGCCACAGACGACCCTGGATGA
>JBPCRX010000086.1:0-15151 GCA_050996395.1 Nocardioidaceae bacterium
GAGGGAATGCGCCCGGCAGGGGTGGCGTTGCACAGAAGCGACGGGCGACTGACCGCTCGGCGTCCGACGAGTCACGGTGGAGAGGGGCGCTACCCTTGCCCGTGATGACACAGAGCCCTGAGATCGAGGAGACGACGCAGGAGCGAACTGCTCGTTTCGAGCGTGATGCCATGGTCTTCATCGACCAGCTGTACTCGGCAGCTCTGCGCATGACACGCAACCCGCACGACGCCGAAGACTTGGTGCAAGAGACCTACGCCAAGGCGTTCGGGGCCTTCCACCAGTTTCGCGAGGGCACGAACCTCAAGGCCTGGCTCTACCGCATCCTGACCAACGCCTACATCAACACCTACCGCAAGAAACAGCGGCAGCCGATCCAGGACTCCCATGAACAGATCGAGGACTGGCAGCTGGCACGAGCCGAGACCCATACCGCCGCCGGGCTAAAGTCAGCCGAGGCGCAGGCCTTGGAGCACCTGCCCGACAGCGACGTCAAGGACGCGCTGCAGCAGATCCCCGAGGACTTCCGGCTGGCTGTCTATCTCGCCGATGTCGAAGGCTTCGCCTACAAGGAGATCGCCGAGATCATGGGAACACCCGTCGGAACGGTGATGTCCCGTCTGCATAGAGGCCGTAGCCAACTGCGCACCCTGCTCGGTGACTACGCGCGCGAACGTGGCCTGGTGCGGTCGGCGGCTGCGGAGGAGGTGCGCCCATGAGCTGTGGTAGCCCTCACGCCATCGACTGTCAGCAGATACTGAGTCGCATCTACTTCTTCCTCGACCACGAGCTTCCCGACGCCGACGAGCAGTCGATCCACCAGCATCTGCAGGAGTGCGCTCCCTGTCTCGGCGAAGTCGACATCGAACGCGTCGTCAAGACGCTCGTCGCCAGGTCCTGCTGGGAGCAGGCGCCGGTTGAGCTGCGGCAGCGAGTGGTGTTCAGCATCCGGCAGGTACAGCTCGAGCTCGGCCCGTCAGGCGGCCTCGAGCTCGACTGAACCAGTCGGAGCGCGGCTCAGGTGTTGGGACGCTTGCCGTGGTTCGCGCCCTTCTTGCGACGCGCGCGACGCTTGCGTCCGGTCTTGCTCATGGTGATCTCCCTCGTCTGCGGTGAGGTCCCAGTGTCGCAGACGTGAGCGCGGCACCCGAATCCCCAGCTCTTGCGGACCGTGTCGCAGCGCATCCCGAGCCGATTCCCTCGCGGTGGGCGACTCAGGTGCCGATGTCGGCGCGATATCCCCAGAGCACGACGCCCGGAGCAGGCTCCCAGTCGAGGTCGGGGTCGCGGCTGAACCCGAACGACTCGTAGAGCCGGTGCGCCGACGTCATCGTTGGCATGCTGCACAGGACCACCGACGAGCATTCGAGCTCTCGAGAGCGTGCGAGGCACCGCTGCACCAGCGCACGGGCCACCCCGCGGCCTCTGGTCTCCGGCGCCACCGCCAGCATCCGGAACTCCCCCTCGCCGGCACTGGCCAGCTCTCGGTAGGGCGAGCCCTCCGGGCAGAACGTCACAGACCCCACCACTTGGTCGTCGAGCGTGGCCACCCACAGCTCGGCGCGCTCGGCTCGCTCGCCAGCCGCCCTCAGCTCCTCGAGGTAGGGCTCGGAGTCCTCGACGTGTCCATCGTGACTGTATGCCGCCACCGTCAGCTCGCCGACGACCTCGAGGTCTCTCGACTGGGCCCGCCGGATCACCGGCGGGGCGGTCAACGTGTTCACGGGGCGGACGACGCGGCCGTCGTGTAAAGCCAGGGCGTCAGTTTGGGCATAACACGCAACAGCGACAGCAGCAGATCGGCGCGACACCGGGGCGGCTCGGAGAAGTCCAGCACGCTGCCGGCCGGGTGGACACTCACGGCCAGATGAACGTAGAGGGCGCGCAGGAAGTCTGAGGTGTTGCGCGCGCAAGTAGACGGCCACACGTCGTAGTCGCCGCGATCACGTGGTCGAAGCCCGGCTCGCAAAGTCTCGAGCCAGTCGTCGAGCTGGTCCTGCTCGATGAGGTTTCGCTGCAGAATCACCAACGTCGCGGCCGCCAGCCGGTCGTCCTCCCCATCGACGAACCGCGTCCCCTCCGAGGACAGCAGCCGCTCGGCGATGACGTCGAGAAGGACTCCGAGGTGGGCAGCGCTGAGGTGCCGGGACTGCCCCAGCGTCGCGATGAGGTCGGCTCCGTGCGCCACTGTGTGCGCCCAGCCCTTGGAGGCGACCCGTCCGCGCAGGTCCTGCTCACGGATGAACCAGCCGAGCGAGCGGTCGGCCCAGTTCATCACGACGTCGACCGGCAACAGGTGAGCGTGATTGTCGCGGTCGACGCAGGAGGTCAGGATCAGGGCACAGAAGCTGCGCCGGAAGACGGTGTCGTCGTCGGAGCTGCCCAGTCCGGAGAGCAGGCCCTGGGCGATCGAGTCGCCCAACGTGGCGAGCAGGTCGTCGTACACGCCCTCGCCGACCCAGGTGGCCAGCACGCGGTACGCGATGTCATCGCGTTCAACCGGGTCGGTGGAGCCGAGCATGGACACCAGTTCTGCGGTGAGCTCGTTGAGTGGCCGCTCGCGAGGCACTGCCAGGTCCGACTCGAGCACCTGCTGCCAGAATCCGCCGAGCATGCGGCCCATCGTCGCACACGGTCTAGAGTCGCTGAGGTGCCTGCACTCAACGAGGTGGCGCGCGGCTACACCGACCTGGGCGAGGACGAACTCGCCTTTTTGCACGAGCTGATCGCGGACTGGCAGATCATCGCCGACCTGTCCTTCGCCGACCTCGTCCTGTGGCTGCCCGACCGGCAGGGACTCGGCTACTGGGGCGGGGCGCAGATGCGTCCCACCACCGGACCGACGGCGCTCCTGGACGACTTGGTGGGCGCCTTCGTGCCCCGTGGTCGCCGACCCCTCTTGGACGCGGCCTTTGACGAGCGACGCATCGCACGGGAGGGCGATCCTGAGTGGCGCGACGATGTACCCGTCCGGGTGGAGACGATCCCGGTCATGCGCAACGGGGCGCTCCTGGCGGTTGTCGCCCGAAACACCAACCTGCTGGGTGTTCGCACGCCGAGTCGCCTGGAACTGGCCTATCTGCAGGCGGCGAGCGACCTCACCCGGATGATCAGCACCGGTGGCTTCCCGCAAGAGGTCGAACGCTGGAGCGGCAGCGGAAGCTCTCCTCAGGTAGGGGACGGCTTCGTGCGCACCGACGCCGCGGGTGTGGTGTCCTTCGCCAGCCCCAACGCGCAGTCGGCCTTCCGTCGGCTGGGGCATCCGCGCGACCTCATCGGGGGGTCGTTCGCCGCGACGGTCGAGGCGGTCGCTGTCACCAGCACTCGGCCGCTCGACGAGGCGCTGGCTGTGACGGTGTCCGGCCGGCTGCCGCGTCAGGCCGAGGTGCGCAGCCGCGACGCCACCGTGGTCGTCCGGGTGATCCCGCTTGAGCCTGAGAACGTCTTCGCCGGCGCGGCCATCCTGCTGCGAGATGTGACTGAGTTGCGCGACCGCGAGCGCGAGCTGATCACCAAGGACGCGACGATCCGCGAGATTCACCATCGTGTCAAGAACAACCTGCAGACCGTCGCAGCGCTGCTGCGCCTGCAGGCCCGTCGGCTGGACGCACCCGAGGCGCGCCAAGCGCTCGACGAAGCTGTCCGCCGGGTTGGCTCGATCGCGGTCGTGCACGAGACGCTGAGTCAGACGCCGGACGAGACAGTCGACTTCGACGAGGTGGCTGACCGGCTCACGACGATGGTCGTGGAGGTCTCGGCCAATGCCGGGCAGCTGGGGTGGTCGCGTCGAGGAAGCTTCGGTCAGCTCTCGGCGGAGGTGGCGACTCGTCTGGCCATGGTCTTGACCGAGGTGCTGCAGAACGCGGTAGAGCACGGTGTTGCCGGCGCGACGGGCCGGCTGGAGGTCGCTGCGACCCGCCGCCCGGGATGGCTGCACCTGACGGTTGATGATGACGGCGGCGGTCTGCCTGTGGACTTCGACCCGGTCGCCTCGGCGAACCTCGGCCTGTCGATCGTGCGGGCTCTGGTGGAGTCAGAGCTGGGGGGTGCGATCGCGCTGTCGGCGAGCCCTGCCGGCGGGACGCGGGTGACGGTGGATCTGCCGAACGATGGTGGCTGAGGGTAATCGAATCAGTGAGGAGGGGGCGAGTCCAAGGTCGCACCGGCGATGAGGGTTGGTTGTGGCAGGGTCATGCGCGTACGCGAGCCCGCGCGTTGCGGCGCTTCAGCGCGCGCCTCTCGTCCTCCGACATGCCACCCCAGACACCATGATCCTGTCCCGCCTCCAGCGCCCATGCCAGGCACTGCTCGCGGACCTCGCACCGTCGGCATACGGCCTTGGCCTCTTCGATCTGCAGGATCGCCGGTCCAGTGTTGCCGATGGGGAAGAACAGCTCCGGGTCCTCGTCGAGGCATGCGGAACGGTGACGCCAATCCATGGGGGTACAGCTCCCTCTTGCGTTGGGGTGGTGCGGCGAAGCTCCGCGGCAGGCGGGGCCCCACGCTGGTGCTCGGATGAGCGCTCGTGAAGGGTTTCACGAAGTACGTCCCACTACGACACCCCTGAAAAATGGCTCGGGGGCAGACACGGTGGGACCGAAGAATGAATGGTTGCAAGAGAATCGCCTCTGCACAACCCCCCCGACCCTGTTCCGTCAGTCACATACGCTGCACTCATGTCAGCCGAGTCAGACGTCTCCACAGGTCGAGAGCGTCCGTCGGAGCTCTTGGCGGTCCGGGTGGCGGCGCTTTTGGTGGCGGGCGAGGCTGTCGCGTTGCTGGGCCTGGCCGTCGCAGAGTTCACCGCTGTAGACGGCGGTCGCCTCGCCGTCGCCCTCACCAGTGGCGCGTTCTTCGTGCTTTATGCACTGGGACTGCTTTTCGCGGCTCGCGGCCTGGTGCGGCTCAGACGGTGGAGTCGCAGCCCGGTGGTGCTGGCGCAGCTGATCCAGCTGGGAGTCGCCTGGAGCTTCCACGGCGGCAGCACCTGGTGGGTGGCTGCCTTGTTGGCCACTGCCGCCCTCGGCGTACTCGTCGTTGTCTTCTCTGCGACGACGACGCACCTGCTGTTCGAGGACGGCGGCGGCCCGGCTGGCTGAGGTCAGGCCTGCTTCGTCGCGGCGAAGATGGTGGCGATCTCGTCGATCTTGTCCAACAGCTGGTCGGCCTTGGCGGCATCGAAGGTGCCTTTGGCGCCCGAGGCGCCTGCGAGTTTCGTGGCCTCGTTGAACAGGTTGTGGAGCTGCGGGTACTTCTCGAAGTGGGCGGGCTTGAAGTAGTCGGTCCACAGCACCCAGAGGTGGTGCTTGACCAGCTCGGCGCGCTGCTCCTTGATCAGGATGGCCCGGGTGCGGAAGTCGTGGTCGTCGTTCTCGGCGACCTTGCCGATGATGCCCTTGATCGACTCCGCCTCGATGCGGGCTTGGGCCGGGTCGTAGACGCCGCAGGGCAAGTCACAGTGTGCGGACACCACGATGGACGGGGCGATGAGGCGAGCCAACATGTGTTGGTCCTTTCGGTGGGAGCAGATCGGGTCGAGACTACGGGTCGAGGCTACTCCGCACCGAAAGGCCACTCCTGGTGGGCTCTGCTCGCATCGGCATCGCCGTGGTTCGCGGTCGCTCGATGGAACCGACCCTCTTTGACGGTGACCGGTTGCTGGTGCGACATGGCGCGACGCCGCGTGTCGGGGTGCTCGCGGTGGTCCGGCTGCCTGCGCGCCCGCTCGCCGTCAAGCGCATCACGCAGTGGGTTGGCGACGGCTGGTGGGTGGAGCGCGACAACCCTCGCGAAGGAGCGGACTCGTGGCTGTTGGGAGCCGTCCCAGAGTCCGACGTGGTGGCCGTCGTGGTCTGTCGGCTGTGGCCGCTGCGTCGCCGCTAGGGTTTCGCCATGCTCGCCGCGTACGCCGAATCGCTCAACCCGTCAGACCCGCTGAGCGGACTCGTCGTGGGCGAGCGCCCGGAGCCGGAGGCGCCGGACAGCTGGGCCCGGGTGGCGGTTCGGGCCGCGGCGGTCAACCACCACGACATCTGGTCCCTGCGGGGGCAGGGCCTGTCGGCGCAGCTCCTGCCGATGATCCTCGGGTGCGACGCGGCAGGCATCGACGACGAGGGCAACGAGGTGGTCGTGCATGCGGTGATCAGCTCTGACGACTGGCTTGGCGACGAGACTCTCGATCCCCGCAGGTCGCTGCTGTCCGAGCAGCTCCAGGGAACGCTCGCCGCCTACGTCGTCGTGCCGCGGCGCAACCTCGTGGCCAAGCCATCTTCTCTGTCTTTTGAGGAGGCGGCCTGTCTGCCCACGTCTTGGTTGACGGCATACCGCATGCTTTTCACGCAGGCGCGGCTGCAGCCAGGCATGAGTGTGCTCGTGCAAGGCGCCGGGGGCGGGGTGGCGACCGCCGCGACATCGCTGGGAGCGGCCGCGGGGTTGCGGGTCTATGTGACGAGCCGCGACGAGAGCAAGCGTGCCCGCGCTCTGGAGCTCGGCGCCCATGAGGCGGTGGCGCCCGGGACGAGACTTCCTGAGCGTGTCGACGCGGTGGTCGAGACGGTGGGGGAGGCGACCTGGAGCCACTCGGTCCGCTCCCTGCGTCCCGGCGGCACTCTGGTGGTGTCCGGTACGACGTCGGGGGCACATCCGGCCGACGCGGAGCTGACGCGGATGTTCTTCCTTCAGCTGCGCGTGCAGGGTTCGACGATGGGGACCCGCGATGAGCTGTGCCAGCTGCTGAGCTTCCTCGAGCTCACCGGGACGAGCCCCCTGATCGACCGCGTGCTGCCGCTCGAGCAGGCCCGCGACGGTTTCAGCGCGATGCTCGACGGGCAGGTCTTCGGCAAGGTCGTTCTCACGTGTTGACGTCAGTCGGGGTCGTCGTCGAGGCGGGCGAGCCAGGTGGCGAGCCGCTCGACCGGCGCTTCGAACTCGGGGTGCACGTCGACGAACTGTTGCAGCATCTCCGCCACCCAGCTCATCGACACCTCCTCGTCACCGCGACGTGACCGGAGCTCCTCGATGCCGCGGTCGGTGAAGTACACGGCGGTCTAGGCGAAGGCCTGCTCGAGCAGCGACGCCAGCTGCTGCTGGTGCACCTTGAGCTGTCCCACCGACGGCGCGGACGACTCCGGCCGCGACACCCGGTTGAAGGCGATGTCGCCGAGCTCCGGCGACAGGTTGAGCTTGAGGTGCGGCCAGGCACCCATGTTGGCGGGCTCGTCCTGCACCCAACGGATCTCTCGCAGCCGTGGGTACCTCGCCATCTCGGCCTTGATCTCCTCCACCGGACGTGGATAGAGCTGCTCGAGCCTGGCGATGGCGGTCGTGCGCACCTCACGCTTCTTCTGCTCGGCTAGCAGGTCCCAGGTCAGCCGCCCGGTGCACAGCACCAGCGTCTGCACCTGCTCCGGGTCAGCAGTGTCGTCACCGATTACTGGCCGGAAGGTGCCCGAGGTGAAGTCGACAGGGCTGGAAGCCGCGTCCTTGCGCTTCAGCATCGACTTGGGAGTGAAGACGATCATCGGTCGATGGGTGCTGCCCAGCGATTGCCGCCGCAGCAGGTGGAAGTAGCTTGCTGGAGTCGACGGCTGGGCGACCGTGAACGCGTCCCCAGCGGCCAGAGTCATGAAGCGCTCGATCCGGGCCGACGAGTGGTCCGGCCCCTGCCCCTCGTAGCCGTGCGGCAGGAGCAGCACGACGCCCGAGTGCTGCTGCCACTTGGCCTCACCGGAGGAGATGAACTCGTCGATGACACTCTGCGCACCGTTGACAAAGTCTCCGAACTGCGCCTCCCACAGTGTCAGAGCCTCCGGACGGGCCACCGATTAGCCGTACTCGAAGCCCATAGCGGCATACTCAGACAGCAGCGAGTCGTCGATGTAGAACTGAGCCTGGTCCGTGGACAGGTTCTGCAGCGGCGTCCACTCGGCTGCGGTCCGCCGGTCGATGATGGTGGCGAAACGCTGTACGAAGGTGCCGCGCCTGGTGTCCTGACCCGACAGGCGCACGGGTCGGCCCTGCATCAGCAAGGAGCCGAAAGCAAGAATCTCGGCGGTTCCCCAGTCGACCGGTCCTTCGGTGATGGCCGCCGCCCGGCGCTGCAGCTGGGGAAGCACCTTGGGGTGGATGGTGAACCCTTCTGGCGCGCTGACGTGGGCGTCGGCGATCCGCTTCAGCACCTCGAACGGGACTGCGGTGTCCTCACCCCCGCGCGGAGCACCCTTGGTCGGGTACTCGGGCACTGTGACGTAGTCGCCGGCCTGCTGCTCGTTGTCGACGTCACGCACCTCGGCGAACACCCGCTCGAGCTGCTGCTGGTAGTCCTTGAGCGCCCGCTCGGCCTCCTCGACCGTGATGTCGCCGCGACCGATGAGCGCCTCGGTGTAGAGCTTGCGCACCGACCGCTTCTTCTCGATCAGGTCGTACATCAACGGCTGGGTGTATGACGGGTCGTCGCCTTCGTTGTGACCCCGCCGCCGATAGCACACCAGGTCGATGACGACGTCCTTGTTGAACGCCTGGCGGTACTCGAACGCCAGCTGCGCCACCCGGATGCACGCCTCAGGGTCGTCGCCGTTGACGTGGAAGATCGGCGCCTGGACCATGCGGGCCACGTCGGTGCAATAGAGAGAGGAGCGCGACTGCGACGGCGAGGTGGTGAAACCCACCTGGTTGTTGACGACGACGTGGATGGTCCCGCCGGTGCGGTAACCGCGCAGCTGCGACAGGTTGAGCGTCTCGGCGACAACCCCCTGCCCGGCGAAGGCGGCGTCGCCGTGCACGAGCAAGGGCAGCACCGGGTAGGCAGCACCCTTGTTGAGCAGGTCCTGCTTTGCCCGGGCGATGCCCTCGAGGATCGGGTCGACGGCCTCGAGATGCGACGGGTTGGCCGCAACGGACACCTTGATCTGGGCGCCGCTTCCGGCGATGAACTCACCCTCTGCCCCCAGGTGGTACTTGACGTCACCCGACCCCTGCACCGTCCGTGGGTCGATGTTGCCCTCGAACTCGCGGAAGATCTGCGAGTAGCGCTTGCCGACGATGTTCGCCAGCACGTTGAGCCGGCCGCGGTGCGCCATACCGATCGCCACCTCGTCCAGACCGTTGTCTGCGGCGGCCTCGCAGATCTCGTCGAGCAGCGGGATGGTCGTCTCGGCGCCCTCGAGGCTGAAACGCTTCTGGCCGACGAACTTGGTCTGCAAAAAAGTCTCAAAGGCCTCGGCCTGGTTGAGCTTGCGCAGGATGCGCAGCTGCTCCTCGCGGGGCGGCTTGGTGTGGGGGCGCTCGACCCGCTCCTGGATCCAGCGACGCTGGTCCGGGTCCTGGATGTGCATGTACTCGATGCCCGTCGTGCGGCAGTAGGAGTCGCGAAGCACTCCGAGGATGTGGCGCAGCTTCATGAAACGCTGCCGCCCGAAGCTTCCCGGCGCGAACTCGCGGTCGAGGTCCCACAGCGTGAGGCCGTGCGTGCCGACGTCGAGGTCGGGATGGCTGCGCTGCTGGTACTCGAGTGGGTCGGTGTCGGCCATGATGTGCCCGCGGACGCGGTAGGCGTGGATCATCTCGAGGATGCGCGCCTGCTTGCTGATCTCGTCGTCGTGGCTCGACGAGATGTCTGCCGCCCAGCGGATCGGCTCGTACGGAATCCGCAGCGCGCGGAAGATGTCGTCGAAGAAGCCGTCCTCGCCCAGCAGCAGCCCGTGCAGCCGCCGGAGGAACTCACCGGACCGCGCTCCCTGGATGACCCGGTGGTCGTACGTCGACGTGAGCGTCATGACCTTGCCGATGGCGTTGCGCGCCAATGTCTCCTCGGACGCGCCCTGGTACTCCGGCGGGTAGTCCATGGCGCCGACGCCGAGGATGCAGCCCTGCCCGGCCATCAGCCTAGGCACCGAGTGGTTGGTGCCGATCGTGCCGGGGTTGGTCAGACTGATCGTGGTGCCCTGGAAGTCGTCGATCGTCAGCTTGTTGTCACGGGCGCGACGCACGATGTCCTCGTAGGCGCCCCAGAACTGCGCGAAACCCTGTGTCTCGGCCGCTTTGATGGACGGCACCAGCAGCTGACGGCTGCCGTCGGCCTTCTGCACGTCGATAGCCAACCCGAGGTTGATGTGGGCGGGCTTGACCAGGTTGGGCTTGCCGTCGACGACCTCGAAGCCGTTGTTCATCTCCGGCATCGCTGTCAGGGCTCTGACCAGTGCGTAGCCGATGATGTGGGTGAAGGAGACCTTGCCGCCGCGGGCTCGAGCCAGATGGTTGTTGATCACCACGCGGTTGTCGATCAGCAGCTTGACCGGCACGGTGCGCACGCTCGTCGCGGTCGGGACGGTGAGGCTGTTGTCCATGTTCTGCACCGTGCGTGCCGAGGCACCGCGAAGCACCACGTGGTCAGGCTGCTTCTCGGCGTCACCTGTCCCTTGGGTGTCGGGCTGATCCTTGGCTACCGGCTTTGAGGGAGTGGTCGCCGCGGGGGCCGGAACCTCGTTCATGCGGCTGGGCTCATGGGGTGCGGCCGCAGAGACGGCGGGGGACTCGGCGACCGCTGCGGGCGAAGGTGTGGGATGGGTGACCTGGGGAGTCGGGGCCGGTCCCGGCATCCGGTCAGACTCCGTGTTACCGGTCCGACTGCCGTGCGCCGCCTGCTTCGTGCCTCGGGGCTGTCCGTTTGCTGCCGCCACCATCGGGGTAGCTCCGGCCGGCGCCGGCGAGGACTGCTCGGACTGCTCGGACCGCTCGGACTGCTGGGTCGTCCCGCCGTCGCTCCGGGTCTCGGCTCCCCGGTCCTCGGTTGTCGCGGTGCCGGTCTGGGTCTTGGCCGCCCGGTCCTCGAACAGCTCGCGCCACGCCTCGTCGACGGACGCGGGGTCCTCGTTGTACTTGTCGAACATCTCGTCGACCAGCCACTCGTTAGGACCGAAGCCGGACATCGCCTCGGAGCTCAGGGATTGGGACACGGCTGTGCGTCTCGCCTCTTCCACCTGGGTCGATCTGTTGCGGTCGGGCACCAGATTACTCTCGCGCGGACGTGTTGACATGAGGCGAGGGCGGGACCGCCGTTATCGGCAGTCCCGCCCTCGTCGGTAACGGGTTCAGTCGTTCAGGTCACAGACCACTGGGTGTGATGCGGACCTTCGCCGAGGCGACGTTCACGACGGCACCGCGGCCGTCGAGCAGCGTCACCCGCAGCGCGGTGACTTGGATGCCGCCCTTCGTGCGGTGCACCAGCCTGGTCTCGATCTTGGCGAGGCCTTGCACCCGCAGTACACCGCTGGCCGGGATCGTCAGCCGGCGACCGTTGAACTCGATGCGGGCGACGGAGGTGCCGCGCGCGTCGGTGACTGTGCGGCCGCCCATGCGGTGCGCGTGAGCGCGGGCGTTGATGCCGGTGATCACAAGACCTGAGCCGCGACCACCCAGCGCAACCCGAGCGACGTGCGCCTTCTCGTAGGCGTCCGCCATGGTGCGGGTCGCGGCGGCCCTTTCGGACACCGTCAGCGCCCGGGCGCGGACACCGACGACTGGGCCGACGGCCGCGATGCTGCGCTTGCGAACGTCACCGTTGGTGCCGAGGCACGGCATCACGATGAACGGCGTGGGGCCGCTCTTCACCCTGCCGTTGAGCAGGTTGACCTTGGTGCCGTACGCCGACCCGCGGAACAGCGCGTTCTTGACGCCACCGTGGATGGTGGCCCGGCTGTGCGCCAGGAACACGGTGGTGTTCGTCACCAGGACGCGGATCCGCAGCGCGTCGAGCATGGCAGAAGCGCTCGACCCATTGTGGTGACGCATCCCCTGACCGAGAGCGATCGAGACGATGCCGGGCACGACCGTGGGATTGCCCCGTGTCGGCAGCGGCAAGGAGGTGATGATCCCGCCGACGTTCAGGTTGATCGACGCCAGGCTGGTCCTGGTGCTCGCGTGGTAGCCCGAACCGTTGTGCCAGGCCCGGGAGTGCGAGTTGATCCCACGGAGGAAGACGGTGCCCTGTCCGGTGCGACCGGCGATCGCCACCTTGGCGATGTGGTTGTTGGCGTTCGACGACACGGTGCCGCCGCGTTTGGTCGTGTAGACGTGCGTCTTGGCAGCAGAGACCCGAAGGCCGGCCACGCCGAGCTGGGCCTCGGCGTTGGTCTTGCTCAGGCCCGCCTTGTTGGTGCAGCCGATGATCTGAAAGGCCGTCTTGCCGGACATGACGTTGAGGTTGCCACCGACGACGCGGGTCGAGTAGCCCGACGCGGACATCGCGAAGGGCGTCGCCACGGTCTTGGTGGTCGTTGATGCAGCCTGCTGCGGTGCAGCAGTGGCGCCGCCGGCAACAAGTGCCCCGGTGCCGGCGAGCGCGAGGCTCGCAATGAGAGGAACGGTTCTGCGGAGCATGTAGACCCCTAAGAGGAAAGGTTGAGGGCGCCGAGAGTGATTCTCTCGCTACGTACAGTCATTACAACGCAGAATTTCGGACAAAGTCACGGAAACTTAAAAAAATTTACTCGCCCGCTGCGCCGATGTCATCGACGGCAGCAACATCGCCGGACTCACCGAGCTCCTCACCTCGCGCCTGACGCACGACGAGCATCACCTGTCCCGGGTCACGATGCGTCGCCGCTACTTCGACGACCTTCAGATTGGTGACAGCACAGCGCACTTTTCGAAGCCGTTTCCGAACTGGTCACGCTGCGTGACGAGCTGATCGGCGAGGGACTCCCTGCCGGGGACGTGAGCGGGACGGCCACAGCCTGACGTCCCCGCAACCGGACTGATCCGGACCAGTCACCGCCGTTTACCCTGGCACTCAGCGAATGGTGGCTGCCCGGCGGACCCACAGAGGGCCGAGGAGTCCCGGGACTGGACCCCGCTGTCGCGGTGCTTGGCGCGCTCCGGCGTGGCACGGGACTCACCCGTTGCTCCTCGTGGGCCGGTTGACAGGGTCGGGGTGATGTGACTGCCTTGTTTCCAGGATGTTGACCAACGTTTCCGCAAGACGAGAATGGGGGAGAGCGGCATGGATCAGCGCGTTCAGGTCGGCGGGCTCGCCGTCGCCGCAAGCCTCCACCGGTTCATCGTCGAGGAAGCCCTGCCCGGCTCGGGGGTGGACCCTGGGGCGTTCTGGGAGGGCGCGGACGCCGTCGTCCACGACCTCGCACCCCGAAACCGCGAGCTGCTGGCCCGTCGCGACGAGCTGCAGAGCCGCATCGACGACTTCCACCGGGAGCACTCCGGCCCCCCGGACCCACAGACCTACACCGCGTTCCTCACCGAGATCGGCTACCTGCTCGACGAGCCGGCCGACTTCGAGGTCAGCACCGACAACGTGGACGACGAGGTGGCCCGGATAGCCGGCCCGCAGCTGGTCGTGCCGCTGCTGAACGCTCGGTTCGCCACCAACGCGGCGAACGCCCGGTGGGGCTCGCTGTACGACGCGCTCTACGGCTCCGACGTCGTGCCGCGCGAGGGAGACCTCGCCCCGGGCGACGACTACAACCCGGTGCGCGGCGGCGAGGTCATCGCCCGCGGTCGGGTGCTCCTGGACGCGCACTTCCCGCTGGACGACGCCTCGCACGCCGACGCGACGTCGTACGCGGTGGACGAAGGCGACCTGGCCGTCACCGTGAAGGACCGTGTAGTCCGGCTCGCCGACCCCCGCCAGCTCGTGGGCACCCGTGGGGATGCCGCGTCACCGGAGGCGGTGCTCCTGGTCCACCACGGTCTGCACGTCGAAGTCCAGGTCGACCGACACGACGCGATCGGCTCGACCGACGCCGCCGGCGTCAAGGACCTGCTGATGGAGTCCGCAGTGTCCACGATCATGGACCTGGAGGACTCCGTGGCCGCCGTCGACGCCGACGACAAGGTGGTCGGCTACCGCAATTGGCTGCGGCTGATGGACGGACGCCTCGCCGAGGAGGTCACCAAAGGCGGCACGACCTTCACCCGGGCGATGAACCCCGACCGCACCTACACCACCCCGCAGGGTGGGGAGGTCACGCTGCCGGGCCGTTCGCTGCTCTTCATCCGCCAGGTGGGTCATCTGATGACGACCGACGCGGTGCTCGACCGGGACGGCAATGAGGTGCCCGAGGGCATCCTCGACGCGCTCGTCACCGCGCTGGGCACCATGAAGGACCTCCTAGGCCGGTCGCGGCTGGCCAACTCGCGGACCGGGTCGATGTACGTCGTGAAGCCCAAGATGCACGGTCCCGACGAGGTCGCGTTCACCGTGGAGCTGTTCACCAGGGTCGAGCGGGTGCTCGGCCTGCCGCCGTTGACCATCAAGGTGGGCATCATGGACGAGGAGCGGCGTACGACGCTGAACCTCAAGGCCTGCATCGAGGCGGCCCTCGAGCGCGTCGCATTCATCAACACAGGTTTCCTCGACCGCACCGGCGACGAGATCCACACCTCCATGCTGGCGGGGCCGGTCGTTCGCAAGAACGACATGAAGCGCGAGACGTGGATCAAGGCCTACGAGGACTCCAATGTCGACATCGGAGTGGCCTGCGGGCTGCTCGGCCGCGCGCAGATCGGCAAGGGGATGTGGGCCGCGCCCGACAGCCTGGCCGCCATGTTCGAGTCCAAGATCGGCCACCCGCAAGCCGGTGCCAGCTGCGCCTGGGTCCCGTCGCCGACGGCGGCCACGATCCACGCGATCCACTACCACCAGGTCGACGTGCGCGCCCGCCAGGAGGAGCTGCAGGGTGGTGGCCGGCGCGCCACCCGGGCCGACCTGCTCACGATCCCGCTGGGCGATCCCGCCTCCTGGTCGGTCGAGGACCGGCAGGCCGAGATCGACAACAACATCCAGAGCCTGCTCGGCTACGTCGTCCGCTGGGTCGACGCCGGCGTCGGGTGCTCGAAGGTCCCCGACATCACCGGCGAGCCGCTGATGGAGGACCGGGCGACCTGCCGCATCTCCGCCCAGCACGTCGCCAACTGGCTGTACCACGGCGTGGTCACCCCCCAACAGGTCGACGAGACGTTGCGCCGGATGGCGGTCGTCGTCGACGAACAGAATGCCGGTGACCCGACGTACGACGCGATGGCCCCGGACTTCGACGGCGACGTCTTCCTCGCGGCTCGGGACCTGATCTTCGAGGGCCCCGAACAGCCGAGCGGCTACACCGAGCCGATCCTGCACCGTCGCCGCGCGGGCCGGAAG
>JBPCRX010000061.1:0-4360 GCA_050996395.1 Nocardioidaceae bacterium
CAGGGGTGACCACCTGGGCGCCGGTCAGGACGGCGACGTCCTGCAACATGGCCTTGCGTCGGTCACCGAAGGCGGGCGCCTTCACAGCGGCTGCGTTGAACGTGCCGCGGATCTTGTTGACCACGAGCGTCGACAACGCCTCACCGTCGACGTCCTCGGCGGTGATGAAGAGTGGCTTGCCCGCCTGGATGACCTTCTCCAGCAGGGGCAGGAGATCGCTGATCGAGGAGATCTTGCCTTGGTTGACCAGGATGTAGGGGTCGTCGAGCACAGTTTCCATGCGCTCGGCGTCGCTCACGAAGTAGGGCGAGATGTAGCCCTTGTCGAACTGCATGCCTTCGGTGAACTCGAGCTCGGTGCCCAACGTGTTGGACTCCTCGACCGTGATCACGCCGTCCTTGCCTACCTTGTCAAAGGCTTGGGCGATGAGCTCGCCGATGAGCGAGTCGCGGGCAGAGATGGTAGCGACATGCGACATGTCCTCGGTGGAGTCGACGTCGCGGGCGGCATCTCCGAGGGCGGAGTTGACCGCCTCGACCGCCTTGTCGATGCCGCGCTTCAGACTCATCGGGTTGGCGCCGGCAGCAACAGCCCGCAGACCCTCGTGCACCAGCGCCTGGGCGATGACGGTCGCGGTGGTCGTGCCATCCCCCGCCACGTCGTTGGTCTTGGTCGCAACCTCCTTGGCGAGCTGAGCGCCAAGGTTCTCGAACGGGTCGTCGAGCTCGACCTCACGGGCGACGGTGACCCCGTCGTTGGTGATGGTGGGGGCACCCCATTTCTTGTCGAGCACGACGTAGCGGCCCTTGGGGCCGAGGGTCACCTTGACGGTGTTGGCAAGCGCGTCGACTCCGCGCTCGAGGGCTCGACGAGCCTGCTCGTCGAACTCCAGGATCTTTGGCATTGGGACGTCCTTTTCACGAAGTCATTGCGGTGCGACAGCTACGCCCCGGGCCCGGACTCGGACGCCGGGGCGCAACCAGCAGGATGTGGAACGTTACTTGTCGACGACGGCGAGGACGTCACGGGCGGAAAGGATGAGGAACTCCTCGCCCGAGTACTTGACCTCGGTGCCGCCGTATTTGCTGTAGATGACGGTGTCACCCACGGAGATGTCCAGCGGGACGCGGTTGCCGCTGTCGTCGACGCGGCCCGGGCCTACCGAGAGGACTTCGCCCTCTTGGGGCTTCTCCTTGGCGGTGTCGGGAATGACCAGGCCTGAGGCCGTGGTCTGCTCGGCTTCGAGCGTGCGGACGAGAATGCGGTCTTCGAGCGGCTTGATGCTGACAGACACTTAGCTGACCTCACCTTTCGTGGGATGAGATGGTGCTTCTGGTTGGCGGCGTGCAGTCACGTCATCGCGGGCGCCGTGAGCAACACGTCGTTGGCACACTCGGGTCGAGAGTGCCAGGTCCGAATCTATGCCGTGGCTGGCACCCGGTCAAGCCGAGTGCCAGATCACCCGCGTCACCTCGCGGACTTGTCAGACTCTCAGCTGGCTCTGGCCGGTTGAGAGTCTGACAAGTGGGCGGCGGTAGGGCGGCTGCGAGGATGACGACATGGACCTCAGCAACCTCGAGTTCCTCTTGACGGCGCCGGGACAGCGCCTGCTGGGCGAGGCCACAGCGTCGTACGACGCTTGCTCGTCGCATGAGGCGACACTGTCAGCCGCTACCCGCCTCCGCGGCAGCTACGAACCACAGCATGTCTCCGCGGCGATGACGCAGGTACAGCTGAGGCACAAGGCGCGAACGAAGTTCGGGCCGGATGCCGACCGCCTCTATCTCACCCCCGTCGGCCTGGAGCAGGCAACACATCGGCTGCTGGCTGACCACCGGGCCGAACGCATAGCCACCACCGGCATTCGCACCGTGCTTGACCTTGCCTGCGGCATCGGCGCCGACCTGCTCGCGCTCGCACGTCGAAACCTCGAGGTGGTGGGCATCGACCGCGACGCGCTGGCGGCGAGGTGCGCCGGCGCCAACCTCTCGGCTCTCGGGCTGCCAGGTCGGGCCGTGGTGGGCGACGCGCTTGCGTTCGATCGATCCGGCGTGGACCTCGTCTTCGTCGACCCGGCCCGCCGTGGAGCCGCTGGAAGGGTGTTCGACCCTCACAGCTTCTCGCCGCCGTGGTCGTTCGTCGAGCAGCTCCTCGCGGGCGACGCCGTCGCCAAGTTGGCTCCCGGCCTCCCCCACGCCCTGATCCCGGCAGCCGTCGAGGCGGAATGGGTCAGTCTGGACGGTCAGCTCCGAGAAGCGGTGCTGTGGTCGGGCCGGACGGCGGTCCACCACCGACGGGCGACGGTGCTGACGGGTGCGGGCGAGCGCTTCGAGATCACCGATGCCGGGAAGTCGAAGGAGCCGTCACCCGACGTCAGAGCCGTCGGCGAAGTCCTTTACGAACCGGACGACGCGGTGATCAGGGCTCATCTCGTCGGGAGCTTCGCCGCACTGTGCAACGGCTGGTTGCTCGACCCGCATCTTGCTTACGTCTCCGCCGACGACCTGCACCTCACCGGACTCGCCAAGGTCTACCGAGTCCTCGAGAGGCTGCCGTTCAAGGAGAAGGCGCTGCGAGCTGCGCTACGGGCGCGCGATATCGGGTCGCTGACAATCAAGAAGCGTGGCGTCATGCTCACTCCGGAAGCCCTGCGGCGCAAGCTTGGGCTGCGCGGATCCCGCTCGGCCACGCTCGTCGTCTCACGCACCCCCCGCTCAGCGGTCGCTCTGCTCGTGGAGAAGGTCGAAAATCGGCCGCTTCAGGGGAGCGACTCCGCCGGCCAGTGAGCGGTTCACGGCCCGCTTCAACAGTGGGGTACGTCGACGCCGGCCACGTCCACCGGCAGGCGCCCGGTTACCGTAGCGTCGCCAGTCAGGACGTCCACGAGAGCTGCCATGGCTCCCGGTGTGCGCCCGAAAACGGCCAACCTGGTGGGGGCCACCGATCCCGCCAGCACGTACGGGGTGTCCACACTCACCGCGACATCCAGATCCCCCTCGGGTATGGCGGTGTCGGCGAGACCAATCGTCGTGCCAGCTCCTACCTCCAGCCCGGCCCGCCGCGCGGCGGCCGTGAAGAGGCCGACATCGGCCGGGTCACCGACCGCCTGCACCGACCCGTCGACGTATGGACCCGCGCAGGCTCCCGCGACCACCGTGATGGCCTTCGCCGACTCGCGGCGCGACAACGCCTGATGTGACCCCAACGCGCTGGCTGGACCGGCACGATGGTGCTGCTCGTGCAGCATCAGGGCACCGATCTTGGCAGCAGCCTCCTCGACCCGCTGACGAGGCAGCGAGTCGTCTCTCAGCGCGCTCAGGATTCCCTGATAGGCCCCGTCGAGGTCAAGCGGCATCAGCAGCAGGTCGTCGCCGGCCTTCAGTGCCGCCACGGCGGCCCCGCCCGAGCTGAATTCGTCCGTCACCGCCGCCATCTCCAGCGCGTCGGTCGAGAGCAGGCCGTCGAAGCCGAGACCCGAGGTGAGCAGCTGGATGTCGGCTCTCGACAGGTCTGCCGGCATACCCGGGTCGACCCGGTCGAGTGAGATGTGCGCGACCATGACCGCCGGGGCACCGACCTTCATCGCCGCTGCGAACGGGACGAAGTCACGCGCCGTCAACTCGTCGACCGTCGCCTGCTGGTGCGGGAGCGCCTCATGACTGTTGGCGGTCACGGACCCGTGGCCCGGGAAGTGCTTGAGCACAGAGACGATGCCAGCCTCGGAGTAGCCTCTCGTCGACGCCGACACCAGGCGTCCGACGGCACGTGGGTCGCTGCCAGCCGACCGGCTGCCGATCGTCGGGTCGGCTGGCCCGATCGTGACGTCGGCGTCCGGTGCGAAGACCATCGTGAACCCGGCTGCCCGCAGCTCCTGTCCGCTGGCGCGCGACACGTGCTCGGCCAGGCGCGGGTCGTGCGCGGCGCCCAAGCTCATGAACGTCGGGAACTGCGTCATCGGCGCGCCGACTCGGGCCACGATGCCGCCTTCCTGGTCGACCGCCACCACCAGCGGCCACGGGCGGCTACCCGCTGCAGCGGCGAGCTCCTGGTTAGAGGCAACCAGCGATCCGACCGAGGAGATGTTCTCGCTCATGACGATGACTCCCCCTAGGTGGTACCGGGCGATCAGGTCGGTGGGCGCCGAGGTGCCGGTGTAGCGGGCCACGATGACCTGCCCGGCCAGCTCGGCGTCGGTCATCCGACCGGCGACGCTCTGGGCGTGGCGCCACTCGGCGAGCGTCGGACCCCATCCTGTCGGCTGGCCCCGCGCCGGCTTCTGGACTCTCTGCTTCTCGTGCTTACTCGGCGTCGGAGGTGACACCGTCGGATTCTCACTTGTGGTGCCGGCAGGGTCTACGCC
>JBPCRX010000016.1:0-4476 GCA_050996395.1 Nocardioidaceae bacterium
ACCTCGTTGTTGGCCCACACCACGCCGATGAGGCCCACGTCGCCCGTCTCGCGCTCGGTCGATGTGCGCACCGCCGAGACTTCGAGGCGACCCTCGCCGTCGACGGGCAGATGCTCGAGCGCAGCCCCCTCATGGGTTTGCAGCCAGTGCAGTGGGTCGAGAACGGCGTGGTGCTCGATCGAGCTGGTGAGCAGCCGGTTCCGGCGGGGGTCTGACTGCCGGCGCGACCAGAAGAAGCCCTTGACGGCGAGGTTGTCCGACTCGGTGCCCCCGGACGTGAAGATCACCTCCGACGGGCGGGCACCGAGCATCTCCGCGATCGTCTCACGGGACTCCTCGACTACCTTGCGCGCCGAGCGGCCCGACCCGTGCAACGCCGACGCGTTGCCCATCCGCGCGAGCTGAGTCGTCATGGCGTCGATCGCCTCGGCGTAGACGGGGGTGCTGGCCGCATGGTCGAGGTAGGCCACCGGCTCAGCGAACAGGTCGCTCATGGCTCCTCAAGGGTAGTCGCCAAACGGCTCTGCGACAGCCAGGGATGTTCGGCTTCCTTGCGCTCCAGGTAGTCGACGAGCCAACGGCGGGCGCTCGGCTTCAACAGCGGCCATGCCGCGTCGAAGTCGCACTGGTCCTTGGGGCGCAGAAGCTTCGCTTTGAAGGCCAGCGCGATCTCTGCGTTGAGGTAGCGGATGCCGTCGCGGCACCACGTCACCGTCTCGAGCGGCGCGGAGAAGGTGGGGTCACGTCGAGACACCCAGTCGCCGTCGCGGTCGGGGTTGACCAGGACGTCGGCACGCCATGGTGCCAGCGCGTGAGCGCGCAGCCACACCTGGTCCGCCTGTTCCGGCACGGGCATCTGGGCGTTGGTGAGGGGAACCAGCCCGGGCGCGCCTGCGGCCCAGGTGTGGTACCTGCCGCTCAGTGCCTCGATGAGCCTCGGCACGTCGCGGCGGAAGATCGAGACATCGATGTCGTCATGCTCGCGGACCACGCCCGTGAAGGCCTCGACGGCGTAGCCGCCCGCGATCCACCAGACGAGTCCGGTGGTGTCGAACACCGCCCTGGCCTCCTCGAGATCCCAGGCGGCCCAGGGGCCGTACAACCGCTGGAAGTCTCGTTCCTTGTCGCTCAACCCGGGGGCATAGCCGGGGCTGTCGCAGTCGTCGCCACTCATCTCCTCAGGCTAGGCCTGGCCGCCCGTCGCTCTTTCCTCCAAATCACCAGGCTGAGCAGCAGAACCAAGACGATGCCGGTTACCGAGATGAGGGTCTCATGATCGACCAGGTCTTGATGTTCTCGAGCACGCTCACGCCGAAGTGCTCCTTTACCAACCAGAAGCCGGCATCGTTGACGTGAGAGAAGAACAGCGATCCTGACCCGATCGCCAGCACGAGCAACGATGTCTGCGTGTTGCTGAGGTCGCCTGCTACCCCAGCCAGGATGCCGGACGCTGTGATCGTCGCCACCGTCGCCGAACCGATCGCGACCGGGATCAGCACCGCCACCACCCACGCAAGCAGGAGCGGCGGCAGGCTGCTGCCCTCCAGTGCGTTCTCGATCACCTTGGAGATGCCGGAGTCCGACCCCGGCCACGGTCTCGCCGACACCGGTGGAGAAGCTCCACCGTGTCGCTCAGCTTCTCTCCCGCCACCGCTCCGACCACCAGTGCACCGAGGGTCAGACTGAGCAGCAGGTGCAGCTTGACGACGGTGACGAGCAGCACCAGCACGGTGATGCCGGCGAGGGCGGCGACAACGAGCCGGGTATCGCCGGCGTGTCCGGACTCGGCCAGCAGCCAGCCGGAGGGGCTTGCAACTGTTAGCAGTATGAAGCCTCAGCTCTCGTCAGGGTGAAGCGATGAGAGGGACACAGCAAGGGAGTTCACAAAGGTCTCGGCGATGTCCTCTGGTGCCCGGTCGACTTCGATCTCGACCGCCACCTCGTCCTCGTCCGGCGGTTCCAGCGCATCGAGCTGTGACTGCAGCAGCGAGGACGGCATGAAGTGGCCTTGCCGACTGCCCATCCGCTCGGTCAGGAGCTTCCGGTCGCCGCTGAGGAACAGCAGCCGCAGGTCCGGCGCGAAGCGGCGAAGCACGTCGCGGTGGGACCGCTTGAGAGCCGAGCAGGTCACGATGGCCCCCGCCGGCGCGTGGAACTCCAACCAGTGGCCGATCGCCTCGAGCCAAGGTTGCCGGTCCTCGTCGGTCAGGGACTGGCCGGCCTGCATCTTGGCCACGTTGGCCGGACTGTGGAAGTCGTCCGCGTCGGCATACGGAAGTGACAGCCGCTTCGCCAACACCTCACCGACTGTGCTCTTGCCCGATCCCGACACGCCCATCACGACGAGGCGCAGCGGTGCCCGGCCATGCTCTGCCTCGTCGGACATGAGGCCCCCTTCCGCGGCAGATCGCAGTGCGCAGCCCATCCGCCACGACGACTCTGGCCGCTTCGCCGCCGCCTGGCAAGCACCGACGCGAATGCGACCAGCCGGTGGATCGGACCTCACTTCCTGCTGGACTGCCTCTTTGGCTGAGGTGGGTCAGCCCTTGCGGGCCAGGATCTGCTCAGTCGCGGCGGCGAGCACCGAGTGAAGATCCCCCACGACGCCGAAGTCGACGAGCTCGAAGATCGGGGACTCCGGGTCCTTGTTGACGGCGACAATCGTCTTGGAGGTTTGCATGCCGGCGCGGTGTTGGATGGCTCCGGAGATGCCGGCGGCCACGTAGAGCTGAGGTGAGACGGTCTTGCCCGTCTGCCCCACCTGGTAGGCGTGCGGGTACCAACCGGCGTCGACGGCGGCCCGCGAGGCGCCCACAGCGCCGCCGAGGGCGTCGGCGAACGCCTCCACGGTCGCGAAGTCGCCTCCCGTACCCCGTCCGCCGGAGACGACGATGCCTGCCTCACCGAGATCGGGTCGGCCGGTCGACTCACGGCCGAGCCGCTCGACGACCCGCGCCGCCTTGGCGAGGTCGCTGACGACGATGTCGACGTGCTCGACCACGGCGGCGCCCTCCACACGCTCAGGAGTCACCGAGTTGGGCTTGACCGTGACGATAGGCGTCCCGTGCGTCACGCTCGCCGTCACTGCATAGCTGCCCGCGAAGACGGACTGGGTGGTCATGACTCCGGTGCCGCCGGCTAGCACGTCGACGGCATCGGTGATGAGCCCTGAGCCGGTCTTGAGGGCCAACCTGCCGGCGATCTCCTTGCCCTCCGCGGTCGAAACCAGCAGCACGGCACCGGGACGTCGCGACTCGACGAGCTGCGCCAACACCTCCGCCTTGGGAGCGACCAGATGCTCGGTGAGGTCGGAGCCGTCCAGCACATAGACCTTGGCGGCTCCGTGCTGACTCAGGACGTCCAGACCGGCCTCAGCCGGCGAGCCGATGAACACCGCGGACGGCTCACCCACGCGCGCCGCTAGTGTCAGCAGCTCGGCAGTGGTCTTGCGGACAGTCCCGTCGACATGGTCGACCAGGACGAGGATCTCAGTCACAACGCTCCTTCAGACGAACTTCTGCGAGACGAGGTACTCGACGAGCCGCTCGGCTCCGGCGCCGCTGTCCTCGCTCACGATCGTCCCTGTGGTGCGGGGGGGACGCTGGGTCAGCTCCTCGACCCGGGTCCAGGCGGTCGTGAGGCCGACACGGTCGGCGTCGACTCCGAGCTGGGCCAGGGACAGCTCTTCGACCGGCTTCTTCTTCGCCGCCATGATGCCCTTGAAGGAGGGATAGCGCGGCTCGTTGGCCTGGTCGGTGACGCTGAGGACGAGCGGCGTCGAAGCTTCTACCACCTCGATCGCCACGTCGGCCTCACGTCGGATCCGCACGCTGGTGCCGTCGACAGTCACCTCCGAGGCGAAGGTCAGCTGCGGCAGGCCAAGTAGTTCCGCGAGCATCGCGGGTACGACGCTCATCGAGCCATCCGTCGAGGCCATGCCACACAAGACGATGTCGGCCGTCTGCCGCTCGAGGGCCTTGGCCAGTACGAACGACGTGCCGACCGCGTCCGATCCATGGATCGCGTCGTCAACCACGTGTATCCCGGAGTCGGCCCCCATCTGCAAGGAGCGGGTGAGAGCAGCCCGAGCCCCAAGCGGTCCCATAGTGAGCACGACCACCTCACCCTCGGAGGCGTCACGGATCTGGAGCGCCTGCTCCACGGCATACTCGTCCAGCTCCGACAAGACCCCGTCGACACTGACGCGGTCGACCGTCGAGTCGGCGCTGAAACGTCGCTCGGCGCTGGCGTCCGGCACGTGCTTGACGCAGACGACGATCTTCATGGGGAGCTGCTCTCCTGTTTGGGGGCACTGCGGGATGTACCCCTCAGCGCCGCACGGCGCGAGGAGACGACGCTACCCGGGGCGGCGGCGCGGTTGACACCCGGTCGGCGCGCTTTTGCCTCGGTGGGACGTAGTGGGGGGGCGCCCCCTCCAGAGAAGGGATGCCCAGGTTTTTGTGGGTGGAACGGGGG
>JBPCRX010000122.1:0-30422 GCA_050996395.1 Nocardioidaceae bacterium
GACCAATGCGGGCACGACGTTGACGTTGACGTCGTTTGACGATGCCCGGGTGCTCTCGGACCTCATTGTCAAGAAGGTCGCTGTGGGCTCCGGAGAAGTGTTGGCCGGTGCGAAGTTCCAACTCTGGCTCGACGATGGTGACGGTATCTTGGAAAGGGGCACGGATACGCCACTTGGCAAGCCGCACACTACCGATGCCAACGGGTTGGCAACGTGGGCCAACCTGACGATCGGGGACTACATCGTGGAGGAGGTGGCCGCTCCGCCAGGGTATCTGCTTCCCGTTCCGCACCCGTACGTCGCGGCCACAATCACCGCCCGGACCTCCGGTGACCCGATCAGGATCACCTTCGAAGACAGTGCTGCTGCCACGACGCCGCGCTACAGCACCAAGATCAGTGACCGCTCACTCAGCGCCGGGGACAAGGTATTCGACCGGGTGACCGTGTTCGGACTGCAGGCGGGTCATCCGCTCAGAACACGGTGGACGCTATACGGACCCTTCCAACGACGTGCAAGCATCAACTGTGGTCCTGGCCATGCCTACGCCACGGGTGGCATAACTGTGACGAAGAACGGCACCGTGCGCACTCCGCGGGTGACGGTCAAGCAGCCGGGCTTTTACACCTATGTCGAGTCCTCGAGAGCGACCAGGTGGTATCTGCCCCGCACCACGAAGTGTGGTCTCGCCGCCGAGACAACGTTGGTGAAGGGGGATCCTTCCGTGAGGACCGTCGCCACTCGTCAGCAAATCCAGACTGGCGCAGCCGTCCGAGACACGGTCGTGCTGTCGGGCCTGCCCACCAACGAGGCGATTCGTGTGACCGGCTTCGTCTACGGGCCGGCTGCACGCCCACGCCACGTCTCCTGCGGACCAGCCGCCACACCCATACGTCGGGTGTCGTTCATCGCCCATGGCGACGGCAGGTACACAAGTCCAGCCGTGACGTTGAGGCAGCCTGGTTGGTACACGTGGGTGCAGCACGTGGCCGGGACGTCGCTGTCCAGTTCCACGGCGGCAGGCTGTGGTGATCCGCGAGAGACTCTGCTCGTCTTCCGGCCAGCGGTGCCCGTGGTTCCTACAATCGACACGGGAGTCGACGGCTATACAGCAGAGCGGTTGAGCTTGGTCGGTGCCCTGCGGGGGGCGATTGACGAGCTCGTCGCCCTGTCGGCAAGTGGTGACGAAGACCCGTTGCCGCTCCTGAGCGCAGCAGAGGCTGACGCGGTGTTGACCGCGGCCGCCAAGGCTGGTTCGACGCCGCTGACGGAGCCGAATGTGGCAATCGCGCCGCACGGACCTACCGAGCTGCGTTCGAACAATCAGGCGCTGGTCGGCAAGACAACGCCGATGACGCTGTCGCTGCCCAGGGTCGGGATCCGCGCCGGAGTAGCCGCGGTTGGTGTCGACGGGTCCGGATTGGCCGTGCCGTCGAACGTGGACCGCGTCGGCTGGTTCGACCGCTCCGCGAGGTTTGACGACCTCATTGGATCCACCGTCATCGCCGGGCACGTCTCTGACGGTCACGACAACCCAGGGGCCTTCTGGGAGCTGCGTCGGGTCCATGTGGGTGACACGATGGTGATCACGCGGCATGCAAACGTTCGGCACTACCAGGTCACCGGCATCCGTACCTACACTCGGTCGAAGCCTTTGCCGGCGTCGCTGTTCTCAACGGTGGGTCGACACGCGGTGCGTCTGGTCTCCTGCACCAACAAGGTCGTCTACCCAGACGGCAGCTTCCACTACCGAGACAACCTGGTCGTGACAGCGGCTCCGATGCGCTGACCTGCCGCCACACCGGGGCGTTTGGTTGCCGGACTGACGGCCGGCGCCGTCAAGGGGTGGGGTACTGCCGGCGCAACAGACCGTCCCACCACATGTCGGGCAGCAACGTCCTAGCGCCCACCATGAGCCTGCTTACGGGGCCGACAAGGTAGCGCGCACGCGGTCGGCGTGCGGTGAGTGCTCGCTCGATCACCTGTGCGACGTCATCGGCGCTGCTTGTGCCGCGCGCCTGCGGTCCGCCGTAGGCGGCGGCGTTGCGATGCGCCACGGCGACGCGGAAGGCGGCGTACGGACCGTCGCCCTCGGCGCTGCTCGTCGCGTCCTCGACAAAGGGCGTCCACACCGGCCCAGGCTCGACGAGGGTGACGTTGACTCCGAAGCCACGGACCTCGAAGCGCAGCGCGTCCGACAGCGCCTCGACGGCGTACTTGCTCGCATGGTAGGCACCTCCACCGGGCAGGGTCATCCGTCCACCCATCGAGGAGACGTTGATGATGCGCCCGTGGCCCTGTTCTCGCATCGCCGGGAGCACGAGCTGCGCCATCCGAACCAGCCCGAACACGTTGGTCTCGAACTGCCGACGCAATGCGGGCATGGAGACTTCCTCAACGGGTCCGTACTCGCCGTAGCCGGCGTTATTGACAAGCCCGCCGATCGGCCCTGAGACATCGCGGATCTTTTCGACGCAGCCACGCATCGACGCCTCGTCAGTGACGTCGAGGCGAGCGACGTGACAGCCGAGAGCCTGCAACGGGGTGAGGGTTTCAACCTGACGGGCGGTTGCCCAGACTGGCCGCCCCGATCCGGCCAACCGTCGTGCGGTGGCGGCGCCGATGCCTGTGGAGCAGCCGGTGATGAGGACGGCTGCTGCTCGCGGAACGGATGAGCATACGACACGCGTGGGCATGGCAGGCTCCTCGGCTTCAGCCACCCGGGTGGAGCAATTTCAGGAATGAGCCCCTCTGGGCATAAACTTGGGGGTCGGCCCGACGTCGGGTCTGTTTCACGGTGCCCTGCACCACCTCGTTCAACATCAACCCATCACCTGAAGAACCAGAGATTGCGGAGGACATGCCGAAGAAGGAAGGCGTCATCGAGATCGAGGGTAGCGTCGTGGAGGCGCTTCCGAACGCCATGTTCCGCGTCGAGCTCAACAACGGTCACAAAGTTCTCGCCCACATCAGCGGCAAGATGCGCCAGCATTACATCAGGATCCTCCCCGAGGACCGGGTGGTGGTGGAGCTCTCACCTTATGACCTGACCCGGGGACGCATCGTCTACCGCTACAAATGATGTGTTCCGCAGTGCCACCCCGCCGTCAACCCCGTGCCCTGTACCCGGCCGTCATGACCGGGCGCCGCGCGCCTACATGGAGAGCTCGATGAAGGTCAATCCGAGCGTCAAGAAGATCTGCGACAAGTGCAAGGTGATCCGCCGACACGGGCGGGTCATGGTGATCTGCGACAACCCACGCCACAAGCAGCGGCAGGGCTGATCGACGACACCTCCGAGCACCCGTCACGGCGGTTGTTCACCCAAGCGTGACCGCTCGTCACCATCGGACCCAAACTTCGATGGCGGCGTCACCCCCGGAACGAAGGCCGGGGCCCTGCCGTTCGTCACACGCATAGCGTCACGCGGACAGGTCGGCAGGGACGCGGCACGCCATACACCTTCGACGAACGAAAGGTTCACCGCCTGATGGCACGACTCGTAGGTGTCGACCTCCCGCGTGACAAGCGCGTCGAGGTCGCCCTGACCTACATCTTCGGAATCGGCAGGACTCGCGCTCATGAGCTGCTGGACGCCACCGGGGTCAGCCCCGATGTGCGCGTCCACCAGTTGGGCGACGAGGAGCTGGTCAAACTCCGCGACTACATCGAAGCCAACTTCCAGGTCGAAGGCGATCTGCGACGGGAGGTCACTGCCGACATCCGGCGCAAGGTGGAGATCGGCAGCTATCAGGGGCGCAGGCACCGCCAGGGTCTGCCCGTGCGGGGTCAACGCACCAAGACCAACGCGCGGACGCGCAAAGGGCCCAAGCGCACCGTGGCCGGTAGGAAGAAGGCCTCCAAGTGACGGCGGCTCCGGCGCCCCAGCGGACCCCCGCCCGCGCGACCACTCATCCTCGACCCACCAGTCCTACTGTCGTCAGGAGTTTCTAGATGCCTCCCAAGGCCCGCCAGGCGGCTGGCGCCAAGAAGGTGCGTCGCAAAGAGAAGAAGAACGTCGCTGCGGGCCACGCCCACATCAAGAGCACGTTCAACAACACGATCGTCACGATCACCGATCCCACCGGCTCGGTCATCGCCTGGGCCAGCGCCGGCACCGTCGGTTTCAAGGGTTCCCGCAAGTCCACCCCGTACGCAGCTCAGATGGCGGCCGAGGCGGCCGGGCGCCGGGCGATGGAGCACGGCATGAAGAAGATCGACGTCTACGTCAAGGGCCCCGGCTCAGGACGCGAGACGGCGATCCGGTCACTCGGGGCGGTCGGCCTCGAGGTCGGCACGATCCAGGACGTCACGCCGAGCCCCCACAACGGGTGTCGCCCTCCCAAGCGTCCCCGCGTCTGACCCCCGAGCACGAGAAGGAGACTGATTGCCGTGGCCCACTACACCGGACCCATGACGAAAAAGTCGCGACGCCTGGGGGTTGACCTCATCGGTGGAGACGCGGCATACGAGAAGCGCCCCTACCCGCCGGGCCAGCACGGCCGCGGTCGGGTCAAGGAGTCGGAGTACCGAAACCAGTTGATGGAAAAGCAGAAGGCGCGTTACACGTATGGCGTGCTCGAGCGTCAGTTCCTCAACTACTACAAGGAGGCCAGTCGCCGGTCGGGCAAGACCGGCGACAACCTCCTGCAGCTGCTCGAGTGCCGGCTCGACAACGTCGTCTATCGGTCCGGCTACGCCCGCACCCGCAGGCACGCGCGGCAGCTCGTCACCCATGGACACTTCAAGGTCAACGGCCGCAAGGTCGACATCCCGTCGTACCAGGTGGCCGCCCACGACGTCATCGACGTGCGCGAGAAGTCGGTCGAGATGACCCCCTTCATCGTGGCGCGCGAAACCCAGGGGGAGCGCCTCGTGCCGGCATGGCTCGAGGTCATCACGAACAAGATGCGCATCTTGGTGCACCAGCTGCCTGTTCGCGCACAGATCGACCTGCCCGTGCAGGAGCAGCTGATCGTGGAGTACTACTCGAAGAAATAGTGACACGGAGACAAGCCTCCGCGGCAAGACTCTGGGGGCCTCCGCCTCCAGACCCTCCGGCTTTGGTCACCTTCCAAGCCGGACCACCTATTACGAAGCTGCGCCGTCAAATAGAGGGTGGCGCAGGAAGGACGAAATCACGTGCTCATCGCTCAGCGCCCCAGCCTCTCAGAAGAGGTCGCCGGAGATACCCGCTCGAGGTTCGCGATCGAACCTCTCGAGCCGGGCTTCGGCTACACGCTCGGCAACTCACTACGTCGTACCCTGCTGTCGTCGATCCCGGGCGCGGCAGTCACCTCGATCCGCGTCGACACCGTGCTGCACGAGTTCTCGACGATCACCGGTGTCAAGGAGGACGTCACCGAGGTGATCTTGAACCTCAAGCAGCTCGTCGTCTCCTCCGAGCATGACGAGCCTGTCACGATGTACCTGCGCAAGCAGGGCCCGGGGGCCGTTACCGCCGCCGATATTGCGCCGCCAGCCGGCGTCGAAGTCTACACCACCGACCTCGTCCTCGCCAACCTCAACGACAAGGGCAAGCTCGACATGGAGCTCGTGGTCGAGCGGGGGCGCGGCTATGTCTCGGCCGTGCAGAACAAGTCGGCCGAAACCGAGATCGGTCGGATGCCGGTCGACTCGATCTACTCGCCCGTGCTCAAGGTGACCTACAAGGTCGAGGCCACCCGTGTAGAGCAACGCACCGACTTCGACCGGCTGATCATCGACGTCGAGACCAAGCCGTCGATGAAGCCGCGCGACGCACTCGCCTCGGCCGGCACGACCCTCGTCGAGCTGTTCGGCCTTGCCCGGGAGCTCAACGTCGAGGCAGAAGGCATCGAGATCGGCCCGTCGCCGGTCGACGAGCAGCTGGCCGCCGACCTGGCGCTCCCGGTGGAGGACCTCAACCTGACGGTGCGGTCCTACAACTGCCTCAAGCGCGAAGGCATCCACACAGTGGGCGAGCTGTTGTCGCGCAGCGAGCAGGATCTGCTCGACATCCGCAACTTCGGCTCCAAGTCGATCGACGAAGTCAAGGCGAAGCTGCAGGAGATGGGCCTGGGGCTCAAGGACAGCGCGCCTGGTTTCGACCCGAGCTCCGTCATGGACACCTACGATGACGACGAAGATGTCAGCTTCGTCGAGGACGAGCAGTACTGACCGCACCTGTCAGACACTCAGCTGGCCCCGGCCACCTGAGCGTCTGACACGTCGGCCGCTCCTATCACCCGACACCTATCCGAGTACCTCATCCGGCTCGGGAGAGTGAGTTCAGATGCCCACGCCCAAGAAGGGTCCTCGACTCGGAGGAAGCCCCTCGCACCAGAAGGCCATCTTGGCCAACCTCGCGACGAGCCTCTTCGAGCACGGCGCCATCACGACGACCGAGGCCAAAGCGCGCCTGCTGAGGCCGTACGCCGAGCGGCTCATCACCAAAGCCAAGCGTGGTGACCTGCACAACCGTCGCCAGGTGATGACCGTTATCCGGGACAAGACCGTGGTGCACGTGCTCTTCACCGAGATCGGACCTCGCTTCGCCGACCGGCCGGGTGGTTACACCCGCATCACCAAGATCGGGCCCCGCAAGGGCGACAATGCGCCCATGGCAGTGATCGCGCTGGTCGAGGCGGAGTTCACCCCGACGGTGCGCGCGAACCGGTCTGCTGCCTCGTCGACCGCGTCGACGTCTGCCGAAAGTCCGTCGGCTGCTGGCGCAACCGGTCCGACCAGCGGCACCGACGAAGCCGAGACCCAGCAGGAGGAGTTCGACGCCCAGACCGACGAGCTCGAGGCCGTTGCCGAGCAGGCTCCGCACGACGACGCCGTCCAAGCGGTGGACATGGAGTCCGCTACCTCCTCAGTTGAGCCGGCTGACGCCGAGCCGGTTGCCGGTCCCGACGCCAGCGCTGAGCCGGCTGAGGCGGAGCAGACTGACACCGGCGACGAGCGCTCGTAGCCGCAGGCGGTCGACACCGTACGCGCAGTTGGGACCCGCCCACCTCCTCGAGCCGGACCCGCCGACGGTGCGGATGCGGCTCGACCTGGCGTACGACGGCACTGCCTTCTCAGGCTGGGCCAGCCAACCAGGGTTACGCACGGTACAGGGGACGCTCGAGGCAGGGCTCGGCACCATCTTGCGCCTGCCGCAGGTGGGACTCACCGTCGCCGGCCGCACCGATGCCGGGGTCCATGCCCGCGGGCAGGTCTGCCACGCCGACCTCCCGGAGGCGAGGGTTGCCTCCTGCCTCCCGCCGGAGTTGACCCGGCGACTCGGCCGGCTGCTGCCTGAAGACCTCCGCGTACGACTCGCCGTTGTCGCCGCTCCGGGGTTCGACGCCCGCTTCTCGGCGCTGTGGCGGCGTTACTCCTATGTCCTGTGCGATGACATGACGCGCCTGGACCCGCTCGACCGGTGGCGCGTCGTGACCTGGGCGAGGCCTCTTGACGCCGAAGCGATGAACGCCGCCGCCGCAACCCTGGTAGGCGAGCACGACTTCGCCTCCTTCTGTCGCCGTCGCAAGGGTGCCACCACTATCCGTTGCCTGCACGAGCTGGTGCTGGTCCGCGATGGCGAGACCGGCCTGCTGGCTGCCCGCGTCGTTGCGGACGCCTTCTGCCATTCGATGGTGCGCAGTCTGATGGGCTGCCTGGTCGCCGTCGGGGACGGCCGGCGATCTGTTGGCTGGCCGGCTGAGGTGCTACACGGGCGGACGCGAAATCCTGGAGTGACCGTGATGCCCCCAAGAGGACTCACGCTCGAACAGGTCCACTATCCGCCCGATGATGATCTCGACGCGCGGGCCCTACAGACGCGTGCGCGCCGGGCGCTGCCATGAGCGACCACTACTTCTCGCCCGCTCCGCACTCAGCCGAGAAGCGACAACTCGTCGGCGCCACGGTATGGGGCCACTCGCTGAGACTCGAGTCGGCGTCCGGGGTCTTCTCCGCCGGACGGCTGGACACCGGTACAGCGGTGCTGTTGCGGGAGGCGCCGCCACCCACCGGAGCTGGGACTCTCTTGGACCTGGGCTGTGGCTATGGCGTGATCGCGTGCGCCCTCGCCGTGCAGGCGCAGGAGGCGCACGTTTGGGCGGTGGACACCAACGACCGGGCTCGCCGGCTGTGCGGGGACAACGCCGTGACGGCTGGCGTGACCGCTCGCGTCCATGTGGCCGAGCCGGACGGCGTACCACCCGAGATGTGCTTCGACGAGATCTGGTCGAACCCACCGATCCGTATCGGCAAGCCCGCGCTGCACGACCTGTTGCTGCGATGGCTGCCGCGGCTGACGCCGAACGGGCGAGCGCTGCTCGTGGTGGGTAAGAACCTTGGCGCAGACTCCCTGCAACGTTGGCTGGATGATCAAGCCTTCCCCTGCGCCCGCCTCGCCTCCGCCAAGGGTTTCAGGGTTCTGCAGGTGGTGAGGTCGTGACCAAGTGAGCTGACGAGCCTCAGCCCGGCGGCCCGGTCACACCAGCGTGCCTGAGGTCGCGATCAGAGCGACGTCGATGCCGGCAACGAGCATCGTGGCGTAGAACGCTGCCTCGGAGGTCGGACGGTGTCGTACGGCGAGCAGCGCCACTGCGGCACACCCTGCGGCCGCGACGCCGAGCAGCCACGCGAGGCCTGAGGGATCGCTGATCTGCCACAGCGCGAGGCCGGTCCCGCCGAGCGCACATGTCGTGGCCGCGACGCTCGCGCCGGAACGACCGAGGAGGTGGGGAAGCCCCCTGACGCCGGTGAGCCGGTCCTCGTCCAGGTCGGGAAGCACGTTGCCGAAGTGCGCCGCGACCCCGATGAGGCCCGCAGCGACGAGCACCCAGGCAGGCGGTCGAGGATGGTTGGGAAGGGCGAACGTGGCCACGGCGGGCAGCGCACCGAACGCTGTGAAGAAAGGCACCGCCGACAGTGGCGTGGACTTCAGCCGTGCGTTGTAGATCCATCCGCTCGCCACGATGAGCAACTGAGTGCACCCCGCTCGCCAACCGAGGGCCGCCGACAGCACACCGGTGGAGACCGCGGCAGCAATCGAGGCGGTCCACGCAGCCCTCGCCGACAGAGCACCGGTGGCAACTGGCTTGTCAGTTCGCCCGGCCTGGGCGTCTCGTCGCGCGTCCCACGCGTCGTTAGACCACCCGATCGACAGCTGGCCGGTCAGTACCGCGAGGTCGATCAGGAGCACAGTCGGCCACGCGTTCTCGGCGACCAGCGCCAGGACCGCCGCGATGCTCGTCACAACGAACGTCGGGACCGGGTGACAGGCGAGCACCAGCGAAAGCACCCGTGAGCCGGTCGGCGCAGAGATGCTCATGCCCTCATGATGGCAAATTGAAAGCCGCTGAGCCCGCGTCGATCAGACAAACTCGTCGAGCAGGCGATAAAAGTCGACGTTCGTCGCAGGCCGCTGGTCGGATGCTTGCCTGACGCGTCAGACTGGAGCCTCCCAGCCCGTATTGGAAAGGCCACACATGAGCACCGAAGTCGATGTCGTCGTTGTAGGACTTGGCCCCGGCGGTGAGTACGTCGCCACCGAGCTGGCCAAGGCGGACCTCGAGGTGGTGGCCATCGACCAGCACCTCGTGGGGGGTGAGTGCCCTTACTACGGCTGCGTGCCCACAAAGATGATGGTGCGTGCCGCCGGTGCGCTCGCGGAAGGACGCCGTATTGCCCAGCTTGCGGGCACCAGCACGGTGACCGAGGACTGGACGCCGGTAGCTGAACGGATCGCTGCGGAAGCCACCGACGACTGGGACGACCAGGTGGCTGTCGACCGGCTCAAAGAGGCCGGTGTGACGTTCGTGCGCGGCCACGGTCGTCTGACTGCACCTCGGACGGTGGAAGTCGGGGACCAGGCTTTCGTTGCTCGTCGTGGCGTAGTGCTCAACACCGGCACCGAGCCCGGCGTGCCGCCGATCGAGGGGCTCGCCGAGACGCCGTACTGGACGAACAGGGACGCGGTGAAGCTCACCGAGCTCCCCGGCTCCCTGATCGTGATCGGCGGCGGCGCGATCGGTGCTGAGCTGAGCCAGGTGTTCGCACGTTTCGGCGTCAGCGTCACGCTGCTCGAGGTGACCGACCGCATCCTGGCGATGGAGGAGCCGGAGTCCAGCGCGTTGCTGACCGAGGTGTTCGGCAACGAAGGTATCCAGGTGGTTGGTGCCGCTGACATCACGTCGGTCGAGTACGCTGACGGGCACTTCTCCGTGCATCTCGGCGACCAGGTACTCAATGCCGACAAGTTGCTGGTGGCGGCGGGACGGCGACCGAACCTCCCGGATCTCGGCCTCGACAACGTCGGCCTGGACGCAGCTGCGAAGTCCGTGGAGACGGACGACCGGATGCGTGCCGGGGACGGGCTGTGGGCGATCGGTGACATCACCGGCAAGGGAGCGTTCACGCACGTCTCCATGTACCAGGCGGACGTGGCGACTCGTGACATCCTCGAGCAGGGGGGACCGGCGGCGAACTACCGGGCGGTGCCGCGTGTCACGTTCACCGACCCCGAGATCGGCTCGGTGGGGATAACCGAGCAGCAGGCCCGCGATGCTGGACTGCACGTCCGCGTCGGCATTGTGCAGATCCCATCGTCCTCGCGCGGCTGGATTCACAAGGTCGGTAACGAGGGCCTCATCAAGCTGGTCGAGGACGCCGACTCCGGGGTGTTGGTCGGAGCGACGTCCGCCGGACCCGCGGGAGGCGAGGTGCTGTCGGCGCTCACCGTCGCCGTCCACGCGCAGGTACAGGTGGAAACGCTGCGGTCGATGATTTACGCGTTCCCCACCTTCCACCGTGCCATCGAGGACGCCCTCAAAGATCTCCACTGAACAGCCGCGACCGGCTGCCCACCCAAGGAGGCTCCGGCTCACCGGTCCGCCCTCCCAAAAGGGGGTGCGGACGGGAGCTGGGGCGAGGGAGGATGTGCGGTTGTGGGACATGTCGACGTGGCCGGGGTTCGCTACGAGCTGCCCGATGGGCGGGTGCTGCTCGACGACGTGTCGTTCAGAGTGGGTGAAGGCGCCAAGGTCGCGCTGGTCGGCGCCAACGGCGCCGGCAAGACCACGCTGTTGCGCATAGTGACTGGCGATCTCCAGCCGCATGCGGGAGTGGTGTCACGCTCGGGGGGTCTTGGCGTTATGCGTCAGATGGTCGCTCAAGGCCATGACGGGATGACAGTTCACGACCTGCTCCTGTCCGTCGCACCGCCACGCGTCCAGGCGGCTGCGGCCCTCGTCGAGAAGGCTGAGCTGGCGATGATGGATTCCGACGACGAGAAAACGCAGATGAAGTACGCCGAGTCCCTGTCGGAGTGGGCAGATGCCGGCGGCTATGACATCGAGGTCCTCTGGGACGTGTGCACGACGACGGGGCTGGGTGTCTCCTACGACCGGTGTAAACATCGGGACCTGACCACCCTGAGTGGTGGTGAGCAGAAGCGGCTCGTGCTCGAGGCGTTGCTGCGCGGCCCCGACGAGGTGCTGCTGCTCGACGAGCCCGACAACTTCCTCGACGTCCCTGGCAAGTTGTGGCTCGAGGAGAGGCTCTCGGAATCGCTCAAGACCGTGCTCTTCGTGAGTCACGACCGCGAGCTCATGGCCAACGCCGCGACGAGAGTCGTCACCGTGGAGCTCGGTGCGGCGGGCAACACGGTGTGGACCCATCCGGGCGACTTTTCGACGTACCACCACGCTCGGCGCCAGCGCTTCGCACGCCTCGAAGAGCTGCGGAAGCGGTGGGACGAGGAGCACGCCAAGCTGCGAGCGCTGATGCTCATGTACAAGCAAAAGGCGGCATACAACTCCGACATGGCCTCGCGCTACCACGCAGCCGTCACCCGACTGCGCCGATTCGAAGACGCCGGTCCGCCGGAGAACCAACCCCGCGAGCAGAACGTCAGAATGCGGTTGCAGGGCGGGCGTACCGGCAAACGAGCCGTCATCTGTGAGAGTCTTGAGCTGGTCGGCCTCATGAAGCCCTTCGACCTTGAGGTGTGGTACGGCGAGCGAGTGGCGGTACTCGGGTCGAACGGGTCAGGCAAGTCGCACTTCTTGAGGCTGCTGGCCGCTGGTGGGACGAACCCCGACGTCGAGCACCGGCCGGTCGGTGAGGTGCCGGTCAAGCCGGTCGAGCACATCGGACGGGCCCGGCTGGGCGCCCGGGTGCGACCGGGGTGGTTCGTGCAGACCCATGAGCACCCTGAGCTCCTCGGTCGCACTCTGCTCGAGGTCTTGCACCGGGGAGATGCCCATCGAGACGGTATGCCGCGCGAGCAGGCCGCGAGAGCGCTCGACCGCTATGAGCTGGCGCACGCGTCGGAGCAGAAGTTCGAATCGCTCTCCGGAGGTCAGCAGGCGCGCCTGCAGATCCTCCTGCTGGAGCTGTCAGGGGCGACACTTCTGCTGCTCGACGAGCCCACCGACAACCTCGACGTGGAGTCGGCCGAGGCGCTCGAGGAGGGACTCGAAGCTTTCGATGGCACGGTGATCGCCGTGACCCACGACCGCTGGTTCGCTCGCGAGTTCGACCGGTTCCTGGTCTATGGGGCCGACGGGTCGGTGTACGAGTCCGACGGCCCGGTCTGGGACGAGGGCCGGGTCTCGCGGGGCCGCTGACTCGGTTTCAGACCTTCTCCTCGACCGGCTCGTCCGACGCCTGCAACTCTGCGCGCTTCTCCGAGAGCAGCCCGGTAAGTGCGGAGAAGGCGAGTGCCTTGGCCACCGGCCGCCAGATGCGTGGATAGCGCATCTGCGCCAGCACGGCGACTGCACCGAAGTAGATGCTCAGGCACCAAGGACAGGTCATCAGGTAACTGACCTTGTGGCAGTCCTCGTCGCTGGGTTGACCGTAACGCTTCCACACGAGGTTACGAATGTCCTCGGTGATCTTGTCGTCCTTGACCAACGTGATCAGGCGGTAAGTCGCGAGCACGTCGAAGACAACGTCGAGAAGTGCCTCGTCATCAGCGGTGAACCTCACGCGCAGCTTCGACGTCGGCATGGGGGGGTTGTACCCGATCGACGCCGTCCCGTAACGCGGCGTTCGGCCAGCCGTCCTCAATCAGTGGATCAGGAAGACCTTCTCGCAGTCGTGCATCACGACACTCGTGTCGTCGGCGCCGACGAGAACCCAGTCCCGTCCCGGCCCGCACCAGACCACATCGCGAGCGCGGTCGGCTGCGACCGAGACGATGTCGTTGCCCGAGCCAGCCCGTACGACGTCTGAGCCGAACCCCACGTACACGTGATCGGCACCGCCTCCTCCACCGACCAGATCATCGTCGGGCCCATCCCGGAGCCGGTCGTCGCCACTCCTGCCGAGAACGCTGTCCTCCCCGGCGCCGCCCGCTATGAGGTCGTCAGCACCTCGTCCGTCAAGCCGGTCATCGCCGGCGTTACCGAAGATGTGGTCGGCACGAGGGGTGCCCACGATGTGGTTGGGCCCTGGCCCACCGACCAATGTGGCGGCATCAGCCGGCGCGGCCGCCGTGGCGACCAACCCAGTCGCCACGAGTGCGGTGGCGATCTTGGCAACTGACCCGTGTCTGTTCGTTCTGCATGTGCGCGTCAGACTTGTGCTCGTCATGCGTGTGCCCCTTTGAGGACTGTGGCCGAGGTGGTGTGCGTGGGAGGAACACCAAGACCACGCACGCTAGTACGGCCCGACGACAGCGGCAACGCTCCAGCCGCACAGGAATCCTGCTCTGGGGCGGACAGGACGCTGGCTTCAGAGGAGCTTCGTTAGGCTCCCCATCGATCGTTGGCGGCGACGTAGTCCAGGGTCCGAGCTCCGGTGTAAATCTGTTTGGGCCTCGCGATCTTCTGGTCGGGGTCCTCGACGAGCTCCAGCCACTGAGCCAGCCAACCCGACGTACGCGGAATCGCGAACAAGACGGTGAACATTTCAGGCGGGAAGCTCAGCGCCTCGTAGATGAGCCCGGAGTAGAAGTCCACGTTGGGGTAGAGCTTGCGCGAGACGAAGTACTCGTCCTCGAGCGCGATCTTCTCCAGCTCCAGGGCGATCTTGAGGAGCGGGTTGACACCGGTGACCTCGAAGACGTCATCCGTCGCCTTCTTGATGATCTGGGCCCGGGGGTCGTAGTTCTTGTACACCCGGTGGCCGAACCCCATCAGCCGTTCTTTGCCGTTCTTGACGCCGTCGATGAAGTCGCTGACGTCGTCGACGGAGCCGATGCGGCGCAGCATCTTGAGCACTTCCTCGTTGGCTCCGCCGTGAAGCGGTCCGAAGAGCGCACCGATTCCGGCGGCGACGGCCGAGTAGGGGTCGACCTGCGACGACCCGACGGACCGCACCGCATTGGTCGAGCAGTTCTGCTCGTGGTCGGCATGCAGGATGAACAGCACCTCGAGGGCCTTGATGAGCCGCTCGTCGGCCTCGAACTTCTGTTCACTCATCTTGAAGAGCATGGAGAGGAAGTTCGCACAGTAGCCGAGGTCGTTGTCGGGGTAGACGTAAGGCTTCCCCTGCGCATGCCGGAAGGCCCATGCGCCCAACGTGGGCATCTTGGCGATGAGACGAACGATCTGCATCTGGCGGACGTTGTCGTCGGCGATGTTCCGCGACTCGGGATAGAACGTCGACAGCGCACCCACCGACGCCAGCAGCATGCCCATGGGGTGGGCGTCGTACCGAAACCCCTCCATGAAGCTCTTGACGTTCTCGTGCACGAAGGTGTGGAAGGTGATCTGGTGTTCCCACGCCTCAAACTCCTGCTTGGTTGGCAGGTCGCCGTGCACTAGCAGGTAGGCCACCTCGAGGTAGTTGGACTTCTCGGCCAGCTGTTCGATGGGGTAGCCGCGGTACTCCAAAATGCCCTCGTCACCGTCGATGTAGGTGATCGACGACCGGCAGGACGCGGTGTTGACGAAGCCCGGGTCGTAGACGGCAATGCCAGAGCCGCCGTCACCAGGCTTCATCTTGGCCAGGTCGCTGCCACGGATGGTGCCGTCGGTGATCGGAACGTCATATTGCTGGCCGGTCCGGTTGTCCAGCACGGTCAAAGACGATCCGCCGGTGTTGTCGGCGGAGGCGGTGTCGTCGGACACGTGGGCTCCTTGATGGTCGGGGCCTACAACCTATCCGGCGATCACGGGGGGCGATACAGCCTCCAGCCGTTTTGACCGTTGGTGCTCCTCGCCGGTATTCTAGGCGGTCGTTGTGCTCGTGGTCCGATCCGCGTGCCGTATGACCTGTCAGCAGCAGCACCTGTCAGCAGCCGTAGGTCACCCAGAGACAACTCAGACGAACGAAGGTCCACCACCGTGCGCACGTACAGCCCGAAGCCTGGCGAGGTCACGCGCGACTGGCATGTCATCGACGCCAGCGACGTGGTGCTCGGCCGCCTTGCCGTCCAGGCCGCCACTCTCCTGCGTGGCAAGCACAAGCCGACCTTTGCGCCGCACATGGACGTCGGAGACTTCGTCGTCATCGTGAACGCGTCGAAGGTCGCACTGTCCAGCAACAAGCGTGAGACCAAGCTTGCCTACCGCCACTCCGGTTACCCCGGAGGCCTGTCCACCACGAGGTATGGCGACCTGCTCGACAAGGACCCCCGCCGGGCAATCGAGCAGGCGGTCTGGGGAATGCTGCCCAAGAACCGGCTCAGCCGCCAGCTCCTCACGAAGCTCAAGGTCTACGCCGGTCCAGAGCATCCGCACAAGGCGCAGCAGCCTCAGCCGTTCGAGATAACCCAGATCGCGCAATGACGCGTCGGCGCCGGCATACCATCCGCAAGGCTTGAAGTGAGGAACACCTGTGGCTGAAACCACCATCGAGACCGTTGGCGACGAAGTAGTTGACGCGCCCAGCGAGTACACGACCGAGAGCACCCCGTCGGCGGACTCGCCGTCCAGGCTCACTAACATCGCCGCTGCGGCGGCGACCGGTCGGCGCAAAGAGGCAGTGGCGCGGGTACGCATCGTGCCCGGCAGCGGCAACTGGATCGTCAACGGTCGCACGCTTGAGAACTACTTTCCCAACAAGCTGCACCAACAGCTCGTCAACGAGCCGTTCGTGCTGACGGAGCTGACCGGGCAGTATGACGTGGTCGCCCGAATCCATGGCGGGGGACCGACGGGTCAAGCTGGAGCACTTCGACTGGGCGTGTCGCGGGCGCTCAACGAGACCGACGTCGAGGCCAACCGCGCACCACTCAAGAAGGCTGGCATGTTGACTCGTGACGCACGGGTCAAGGAGCGCAAGAAGGCCGGTCTCAAGAAGGCCCGCAAGGCGCCGCAGTACAGCAAGCGCTGAATCCCAGCAGCGTTGTGTCGCGGCTGTTCGGCACCGACGGGGTCCGTGGCGTCGCCAATCGCGATCTCACAGCCGAGCTAGCCCTGCAGTTGGCCGCTGCTGCCGCTTCTGTGCTCGGGCGGAGAGACACCGAAGCGGCATACCGCTCGGTCGCCGTCGTCGGTCGGGACCCGAGAGCTTCCGGTGAGTTTCTCGAGGCAGCGGTCGTAGCGGGCCTGGCGTCCCGGGGGGTCGATGTGGTTCGGCTGGGCGTCCTGCCAACGCCGGGCGTCGCCTACCTGACCGCCGCCACTGGGGCTGACTTCGGCGTGATGCTGTCGGCCTCCCACAACCCTATGCCTGACAACGGCATCAAGTTCTTCGGCCGCGGCGGACAGAAGCTCGACGACGGGGGCGAGGACGCGATCGAGTCCGCTCTCGATGTGACGGAGTTACTGCCGACGGGTGCAGACGTCGGGCGGGTCACGGACTCGTCGGAGGCGCTGACGCTCTACGTCGACCACCTGACGTCCACGATCGACCAGTCGCTGGCGGGGCTCACGGTGGTGCTGGACTGTGCCAACGGGGCCGCCTCTCGCACGGCGCCGCTCGCGTTCGCCAGCGCAGGGGCCGACGTCGTCGCCATCCATGTCTCACCCGACGGGCTCGGCATCAACGACGGGTGCGGTTCGACGCACCCCGAGTCGTTGCGCCGAGCGGTCGTCTCAAACGGTGCGGACTGCGGCTTCGCCTTCGACGGGGACGCCGACAGGTGCTTGGCGGTGGACGCCTCAGGGGAGGTCGTCGATGGTGACCACCTGCTCGCCCTGCTCGCCCTTGCGATGCGAGAGGCCGGATCTCTGACGGACGACACCGTCGTCGCGACGGTCATGAGCAACCTCGGGTTCCTGCACGCGATGACCGCACATGGGGTCAACGTGATCCAGGCCAAAGTGGGGGACCGGTACGTCCTCCAGGAGATGCGCACCGGGGGATACACGCTGGGCGGTGAGCAGTCAGGCCACGTGATCATGAGCGCGCACGCATCGACCGGGGACGGCGTCCTGACCGCCCTGCATGTGGCCGCGCGGATGGCCTCGACCCGTCGGCCGATGGCCGAGCTTGCCGCCGTGATGAGCAGGCTGCCTCAAGTGCTGATCAACGTCTCGGGGGTGGACAGGTCACGGATCGATGTCGATGCAGTCGTGTTGGCTGCCGTGGAACAGACGGAGAGGACACTGGGAGACAGAGGTCGGGTGCTGCTGCGCCCGTCAGGCACTGAACCTCTGGTACGCGTCATGGTGGAGGCGGAGACTCTCGACGAGGCGCATGCTCACGCCGAGCGGCTCGCTGACATCGTCAGTGCTGAGCTGGCACTGCCTTCGGCTTGACGGCCAACCCCTTTCCTGATTCTCTCCACGGTCTGCCGGCGGGGTGGGGTGGCGGCGTGCGTTTGGCCGCACATGGCGCGATACGTGCTGCGTGGTTGGCGGCAGCCAAGGGTCTCCGTGGCCAGGTGCCGTCTCGGAGGGATCACGGGGAGGACGCGACGGCGGGGCGGACGTGCTGCCAGACCACTTTCTGGACGAGCAGGGTAAGCGTCCCGGCAAGCACCAGGCCGAAGAGGTTGATGCTCAGCTGGAGCAGTGAGCTGCCCGCCTCCCCCCAGTCGGCCGTCGCCAGCGATAGCGAAAACGTGCCGATGGCAGGGACTGTCGTGACAGAGTGAACACCCCTACCAAGGTGGCGGACTTCGACGTGGTGAGCGACAGGGTCCCCGCGATGCCGGCGAAGACAGCGATGACGAACGACCAGATGTCAGGATTGACGATGAAGTCGGTCTGGCTCTGGTGAGCTGCCTCCTGGGCGCTGAACCCGCCGGCAAGGTGGACCAGCAGCCCCAGCCCGGTCGTGATCGTCGCGGCGATGGCGAAGCCACCGAGCAACGTGCCCAACGCGGCCGGAAGCATCGACGGGCGTGGTCTTGCCAGGGCAAAGCAGATCGCTGCTACTGCCGCGAACTCCGGACCGACGACCATGGCACCAACGATGAGGATCGGCTCGTCGAGAAGCCTGCCGACGCTCGCGATCAGGCTTGCCAGCGTCAGAAACGACACGAACGCCCAGGACAGCTTCACGTCGTCTCGCGCGCGATCTTCGATGAGGTCCCACACGACGGCGTCGATAGGCGTACCGGGCGCCGCCTTCTCGGCCTGTGTGGCGGCATCGCTGGGGACGGTCTCGGACTCGTTGATCGAGATCGCACCGTCATGCATGAGCCCGAGTCGTCGCAGGTCGGCAATGACCGCCTGAGCGCTCTCCCGAGCCACATCAGCCATCACCAGGCAACCCGCAGGTTTGAGATAGCCGTGTGCTACCACGGCGACGTTGGTGACCGTCGGGTCCTCGCACAACCGCTCGCTGACGGTCTCGGTGAGCTCGCTCGGGACTCGTAGTCCCAAGTGCAGCACGTGGCCATCATCTCGCGAAACAGTAGTGGCCGGGCGAAAGCGGCCCACGCCAGTCTTCCGGCTCATGTGGACAAGTGAGATCGACGTCTCTGACGACGACCTGCTCCACCGCTACTACAGGCCGGCCGGGAGGGCGATGCGTACGAGCGTGAGCACGTCACCCGGTCGCGCTGCTCGCTGAGATGCGGCTCAAGCTCTGAAGAGCGTCTCCTCGCAGTCCAGGCAGCAAGCGCCACCGAAGAGGTGCTAGCACGACCGGACAATGGGAAGTGCGACCTGCCGCGGTACAGAGTCGACTCATCAGCCCGTTCGACTATGGAGGACCCATGAAGACCACCGCAGCACGCACCGCACTCGTGGCCGGCGCCATCGCCGTCGGCCTCGCGTCCAGCCTCGCCGCACCCGCTCATGCCGGCGGCAACGACGTCGTCAAAACCGGCTCCTGCTCCGGGCCGTCGGACTGGAAGCTCAAGGCCAAGCCTGACAACGGCCGGATCGAGGTCGAGGCGGAGGTGGACAGCAACGTCGTCGGCCAGACTTGGCACTGGCGCATCAAGCACGACGGCAACGTCAGCGCGAAAGGCGCCGCGCGCACAACCGCTCCCAGCGGGTCCTTCGAGGTTCGGCGCATGGTCGTCAACTCAGCGGGCTCGGACCACATCGGGCTGCGCGCCACGAACGCGGCGACCGGCGAGACCTGCCGTGGCGGCTTGAACCTCTGAGGTTGAGTACGCGTCATACTGGGAGCCCTCGTGAGGCGCCTCCTGTGATGCTTCTGCGCCAGCCCCCGTCGGGTGCCTACCGTTCGGCCGCGACGGGGGCTGGCCGCGCGCTCTGGACCCGACCGGTAATGCAGTTCGCGGCTGCCGGTCTCGTTGCTCTGATCGTCCTCGTGGTCGGGACGCAGTGGCTGAGCAAGCGTGCAGCCACCGAGGAGGCCATCTACAACGCCCAGTCCACCACCGAGCTGCTGGCCAGATCCGTCGTCGAACCGGGTATGCCGGCCGGACTCGTCGACATGGGCTCCTCAGCGGTGGACAGGTTCGACCGGCTGGCGCGGCACCGCCTGCTGGGAGGAGACGTGCTGCGCGTCAAGATATGGACATCATCGGGCCAGATCGTGTACTCCGACGAGACTCGGCTCATCGGTGAGCAGTTCACCTTGGGCGAGCAAGAACTGGACGTCCTGCGCCACGGCGGCACCGACGCGGAGGTGTCCGACCTCGGAGAACCCGAGAACCGGTACGAGCGGAACTTCGGTCGGCTCTTGGAGGTCTACGCACAGGTGCGCTCCCCGGATGGTCAGCTGCTGCTCTTCGAGGCCTACTTTTCCTACGACGTGGTGTCTCGTCGCAGCGCTGAGGTGCTCGGCTCCTTCCGTCCAATCACCGTCGCCGCATTGATGCTGTTCATGCTGCTCACCGTGCAGATGGTGTGGGTGCTGGCCCGGCGGCTCGACGCGGCCGCCGCCCAGCGGGAACGGCTGCTGGTCGCCGCCGTGGACGCCTCCGACGCCGAGCGTCGGCGGATCGCTCGTGACCTGCATGACGGGGTCGTGCAGGATCTGGCCGGCATCTCCTCCGCGGCCTCGGCCACTGCGCGCGACGTCAACGACCGTCCGGAGTCGGCAGCACGGATGGAGAGTCTCGCCGCGCGGGTGCGACAGAGCCTTCGAGCTCTGCGCTCGCTGCTGGTCGAGATTTATCCGCCGGACCTCCAGACGGCTGGGCTCGCCGCGGCGCTCGACGACTTGGTCGCTCCCGCCTCGGCCGCAGGGATGCGGGTGGAGCTTGATGTCAGCGGTGTGTCGCACATCAGAGCAGAGACGACGGCGCTGCTCTGGCGAGTGGCACAGGAGTCGGTGCGCAATGTAGTGAAGCACGCGCAGGCCGGGACGCTCAGGATCAAAGTCAGCAGGCAAGGAAATGAGGTCACCCTCGATGTCGCCGACGACGGTCGAGGCTTCGACGTCAACGACGTGGCTTCAGTCGGTGCGCTCGGTCTGCGAGGTCTACGCGATCTGGTGGCCGAGTCAGGGGACCGGCTGTCGGTGGATTCGGCGCCAGGTGACGGTTCGCGCGTCCGGCTGGTGGCGCGAGCATGATCCGAGTCGTTCTCGTGGATGACCACGCGATGGTGCGACACGGGCTGGAGCAGCTGCTCGGGGGCGTCGAGGGGATTCAGGTGGTAGGCACGGCGGGCGACGGGGGGGCCGCGGTGGAGGTCGTACGCGCTCAGCGCCCCGACGTCGTCCTCATGGATCTACAGATGCCCGTGGTGGACGGCGTCACCGCCACTCGACGCATCGTCGCCGAAGGCCTGCACACCCAGGTGGTGGTGCTGACGTCCTTCTCCGACAGCGAGCGCATCGTGGCTGCACTCGACGCGGGTGCGGTGGGATATCTGCTCAAGGACGCGGAGCCGGAGGATCTGCTGAGCGGTGTGCGCGCGGCGGCGCGTGGCGAGTCACCTCTGCACCCCAGAGCCGCGCGGCAGCTGCTGACCGCGCGTTCGGCGGCGCGCGGCACTTCGGTCGACCTGACTCCCCGAGAGACGGAGGTGCTGGGTCTGGTGCGGCGAGGCTTGGCCAACAAGCAGATAGCCCGTCGACTGGGCATCAGCGAGCGCACTGTGAAGGCTCACTTGACGTCCACATTCCAGAGCATCGGCGTGATGGACCGCACTCAGGCGGCGCTGTGGGCTGAACGGCACGGGATCGAATAGATCGCTTCGACGTCTGGAGCGCCATCCGGCCCTCGGCCCTATCGTGGGTCACAGGTTTATGCTGGCTTTTCTGCGTTCGCAGGGAAGCCACAGCCGTTGGAGGGCACCATGACAGAGCAGAACCACGAAGATGACAACGCCTCGGTGACGGGCCGGCAGACGTCAGGTGTGCACGACAGCCTGATGGACGACGACTCGGCGGAGGCGGTCGGTCGATCCGATGCCGCCGCAGACGCCGCCCGCACCGGGGCCGACGTCGAGCCCGATGCAGCGGTGATGCGCGACACCGAGGGCGTGGCCGAGGGTTCCGACGACGTCGCAGAGGACATGCGCCGCTCCGGCGCCTGACGCTCTGCGGCGCGAGCGGCAGCTTGGACAGTCCGGGGCTGGGGCGGCGCTGCCACGCCGCCGGGTGCCGTTGCTCACAGCGAGCGCTGGTACCGGCTCGCGTAACCCACGGCCTCGAACCCGAGTGCCTCGTTGACAGCGATCATCGCGGTGTTGCTCTCGGCGTTCCAGGTGTGAACCGAGGTGCGGCCAGGATGCCTGCGTTGCCCCCGCCGCAGGTTGCGCGCCTTGGTTGCCGCACCCAGCCGGTGGCCGCGGTCTTGGCGACGTACGAGCGTCGACCACTGGAAGATGTTGTCGGGATCGTTCGCGGGCAGTGACAGCTCGGAGTGCGCTACCGTCACGCCGTCGCGGTCGAAGGCCACGCTCGTGTAGAGCGTCCGTCCCTGCTCGCTCATGACGTCCAGCCGTGCCGCGAAATCGTCTGGGGTGACGCCGCCGGCCTCGTACTCGACCGCTCCTGACGGTGCATCGGTGTTGAGAGCGTTCAACAACTCGCAGTATGCCGGCATGATCGGCTCGGGTAGCGCGCCGGTGAACTCTGCGAACGAGTAGTCGCTGGTGTGCCCGGCGCACTCGGCGAGCAATGCCTCGAGCCTCGCCGGCGAGAGCGGTAGCCAGAGCACCCGATGCACCTCCGCGTTGGCCAGAGTGAAGCCGTTCTTGACGGCGAAGCTGCGTGCGGGGTAGGTCTCGTCGGCGTCCAAGGGATAGCTCACCCCGCCCAGCACCAGCCGCCGCCCCCATGCCCGGAGGTCCGTCACGACCTGATCGAGTAGCGCTGAGCCGAAGCCTCGGCGCCACAGCTTCGGCTCCACGCTGAGCTTGACATTGGCTTTGTCGGTGTTGTCGAGCAGTGGCAGGAAGCAGATCGCCGTCGCGACGACCCTCTCCTCCAGGCAGCCCGCATAGGCGACGACGTCTTCGGCCGGGTCGAGGTTGCGCACGTCGACCAGCCTCTCGGCGTACGAGTACGGCGTCGCATGAGGGTTCTGCCAGCATTCGGCCGCCTGCTCCACCTCGACCGCCCGCGCCAGTCGAGGGTCCTCAGAGCCCAGTCGGACGACCTCGAAGGGCCGGGTCCCAACCGCCATCAGTCACCGGTGGTTCCGTCGATGGCCTCGCGGATCAGGTCGGCGTGGCCGTTGTGGCGGGCATACTCCTCGATCATGTGCAGGTAGATCCAGCGCAAACTGAACTCCCGGCCATGACGACCCGACTTGACTGCGTCGAGTGGGAGTCGCGCGACGTGCTCGCGGTAGGTGGCCACCTCCCGCGCGAACGTCTCGAAGTCCGCCGACACGTCTGCCGTCGCGACGTTGTCGAAGTCGGCTTCCGGGTCGTCCTCGGTGCTGTAGGGGCCCGTCTCGTCGAGCCCGCACAGCTCTGCGAACCAGCCTCGCTCCACCTCCGCCATGTGGCGCACCAGTCCCAGCAGAGTCAGGTTGGACGGGGGCACCGCTGCCTGCTTGAGCTGCTCGTCGCTCAGCCCCTCGCACTTCCAGGGCAGCGTCTCACGGTGGAAGTCCAGCCACGCTTCGAGCATGCTGCGCTCGTTGGCGACCAAGGGAGGGTCGACACGGCTCTCGGGTGGGGTTGCATCAGGACTCATGTGGAACTCCGTTCGTCATGCGGGGATCAGTTTGCGCTGGAACTCGGTCAAGAGCTCGACGGGCGCGAAGCCCATCTTCTCGTTGATGGCGACCATGGGTGCGTTGGTCTCGGCGTTGGTCGTCTCGGCAACCCTGCGGTCGGGGTATGACGTCTGCACGGCTCGCAAGTTGGCCGCCTTGACCGCCAGTCCCAGCCGATGGCCGCGGTGGGCTCGGTCGACAAGCGTTCCCCATTGGTGCACCACCCGCTGCTGGCGGCGGGGCACCATCAACGTGCTGAAGGCAACGGTCCGGCCACCTGAGGGATCCAGGGCCAGCGTAGTGAAGACACTCCGGTCTTGCTCCTCGAGGATCGCCTGCCGGATCTTGTGGACCTCGGGTGTGAGCCCTTCTACCTCGAACTCGAGTGTCCCTGTTGGTGCATCCACCGCAAGCTGGTTGCTGACCTCGCACAGCGAGGGCAGCAGGGCGTCGGGGATCTGGTCGACAAACGTCAAAAGGCCGTAGTTGCGGTGGTGGGTCGCCGCCTCGACGCTCCAGGCGTCGAGCTGCTCCATGGGCACGGGAAGCTCGAGCTGTCTACGTATCTCGACGTTGGCAAGCTCGAAGCCGTTCTTGCTCGCGAACAACGCGTCAGGGTGGCTGTCGCGCTGTTCCAGCGGCACCCAGCACTGGGCGAGGACGGTGTCGCGTTCGGCTTGCCGACAGAGTTCGACCAGGTGCTCAACAAGTGCACTGCCGATGCCGCGCCGACGTAGCGGCGGCGCTACGTCCACCTGCACGAACCCCTTGTCGGTGTTGTCGAGCAAGGTGAATGCTGTCAGCGCAGCGCCCACCATGCGGTCCCCGTCGAAGGCCGCGTATGCCGTGATCCGCTCGAACGGGTCGGCCTGCAGCAGGAACACTCGCTCCTCGTGTGCGGAGGCGAACGGGGCGTCCGGACGGTCGAAGAGCTCGGCGTCTCGTTCGATGGCATAGAAGTCGGCGAACTCTTCGTCGGCCGAAACCTCGAGCGGTCTGATGTGCACGAGGGAGACGCTAGACAGTCACTGACAACATCGCCACGGCTTTTCGGGGTGGCAGCTCGCTGGTCCCACCCGGCGTCACGGCAGTCTCAGCTGGAACTCCGCCTGGATCTCCACCGGCGTGTAACCCAAGTGCTCGTTGATCGCGACCATCTGAGCATTGACCTCGGCGGTGGTGGTGTCGATGCGTGTGTACCCGGGATGACGTCGTTGCACCTCGGCGATGGCGGCAGCCTTGACGGCAAGCCCGAGGCGTGAGCCGCGGTGCTCGGACGCCACCAGCGTCCCCCACTGCGACACGGTCGTCCCTTGAGCTGGGACCGAGAGTGTCGAGTAGGCGACGACCTGGTCGTCGGAGGTGATCGCGAGCGAGCTGTAGACGTCGCGTCCTGCCTCGATGTCGTTGTGGACTCGCTGCTCGAAGGCCTCCCGCGTGACGGCCTCGGCCTCCCACTCAACATCACCCTGCGGTGCCTCGACCGTGAGCTGGTTGAAGACCTCGAGGAACGAGTCGACGAGCGAGGACTCGATGCCTGCGTGGAACGTCTGGATCCGGTATCCCCCGTGATGTGCGGCAGCCTCGCCGATCCAGCCGCGTACGACGTCGTCCGGCACCGGGAGCGTCAGCGAGCGCCGGACCTCGGTGAGCGACACCGAGAAGCCGTGGCGTTCGGCGAAGCGCCGATGGGGATGGTCGGCACGGGCGCTGAACGGGTAGGCGGCACTCGCGAGGAGCGTCGTGCGACCTGCTTCGCGGGCCGCCTCGACCAGCACCTGCAGCAGTGCGTCCCCGATGCCCTCGCCACGATGCCCAGGGACGACTGCGACGTCGATCCAGGTCTTCTCGGTGTTGTCGAGCAGGGGCCTCCCGTAGAACGTCGTACCGACGACGGTGTCGCCGTCGTACGCCACGTGTCCGCCCTTGGAGATCGTGGAGTCAGGCAGCCGGAACGACGAGATGAGCTCGCGCTCGGTCCACATCGGTGCGTCGGGTCGCTCGTGCCGCCACGCCTACTACACGCCCATGGCCGTGTAGTAGGCGTGAAGCATCGTGTCGTCGGCGACGTCCAGAGCCCTGATCTCCACGTCGGCAGGGTACGAGCCCGTCATCGGCCCCGCCAGCCAATTTCTCCCGGCGCAAGATCAGAGCTTGCGCAGCCTGACGTAGCGCACGGAGTGGTCGGCGTCCTTGCGCAGCACCAAGGTGGCCCGGCCGCGGGTCGACACGATGTTGGTGTCCAGGTTGGGGCCGTTGATCTCGTCCCAGATCCGTCGCGCCTCGTCGACCGCCTCGACTTCGCTCAAGTGTGAGTAGCGCTGGAAGTACGACGCCGGGTCGCGGAAGGCCGTCTCCCGCAGCCGAAGGAAGCGCTCGACGTACCAGCGCCTGATGTCGGAGGTGGCGGCGTCGACGTAGACCGAGAAGTCAAAGAAGTCCCGCACCGCGAGGCTCGAACTGCCCCCAGCCGTCACCCGAGCAGGTTGCAACACGTTGAGGCCCTCGACCAAGACGATGTCGGGCCGGTGCAAGGTCAACCGCTGGCCGGGCATGACGTCGTACTCCAGATGTGAGTAGACCGGCGCCGAGACCTCCTCCCTGCCGGACTTGATGTCGATGACGAACTTCATCAGGGCCCTGCGGTCATAGGACTCCGGGAAACCCTTGCGGTTGAGCAGCCCACGCCGTTCCAGCTCGGCGTTGGGGTAGAGGAAGCCGTCGGTCGTGACGAGCTCCACGTTGGGATGTTCGGGCCAGCGGGCGAGCAGCTCACGCATCAGCCGGGCGGTGGTCGACTTGCCAACGGCGACCGAACCGGCGATGCCGATGACGAACGGCGTCCGCTCGGGTTGGGCGTCGCCGAGGAAGGACACCGTGTCGCGCCAGAGTGCCCCGACGTGGAGCACGTACAGGCTCAGGAGCCGAGACAGCGGCAGGTAGACGTCCGCTACCTCGTCGAGATCCAGCTCCTCACCGATTCCGCGGAGCCGCTCGACCTCTGCGGCCGACAGAGGCAGCGGCGTCGACTCGGCCAGCGCCGCCCATGCCGAGCGGTCCAGCTCGACGTAGGGAGTCGTGTCCTCGCTGCGCATGCCGAGCATTGTGGCCCAGGAGGCATCGATCGGCGCCATCCGTCGCTAGGGTGGGGACCATGTGTGGGATCGTCGGGTATGTCGGCGCAAAGTCGGCTCTGACCGTGATCATTGACGGCTTGCGTCGTCTCGAGTACCGCGGCTACGACTCGGCGGGCGTCGCGCTGGTCGACGGCGACGGACTGTTTGTCGAGAAGCGGGCGGGCAAGCTCGCCAACCTCGACAAGGCGCTCGCGGCGGCTGAACAACCGACCTCCACGACAGGCATCGGACATACCCGCTGGGCCACCCACTGGGCGCCCACCGACCGCAACGCCCACCCACACGTCGGACCACGCGAGATTCTGGCCGTCGTGCACAACAGCATCATCGAGAACTTCTCGGTACTGCGTGCCGAGCTCGAACGCTCTGGCCCCGAGCTGAGCTCCGACACCGATACCGAGGTTGCGGCGTTCCTGCTCGAGGCCGAGCTCGACGAGGGTCGGAGCCTGACCGAGGCGATGCAGCATGTGTGCCGTCGGCTCGAAGGGGCCTTCACCTTGGTCGCCACCTCGCCTGCGTTCCCCGACGAGGTCGTCGCAGCCAGGCGCGACTCGCCACTCGTTGTCGGGCTCGGTCAAGGCGAGAACTTCGTGGGATCCGACGTCGCAGCGTTCATCGAGCACACCCGCGAAGCGCTGGAGCTCGGCCAGGACCAGGTGGTCACCATCACGCGTGACACGGTCGAGGTGAGCGACTTCTACGGCAACGTCGCCCAGGGCAGACGCTTCCATGTTGACTGGGACATCGCCGCCGCTGAGCGCGCCGGCTACGACTACTTCATGCTCAAGGAGATCGCGGAGCAGCCCAAGGCGATCGCAGACACCCTGCTCGGACGACTTGGTGACGACGGCCGACTCCAGCTCGACGAGATGCGCTTGAGCGACGACGACCTCCGGGCCGTTGACAAGATCATCATCATCGCCTGTGGTACTGCCTTCCACGCAGGCCTGGTCGCCAAGTACGCGATCGAGCACTGGACACGGATCCCTTGCGAGGTCGAGCTGGCGTCGGAGTTCCGCTACCGCGACCCGATCATCGACCACGACACCATGGTGATCGCGATCAGCCAGAGCGGCGAGACGATGGACACGTTGATGGCGCTGCGCCACGCCCGCGAGCAACACGCCAAGGTGCTCGCCATCTCCAACACCAACGGCTCCACGATCCCACGCGAGTCCGACGCGGTGCTCTACACCCATGCCGGACCCGAGATCGCGGTGGCCTCCACCAAGGCATTCCTCACCCAGATCGTGGCCTGCCACCTCATCGCGCTCTATCTCGCACAGGTGCGAGGCACCAAGTTCGGCGACGAGATCTCCGACATCATGGGTCAGCTCGATCAGATCCCTGATGCGGTGCAAGAGGTGCTCGAGACCATGGAGCCGGTCCGCGCACTGGCTCGCAGCCTCGGTGACGCCAAGTCGGTGCTGTTCATCGGGCGTCATGTGGGCTATCCAGTCGCGCTCGAAGGGGCTCTGAAGCTCAAAGAGCTCGCGTACATCCATGCCGAGGGCTTCGCCGCAGGCGAGCTGAAGCACGGCCCCATCGCTCTCATCGAGCCGGGCACAGCCGTGTTCGTGGTGGTGCCCCCGCAAGGGCGGGGTCCACTGCACGACAAGGTGGTGAGCAACATGCAGGAGGTACGCGCCCGTGGCGCCCGCACCATCGTCCTGGCTGAACGCTCCGACGTCGAGGTCAGGCAGTATGCCGACGAGCTCATCTGCCTGCCGAGCGTCCCGACGCTGCTGCAGCCGCTCGTCGCGACGGTCCCGCTGCAGGTGTTCTCGTGCGAGATGGCGTCGGCTCGAGGCCACGACGTCGACCAGCCCCGCAACCTGGCCAAGTCCGTCACCGTCGAATGACCGTCCGGAGCGACGGCTGGTGACCGAGCCGCATCCGCATAAGCGGTGAGGTGAGGTGAGGTGAGGTGATCGTCGGAATCGGAATCGATGTCGTCGACGTGGAACGCTTCGGCGTGACGTTGAAGCGCACCCCTGCCTTGTGTGACCGACTGTTCACCGCATTCGAGCGTCAGCGGCCACTCGCGTCGCTGGCTGCTCGCTTTGCGGCGAAGGAGGCGCTGGCCAAGGCGCTGGGTGCCCCCGGCGGCCTGCACTGGGGCGACGCCGAGGTGCGGACAGACGACCACGGCCGCCCGAGCCTGGCTCTGACGGGAACGGTGGCGCGCCGCGCCGATGAGCTGGGCGTCGTACGAACCCACGTGTCGCTGTCCCACGACGCGGGTATCGCCTCGGCCGTCGTCGTACTGGAGGACTGAGATGCGGCAGGCGCACACCACCGAGCAGATCCGGGAGGCGGAGGCCGAGCTGATGGCGGGGCTGCCAGACGGCGCCTTGATGCGACGGGCGGCGGCTGGACTCGCAGCGGTGTGCGCGCAGATGCTGCCGTACGTGTACGGCGCTCGTGTGCTGGTGCTGGCGGGACCGGGCAACAACGGAGGCGACGCGCTGTTCGCCGCGGCCGGACTCGCCCGGAGGGGTGCTCGTTGTGAGGTGATCCTCGTCGCCGACACTGCCCACGCCAAGGCGCTGGCCGACTTCGTGGCTGCTGGCGGGCGTGTCGTCGACGATCTCGGCGAACCAGACCTCGTGCTCGACGGAATGGTGGGCGTTGGAGGTCGTGTCGGTCTCAACGGTCGGGCCGCTGTCGTTGCCGAGCGGATCAGCGACCTTGCTGCAACAGTCGTGGCCGTCGACGTCCCGAGCGGTGTCGGCGTCGACTCGGCGGAGCTGGACGGCCAGAGCGTCCGGGCTGACCTCACTGTCACCTTCGGCACCAACAAGGTCGGCCTGCTCGCCGACCCGGCCAGTGCTCGGGCGGGCACCGTGGAGCTCGTCGACATCGGTCTCGCGCCTTATCTGGGTCCGCCGGCTGCGGAGGCTCTCGGGCAGGACGACGTGCGACGCCTGCTGCCACGTCCACAGCGCGGATCACACAAGTACTCTCGAGGTGTGCTGGGCGTTGCAGCCGGGTCGGTGCAGTACACCGGCGCGGGCCTTCTGGTGACGAGCGGGGCGGTGGCAACCGGGCTCGCGGGCATGGTGCGCTATGACGGTGCGAGCGCTGAGCTGGTACGTGCCCGGCTGCCCGAGGCGGTGATCGGACGGGGTCGGGTGCAGGCCTGGGTGGTCGGCTCCGGCATCGGCAACAGCCAGGACGAGCTGGTCGGTGACATCCTCGCCGAGGATCTGCCCACGGTCGTGGACGCCGACGGTCTGCGCCACCTGCCGTCGCAGTGCAGCGCCCCTGTGGTCCTCACCCCCCACGCCGGCGAGCTGGCCGATCTGCTGCAGGTGGACCGCACCGAGGTCGAGGCGCGTACGGTCTGGGCGGCGGCTGAGGCGGCTCGACGCCGGGACTGCGTGGTCCTGCTCAAGGGCGCGCGTTCGGTCATCGCCGCACCGGATGGCCGGTTACGCGTCAACACGACCGGCGTGCCCTGGCTGGCGACTGCGGGGGCCGGCGACGTTCTCAGCGGCGTGATCGGCTCTCTGCTCGCGGGCGGGCTGAACTGCTTCGACGCAGCCTGCGTCGGGGCTTGGCTGCACGGCGCTGCCGCGAATCTCGCCTCCGGCGGCGGCCCGATCACTGCGGTGTCGGTCGCCGAGAAGCTGCCTGCAGCGGTGGCGGGCGTCCTCGCTGACTGACGCCGCGGCCGTCGACGCACCGAACCGTCGATCCGACCGACTTGCCAGACGTTCAGCTGGTCATAAGAAGTGTGATGTGACGGGACATTGCTGACACTGTGTGTCAGGACATGGTTGACACTATGTCGGGCGCGGCATGTCGGCGTTGACGGTTGCCGCCTCGGGGTTGGCCGCTGGGCTGGTAGCGGCGGCTGG
>JBPCRX010000110.1:0-1092 GCA_050996395.1 Nocardioidaceae bacterium
GAGCCGCGGACGCAATGAGGTCTGAGGCGACGGCTTTGCCTGTGCCGTAAGGGCTGTCGTTGCCCGACTGGATCGAGTTGGAGAAGACGATGCGTGGCTTCGAGCCCGTCTCGCGGGCTGCGGCCACGACCGCCTCGGCGAGCTCGACGTTGCCCCGCTCCACCTCGTCAGGAGTGGCGCGGTTGACGCCGGCGACGTGAATGATCGCATCGACGTCTCCGGCAAGCTGGGGCAGCTCAGACCACGTCGCGCGGGTCACCGGGACCACCTCGTGGTCGGTGAGCGCGTGCAGTCGCGCGCGGGTGTGCCAGCCCAAGAACCCGGCGGCGCCGGTGAGCAGGACCTTCATCGGGCCGCCAGGCCGAGCAGCATCTGGACCTCCGGCAGGGCCAGCAGCAGCTGCTTGGTCTGCTCAACGTCCAGCCGAGCGGTGTTCTCAGAGGTGTAGTCGTCCAGCTCTGCGACGGTTTTTTCGCCCTGGTCGAAGTACAGCTCGTATTGCAGAGAGCGGGCGTCCAGCGGCACTTTGAAGTACTCGCCCTGGTCGGTCGCCTGGGCCATCTCCTCGCGGGAAAGCAAGGTCTCGTGGAGCTTCTCTCCGTGTCGGGTGCCGATGTACGTGATGTCGGGATCGTCCTGGCCGAGCAGTCCTGCCACGGCGCGAGCCAAGACGTCAACCGTTGAGGCGGGCGCCTTGCGCACGAACAGGTCACCTGGCTCGGCATGAAGAAAGGCGTGCTCAACGAGGTCGACGGACTCCTGCAGCGACATCAAAAATCGGGTCATTGTCGGCTCGGTAAGCGTCAACGGGGTCCCGGCCTGCAGCTGCTGCACGAACAGGGGGATGACCGACCCCCGGGAGTACATGACGTTTCCGTACCGCGTGACCGAGACCGTGGTCCGAGAATGCGGGTGGTTGCGCGCGAAGGCCTGTGCTGTCTTCTCCATCAGCGCTTTGGACATGCCCATCGCGTTGACTGGGTAGACCGCCTTGTCGGTGCTGAGGCAGACCACCGACCGGACGCCCGCCTTGGCCGCGGCCTGGGCGACGTTGTGGCTGCCGACAATGTTCGTCTTGACGGCCTGCTCGGG
>JBPCRX010000058.1:0-4541 GCA_050996395.1 Nocardioidaceae bacterium
ACGCCAGCGCGATCCGAACCTCCATCGAAACCACCTCGTTGGCCATGCCCCACCCTGGGCTCAGCACATGTCAGGTGTCAGCGATGTCGCGACACACAACTGTCAGGCATCTGACGACACTCCACACCGGCCATAGGCAGCCGCCGTTCTGACAAGTCGCTATAACTTGGGGACCAAGTCGTGGAATTGACAAGTCGGTGGGACTTGGGCGACAAGTCGCTGGGGGAAGCGGGGGGTGCTGCGATACGCTGGCCCCATGCAGCAGCTCCTGCTCCTTCTCTAGCCGCGTTGTCCCGGTCCACGACAGCGCGGCTGCCCCTCAACCACTGAGGGGCTTTTTCATGTCCGGACCAGTCAGAGGCCACCGCGTCTTGATAACCGGCGTCCCTTAGCACCGCAGCACACTCAGACCGGGAGAGCAGCAGACATGACCAACCACGACGAGGCCCCAGCGACGTACGACGTCCACGGCGTGCAGGACAAGTGGCTCAAGGTCTGGGACAAGCTCGACCCCTTCAAGATGCAGGACGACGACTCACGCGAGCGCCGCTACCTGCTCGACATGTTTCCCTACCCATCGGGGGACCTGCACATGGGTCACGCCGAGGTTTTCGCGCTGGCCGACGTGATCGCGCGCTACTGGTTCCAGCTAGGGTATGACGTCCTACACCCAGCCGGCTGGGACTCCTTCGGCCTGCCGGCGGAGAACGCCGCCATCCAGCGCGACGAGCACCCCGCGACCTGGACGTACCGCAACATCGACACCCAGGCAGAGTCGTTCCGCCGCTACGCGGTGAGCTTCGACTGGTCGACCCGCCTGCACACCTCCGACCCCGAGTACTACCGCTGGACCCAGTGGCTGTTCCTCACGCTGTACGAACATGGTCTGGCCTACCGCAAGGCGTCGGCCGTCAACTGGTGCCCGAACGACCAGACCGTGCTGGCCAACGAGCAGGTCGTTGCAGGGATGTGCGAGCGTTGCGGAGCCGAGGTGACCAAGCGGGAGCTGACCCAGTGGTACTTCAAGGTGACCGACTTCGCCCAGCGGCTGCTTGACGACATGGAGCCTCTGCGCGGCAGCTGGCCCGCCAGGGTGCTGACCATGCAGCGCAACTGGATCGGGCGTTCCGAAGGCGCTCACGTCGACTTCGAGGTGGAGGGTCGCGCCGAGCCGGTCACCGTGTTCACCACCCGTCCGGACACCGTGTTCGGAGCCACCTACTTCGTCGTGGCCGCCGACGCGCACCTGGCCGCGGAGCTGTGTGCGCCCGAGCAGCGCGGGGCGTTCGAGGACTACCTGCGCGATGTTCGGCGGATGTCGGAGATCGAACGCATGAGCGAGGGCCGCGACAAGACCGGCGTGTTCCTGGGGGTCCACGCGCTCAACCCGGTCACCGGGAAGCAGATGCCGGTCTACGCCGCGGACTACGTGCTCGCCGACTACGGCACCGGCGCGATCATGGCGGTGCCCGGCCAGGACCAGCGCGACTGGGACTTCGCCGCTGTCTTCGATCTGCCGGTGGTGCGAACCGTCCAGCCTCCCGACGGCTTCAACGGCGAGGCCTTCACCGGTGACGGCCCGGCGGTCAACTCGGCCAACGCGGAGATCACCCTTGACGGCCTGGACGTGGCCGACGCCAAGGAGCGCATCACGACCTGGCTGGAGGACAAGGGGCGCGGCCGTCGTACCGTCAACTTCCGGCTGCGTGACTGGCTGGTGTCGCGGCAACGGTACTGGGGGCCACCGATCCCGATCGTGCACTGCGGTGCCTGTGGCGAGGTGCCCGTGCCGCTCGACGAGCTGCCGGTCATACTGCCCGACCTCGCGGGTGCCGACCTCAAGCCGCGCGGCGTCTCACCGCTCGCGTCGGCCACGGACTGGGTCAACGTGAGCTGCCCGAAGTGCGGGGGTGCGGCAACCCGGGACACCGACACGATGGACACGTTCGTCGACTCGTCGTGGTACTACCTGCGCTACCCGACCGCACACGACGACAGCCAGCCCTTCGACGTCGATGCGGTTCGGCGCTGGGGTCCGGTCGACCAGTACGTCGGTGGTGTCGAGCACGCGATCCTGCACCTGTTGTCTGCGCGCTTCGTCACCAAGGCGCTGCACGACATGGGCTATCTGGACTTCGTCGAGCCCTTCTCCGCGCTCATCAACCAGGGCGAGGTGCGCAACCGGGGCAAGGGTATGAGCAAGTCGCTCGGCAACGGAGTCGACCTGGGGGAGCAGATAGCCGCAGTGGGAGTGGATGCGGTACGTCTCACCATGGTGTTCGCGGGTCCGCCCGAGGAGGACATCGACTGGGCCGACCTGTCGCCGGCCGGTTCGCTGAAATTTCTGCATCGGGCCTGGCGGCTAAGCGGCGACGTCAGCAGCGCGCCAGAGGTCGATGTCAGCAGCGGTGACGTCGAGCTGCGTCGCGTCACTCACCGGGTGATCCACGACGCCACCTCCTTGTTGGAGGCGCACCGGTTCAACGTGATGGTCGCCCGGGTGATGGAGCTCGTGAACGCTGCCCGCAAGGCCATCGACACCGGTTGCGGGCCCGAAGACCCCGCGGTTCGTGAGGCCGCTGAGACGGTCGCGGTGGTGCTCAGTCTGGTGGCGCCGTACACGGCCGAGGAGATGTGGGCGCGGCTCGGGCATGAGCCGACAGTGGCCAGGGCCGGATGGCCGCGCTCAGAGCCCGAGCTCTTGGTGCAGGACAGTGTCACCTGCGTCGTCCAGGTGCAGGGCAAGGTTCGCGCCAAGCTCGAGGTGGCTCCGGCCATCGCGGCTGACGAGCTCGAGCGGCTGGCCCGAGCCGAGCCGAACGTCGTCCGCGCCGTGGGTGACGCTGCCGTGCGCACTGTCGTGGTGCGCGCGCCGAGAGTGGTCAACATCGTGCTGGCCTGAGCCGACCCAGCCGCGGGTAAGGTGCCCGGCATGCCTCGCTCGGCCGCGTTGGTCACCGACTCGACGTCGCTCGACGCCTCGCTCGCGGACCGGCTCGGGGCCGTGGTCGTCCCGTTGAAGGTGGTCATCGGCGCGACGTCGTACGACGAAGGCGGCGACGCCACCAGCGCCCATGTCGTCGAGGCGCTGAAGCGACACATCCCGATCAGCACCAGCCGGCCGGCGCCTGGCGCGTTCCTTCGCGCGTATGAGGCTGCCTCCCGCTGCGGCGCCGAGGCTGTCGTATCGGTGCACTTGTCCAGCGAGGTCTCGGGCACCTATGAGTCCGCCGAGCTCGCAGCGAGGGACGCCTCGCTCCCGGTGCACCTCGTGGACAGCCGCCAGCTCGGCATGGGCACCGGCTTCGCGCTGCAGTCCGCCGCCCAGACGCTCGACGCAGGTGGAAGCGCTGCCGAGGCGGCTGACGTCGCCCGTGATCGGGCGGAGGCGACGACGGTGCTCTTCTATGTCGACACGCTGGAGTACCTGCGGCGTGGGGGTCGGGTGGGCGTGACGGCGGCGCTTCTGGGGTCGGCACTGGCAGTCAAGCCACTGCTGCACGTCGCCGACGGCCGCATCGAACCTCTCGAACGGGTGCGGACGTCCGCACGGGCCGTCGCCCGGCTGGAGGCTCGGGCCGTGATGGCGGCTGCCGACGTCGACTTCGACGTGGCAGTGTCCCACCTGGACAACGCTGCCAGAGCCGACGACCTCGCATCAAGACTTCGTGACCGCCTGCCTCACCTCGAGGACCTGGTGGTCAACGAAGCCGGAGCGGTCATCGGGGCGCACGTCGGACCCGGCATGTTGGCGGTCGTCGTGTCGCCGCGGTCGACTCGCGCACAGCTGGGCTGACCGGCGGCTGTGTCCACAGCGGTTGTGATGCCAGTCGCTGGATCGTTCGCAGACTTCTAACGTCGATGCCATGCGTGGGCGACCCAGGGCATCGAGGTCCAGTGATGCAGCGAGTGCAGCACGTCGCCGGCTGGCGGCGCTGGCAGCACAGTTTGAGGAGGCCTCTCCCCGCGACGAGTCATTCGAGCAGCAGCCGTCGCCGCTGAGAGGGGACGGACCTCCAGGACGACACGCGGCGCGCGACGCCGAGGACGGCTCCGCGCCTCGTCAGCGATCAGACGACGGGCCGTGGCGAACCGGACATCCCGAGCTCGGTCGTTGGGCGCTGAGCCACCAGCACCTCACGCTCATCCTGCTGGCTGTCGTCGCTGTCGTGGCTGTGGCAGGCTGGTGGGTGCTCCGGTCCGTGCCGTCGAGTGAGCCTGTACAGATCGCGAGCCAGCGCACGCTCCCCTCGACCGGCGGACCGGCCATTGACGCGACCGGCGAGGATCCGTCGACAGCCGGGCAGACGACAGCCGCGGCGTCGACGCTGACCAGCGTCACGGCACCCGCCGGCGCCGACGCGTCTGGCACGCTCGTCGTCGATGTTGCGGGCAAAGTGCGCAGGCCGGGCATCGTGGAGCTCCCCTCCGGGTCTCGAGTGGTGGACGCTCTGCAGCGAGCCGGTGGTGTGAGACCACGGGTGGACACGACGGGCCTCAACCTGGCCCGGCTGCTCGTCGACGGCGAGCAGATCGTGGTC
>JBPCRX010000045.1:0-14829 GCA_050996395.1 Nocardioidaceae bacterium
CAGGGCCATCGACCACGAGAGGTGCCCATCTATGTCGCCGGACGCTTCGTAACGCACTGCGGCCAAATTGCGCAGCGCCGACTGGGCCACTGTGCGAAGGGCTTCGAGCTCCGCGGCCACCTCGCCCGTCGAGGGCACCCGGTCCGATGGCTTTGCGTTCCTTGCCATCGACCGTGACGCCGTTCGGGGGACGGGCCTGCGACCGGCCCGCCGAAAGGCAAGTCCCGCCAGCAGTACGGCTGCCACCGCCAGGACAAGCGCGGCGACGGCCACCCAGCTGAGGATGGTCGGGTGCAGCGGCACGGCCCGAGCCTAGGACGTCAGCTCGACGTCCAGGACCGCGGCACGCGCACGAGCAGCCGTCCAGGCTCGATCTCGGCGCGGATCTCAGTCCCGGCGCCCACGATGTCACCATCGAGCTGGCGCGGCGTCGCATGCGGGGTGGTCACGATGACGGACCGGCCGGTGAACCGGTCGAGACGCTCGTCGGTCCGCCGACCTCGAGACAGTACGCGGACCAGGAGCGGCACCCAGCCGAAGGAGCGGTGCGGCGCGATCACCACCACGTCGATGACGCCGTCGTCGATCTTGGCGTCGGGTAGCAGCGGGATGCCGGCCTGCAGACTACCCACGTTGCCGATCACGACGGTGCGGGCCCGCCGCCGTACCGGCTCCGCGCCGTCGATGCTGATGTCGAAGCGCACTGCCGGATACCGCAGCTGCCTGGCGCCCGCGACGACGTAGGCAGGCCAACCGATCCGCGCCTTGAGCGCGTCCGGCGCGTCATTCATGATCGCCGCGTCGAGGCCGAGGCCGGCCATCACCAGGAACCGCGTGGATGCCAGCTCGTCACCCTCGACCCGCACGACGTCGATCGCCCGGTCCTTCCCACGCAACACGGTCTCGATCGCGAGATCGTGCTGCAAGGAGATGCCGAGGTTGCGGGCCAGCAGGTTGCCAGTGCCTGCCGGTATGACGCCGACCGGTATGCCGCTTCCGGCCATCTCACTGCACACCACCCGTACCGTGCCGTCGCCTCCGGCGGCCACGACCAGGTCGGCACCTGCTGCCACCGCCGCCCGGGCCATCGAGGCACCGGCATCGTCGACCGTCGTCTCGAACCAGAGTGGCTGGTCCCAGCCGGCCGCTCGGGCCGCCTCGCTCACCTTGGCCTTGAAACGCTCCGCGTCACCGATCTTGACCGGATGCAGGATCACCGCCAGCGACCTGCGATCGTCACGCTCAGAGGCTGTCAGCGCCTGTTCGTATCCACGGGCCCTGGTCGGGATGGTGCCGAAGGCCAGGGCGCTGGCGTAGACCACCAGGGCGCCCAGTAGCCAGCCTGCCACCACGTCGTCGGGGTTGTGGGCGGCGAGAAAGACCCGGTCGGCCCCCACCAGTACCACTGCGCTGGCCTCCAGGGCGAACAGCGACCGGCGCGGGCCAGAACGCTGAACGCCCACCGTGAACACCGCGAGCACACCCATGGTGAGGGCGATGCTCGTCGAGTGGCCCGAGGGGAAGGAGTAGCCACTGATCTGGTCCGCGACCACCGGGCGAGGTCGCTCGATGATCTGCTTCAACACGGCCCAGACGTGCCCTACCACCGCGACTGTCAAGACCCAGCAGGCGAGGCGGACCCTGCGACGTACGAGCAGCCACACGAAGATCGCCACCGTCAGCGGCGTGGTCACGAGCCCTCCACTGGCCCGCGCGACGAACTGGAAGAAGTCGACCCAGCGGGTGTGCTGGATGGAGCCGTTCCACGAGGCGACCAGGTCGCCGTCGAAGGACATCAGCGGCTCGTACCGAATCGAGACGAGCACCACCAGGCAGACGAGCGGCACGGTCAGCCCCGCCAACGTCAGCATGGAGCGACGCTGAGCGGATGTGTCAGTCACGTACCTACCCGAGTCCTCACGATGTCCGGCGAACCAGGTGGTCAAGGGGCGGACCGGAACGGCCACCCTGGCCACGCCGCTCGCGTCATGCTCTCACGGTCGAGCCAACTCGTTCGAGGATGACGGTTGCGCTCGATACCCTGGGGCGGTGATCGATCTGCGCACGTTGCGCGACAACCCTGAGGCGGCACGCGAGGCTCAGCGCCGGCGCGGTCAACAAGCTGGCCTGGTCGACGAGATCCTGACCGCCGACGAGATGCGCCGGACGACGATCGCCGCGTTCGAGCGGCTGCGCGCGGAGCAGAAGGCGCTCGGCAGGCAGGTGGCAGAGGCGCACGGTGACGAGAAGGCGGCGCTGCTCGACAAGACCCGCGCGGTGGCGCTGCAGGTCAAGGAGGCCGACTCCGCCCAGGGCAAGGCCGAGGAGGTCTTCTTCGAGGCGATGCTGCAGCTGCCCAACCTCGCGTCGCCGGAGGCCCCCGCCGGTGGCGAGGACGACTTCGTCGTTCTCGACCACGTGGGTGAGCCACGGGACTTCGCCGCGGAGGGGTTCGTGCCGCTCGACCACGTCGAGCTCGGCAGACGCCTCGGCGCCTTCGACATCGAGCGCGGCGCCAAGGTGTCGGGTGCTCGGTTCTACTACCTCACCGGGGTCGGGGCCATGCTCGAGCTGGCGTTGGTGCAGATGGCGATGGAGCGGGCGCAGGCGTCGGGTTTCACTCCGATGATCCCGCCCGCCCTGGTCAAGCCTCGCGCCATGGAGGGCACCGGTTTCCTCGGGCAGGCGGCCGCCGACGTCTACCACCTGCCTGACGACGACTTCTACCTGGTCGGCACGTCGGAGGTTCATCTCGCGGCCTACCACAGCGACGAGATCCTCGAGATGCAGACACTGCCGCGCCGCTACGCCGCCTTCAGCCCGTGCTACCGCAAGGAGGCAGGCTCCTACGGCAAGGACACCCGAGGCATCTTCCGGGTGCACTGGTTCGACAAGGTGGAGCTGTTCACCTACACGACCATCGAGGAGTCCTACGCCGAACACGAGCGGCTGCTCGAGTGGGAGAAGGCGTGGCTGCGCGACCTCGACCTGCCTTTCCGCGTCATCGACGTGGCGGCAGGCGACCTCGGCCTGTCGGCCGTCCGCAAGTTCGACTGCGAGGCGTGGATCCCGACCCAGGGCAAGTACCGCGAGCTCACCTCGACGTCGAACTGCACCGAGTTCCAGGCGCGAAGGCTGGGCATCCGGGGTCGGTTCGACGACGGGGTCAGGTCACTGGCCACGCTCAACGGCACGGCGTGCGCCATGACGCGCACAATCGTGGCGCTGCTTGAGAACCATCAGCAGGCCGACTCCTCGGTGCGGGTGCCGGCTTTGCTTCAGCCCTATCTGCAGGGGCGTACGACGCTCGAACCGCTCGCGTGAGACCGGACCTCGTCGCGCTGGACATCGACGGCACACTCGTCGACGACTTCGAGCGCACCACTCCAGCGGTCGCCGCTGCCGTGCTCGCGGTCCAGGACAGCGGGGTGCCGGTGGTGCTGTCGACCGGGCGGTCGGTGTTCGGCATCACCGAGATCATCGAGATGTTCGAGCTGGAGCGAGGTCACGCGGTGGCCAGCAACGGTGCGGTGACCTTCACCTACCCGCCGACGACCATCACCTCGGCAGTGACGTTCGACCCCGAGCCGGCTGTGCGCACCGTCCTCGAGCACGTGCCGGACGCGCTGGTCGCCGTCGAGGTGGTCGGACGTGGCTTCCGGGCGAACCGGATGTTCCCTGACGGCGAGATCAACGGTGAGATGTGGATCGAGAGCCTCGACAAGCTGGTCGCCGAGCCGGTGACACGAGTCATCATTCGGGATCCGCAGTCGTCGTCGGAGGACTTCATGGCTCTTGCGCGCACGCTCGGCCTGCACGGCATCAACTACTTCGTCGGCTACACAGCCTGGCTGGACCTCGCACCGGAAGGCGTGTCGAAGGCATCCGCACTCGCGGCCGTCTGCGAGGTGCTCGGCGTGGCTCAGTCGGGGGTGCTGGCCATCGGTGACGGTCGCAACGACGTAGAGATGCTGTCCTGGGCGGGTCGGGGGGTGGCCATGGGACAGGCGCCGGACGAGGTCAAGTCCTGCGCCGACGACGTCACCGGAACCCTCGCAGACGACGGTGCGGCCACTGAGCTGTCGCGGTGGTTCGCTCCCGTCTGACGGGGACGGTCGGTGCTCCCGCCCACGTCATGAGTTGGCCGTTTCCGCGTCTCATGAACATGGTGCACAATCCGGCTGCCGAGGACATCGCAGCGCCTTTCGACCTGGCACGCGGCCTGATCGACGAGCTCATGTCTCAGGCGAGCAACCCATGGGCGAGATTCAACCTCGAGGCCGCCGCTCAGACTCTGCGCGTGCTCCCTGCCGCTGCCGCCGCCGAGTGCCCCAGCTGTTCGGACGCGGCGAGCCCGGCCGAGCGGTTCCGCGTGGCGCGCGAGGCGCTGCGCTGTGGCGCTGCTGCGGGGCCTGACCCTGACAACATCCAGGTCTCGTTGTGCATGGCGTGTCTGGCCACGGCCGAGCGCTACTGGTCGTGAGAACGGCGGTTCAGGCTTGTGGCAAGTCGAGCGACGCGACCACGGCACCGGTCGGTTGCTCCGAACCACCCTCGGGCTCGATTGTGACCGCCACCTTGGCGGCCGTGAAGGTGACGTCAGGAAGTGCCAGCACGACTGGCGAGTCTCCTGGGGCGAACGTGCCGGCGGCTCGCGGGCTGCCCTTGATGGTCCAGGCCTCATAGACCTTGCCGTCCGGCAGCTCCGGTAGGTCGGACGCGACAAGCACGGCATGGTCAGCCTTCGGCGACATGACGACGATGGCAGACCCGCCGGCAGACACTGAGGCGGTCACCGTCCGGGCGTCGCCAGCCGCGAGGATCTGGGCCAGCTGCTCGCTCTGAGCCACCATCTGCTGGGCGTCCTGGGCGTCGTTGTGGTTCTTGAGCGCCAACGCCCCGAACGAGGCGGCGACGACGAGCGAGGCGGCCGCCAGCAGTGACGCCGCGCGGTTCGGTCGGCGCGATGTCAGCGGTACGACGTTCGAAGGCTCGGGCGCCGCGGCCGCGCCACTGATGTCCGCACGATGTGCGCCTGACGCTACGGCGGCCGCCCTCTGCTGGGGGGTGGCCGCGACGAGGTCCAGGATCGAGCCCCGTAGGGCGGGCGGGGGTTCGGTGGCAACGGCGTGGGACAGTTGGGCGGCCAGCTCGCGCATTTCGGCCACCTCCTCGCGACAGTTCGCACATTGTTCGAGGTGCGTCTCGAATTCACGGGTCTCGGTAGGACTCAGGGCCCCGACGACATACGCGTCGGCGTTGGAATGGAGGTCAGTCATACCGAGGCCTCCCCGAGCTGGGTTCGCAGCCGCCGCATGGCATCTCTGATCCGGGTCTTCACCGTTCCCAGTGGCACCTCGAGGTACTCCGCCACCTCGCTATGGGTCCGCCCCTCGAAGTAGGCCAGCTGCACCGCCGTGCGTTGTGCCTCAGGAAGCGTGAGCAGCGCGTCTCGCACGCGGCGTGCCTCGTCCCGTGAGACGACGATGTCGGACGTGTCCGCTTCGACGAGCTGCAGCTCAGCCTCGGCATGGCGTTGGTCGCGCTGGGTGCTGCGTTGAGCGGACCGCACCCGGTCGATCGCCCGTCGGTGGGCGATGGTGTTGAGCCACCCGCTGACGGAGCCACGGGCAGCGTCGAACTTGGGCGCCGAGGTCCAGGCCTCGACATAGATCTCCTGGGTGACCTCGTCGGCCTGGGCCCGGTCGCGTACGACGCTCAGCACGATGCCGAACACCACCCGAGACGTCGCGTCGTACAGGGTCGCGAACGCGAGCTGGTCGCCGGCAGCGACCTGCGCCATGAGCTGCGAAAGCTCAGCCGCCCTGGGGTGTGGGGCCATGGGGCACACCTTGCCACGAGATGGATGTTGATCGCGTGTCCGAAGGGCTCAGGGCGTCGCCACCAACCGCAACCGAGGTCATCATCGCCGCGCCGGCTGTCGGCAGTGGAGAGGAGACCCGCTGCAGCACCGAGAAGGAGCCGGCTGCGGGTTGATGGCGTCACATCGGTCATTCGGCACGAAACGCCTACCGGATTGCCGCCTCACCTCCCTTCTCCCGTTGAGAGGTCAGGTTCTGCAGCTTGAGAGGTCAGGTTCTGCGGTTGCGGGGGTTCGACTCTCAGAGGTACATGCCGTTGCGCTGGGAGTCGCCCTGCGGCGCCGTTCCGTCGGGACCCATGGCTCCGGGCGCGCCGGGCATCGCCCCTGGAGGGGGAATGCTGCCAGGCGGCAATGCACGCCGCATCTGCTCGAGCTGAGCGCGAGCAGCCATCTGTTGGGCGTAGATCGCCGTCTGGATGCCGTGGAACAGCCCTTCGAGCCACCCCACGAGCTGAGCCTGGGCGATCCGGAGCTCGGACTCGCTCGGGGTCTCCTCGGCGAACGGTAGGTTGAGGCGCTCCAGCTCGTCGACGAGCTCCGGCGCGAGTCCCTGCTCGAGCTCCTTGATCGACGCTTGATGGATCTGGCGCAGTCTTTCGCGGCTCGCCTCGTCCAGCGGCGCGGACTTCACCTCGTCGAGCAGCTGCCGGATCATGCTCCCGATCCGCATCACCTTGTCGGGCTGCTCCACCATCTCGGCGATGGAACGGCCGTCACCGTCGTCGTCACCGCCAGCGGTCGCCATCTGGCCTGGGCCGATCACCACCACACGGGGGTCGTCACCGGGCGAGGTGATCTGCGGCTGTTCGCTGGTCATGCGCCCACCCTACGTCGTCACGACCACCTTGCCGATGGAACTGCTCGACTCCACCAGCTCGTGAGCAGACCGGATGTCGTCCAGCGCCACCGTCGTGTGCACGATCGGGCGCACGACCCCGCTCGCCACCATCGGCCACACATACTTCTCCACCTGGGCCACGATCTCCGCCTTGTCTGCGGCAGGTCGTGACCGCAGTGCCGTTGCATGCACCGCGCCCCTCTTGCCCAGCAGAGTCCGCAGGTCTAGCTCGCCCTTGGCGCCGCCCTGCAGCCCGATGACCACCAAGCGCCCCTGGGCGGCCAGCGCCTCGACATTGCGCCCGAGGTAGGCCGCCCCCATGTTGTCGAGGATCACGTCGGCACCAGCGGCGCTCAGGCGACGTACCTCGTCGACGAAGTCCTGGTCACGGTAGCTGATCGCGACATCGGCGCCGAGCGCCCGGCACGCCTGCGCCTTGGCCTCCGAGCCGACGGTGCACGCGACCCGGGCTCCGAGCGCCTTGGCCACCTGGATCGCCATCGTCCCGATGCCGCCGCCGCCGCCGTGGACCAGCAGAACCTCGCCGGCCTGCAGCCGTGCAACCATCACGAGGTTCGACCAGACGGTTGCCGCGACCTCGGGCAGCGCCGCCGCTTGCACGGTGTCAAGACCGTCCGGAACCGGCAAGACCTGACCCGCTGGCACCGACACCTTGTCGGCGTAGCCGCCGCCCGTCAGCAGTGCGCATACCTGGTCGCCCAGCTGCCACCGCCCGACGTCGGCCCCGACCGACGAGACGGTCCCTGCGCATTCGAGCCCGAGCACGTCGGAGGCTCCCGGAGGCGGTGGGTAGCGGCCCTCCCGCTGCATCAGGTCGGCCCGGTTGACCGCGGTCGCCACGATGTCGATGACGACGTCGCCGGCGCCCGGCGCCGGTTCGGCAACCTGCTGGATCTCCAGCACCTCAGGACCGCCGGGCTCGCGGCACACCACAGCTCGCATGCCGGCCACGTTAGTCGGCCGGGCGGTCAGTCATGGGTGAGAGCAGTCCGGGTGGCGACGGAGATGCAGCGGGCGATGTCAGCGGCAGAGCCACCTTGGAGCCCTGCGGCGTAGCCGGCGAGAAACGTGGTCAGCGGAGCAGCCGGTCTCTCCACCTGATGCGCCGCATCCCGGGCCAGGTCGAGGACCGCGTCGACGTCCACCTCCGGACTCACCTCCAGTGCCTGGCTCAGCTCCTGCATCCAGGTCTCAAGACTCATCGGCCCTCCACGATCCGGGTGGCGGTGGCGACGTCGTCCCAGTCGTCACAGTCCAGTGTCTCTTCGGCGTCAGCCGCCTTCTCACTCACCTTCAGCCGCAGTATGACGTCTCGCATCGCCGCTCCCGCCACCACATCCAGCGAGCCCACCGCCCGACGCAAGGCCCCCGTGACGTATGCCCCGCACAGGGGTTGCCGGCGCCCTCCCGCGTCGACGAAGAGCATCCCCTCCGCCGCCGGGCCGCGCTCCGACGCGGCGAGGAGATCCTGCACCAGTCCTGTCACCGCTCCCTGGCCCAACAGCGGCAGGTCACACGCCAGCACCACCACGCGTTCACCCTCGACGAGAGGCAGCGCGGCTGCCAGCCCTGCCACCGGCCCTCCGCCCGCCGGCTCCTCCTGGACCTGAAGAACTCCTGCCGGCAGCGCGCGCGACGGTCCCACGACGACCGTGCGTGAAGCGCTCTGCACGGCTGACAGGACCCGGTCGAGCAGAGGGCTGCCGCCGATCACGAGCCCGGCCTTGTCGACGCCCCCCAGCCGCCGACCGCGTCCCCCAGCCAGCACGATCGCGTCGTACGTCGTCATCGCGCAATGCTCGCACCCGCTGGCAGACTGGTCTGATGCGCACCTCGGTGGTCCAGTTCGCAGCCGGCACAGATCTGGCGGTCAACCTCGAGGCGATCACCAGGTTGGTCGGACGGGCGAGCGTCGCCGGAGCCGAGCTCGTGGTGCTGCCCGAGGCGGCGATGCACGACTTCGGGCCATCGGACATGCCGCTGGGACCCGTGGCTCAGCCTCTCGACGGGCCGTTCATCGACGCGGTGAGTGACCTCGCGAAGGGCAACGGCGTCACCATCGTGGTCGGCATGTTCGAGACGTCACCGGACCCGCAGCGGCCCTTCAACACCGTGGTCGTCGTCGGTGGCGGTCGTGGCCTGTTGGCGTCCTACCGCAAGGCGCACCTCTACGACTCGTTCGGGTATCGAGAGTCCGAACGGCTGCTGGCAGGGGACTCAGCCCCCGTTGTGGTGGAGGTGGGCGAGCGCAAGGTCGGGCTGATGACCTGCTACGACCTCCGGGTCCCCGAGCACTCGCGCACTCTGGTCGACGCTGCAGCCGACACTCTGGTGGTACCAGCCGCCTGGGTACGCGGTGCGCTCAAGGAGGACCACTGGACGACGCTTCTGCGCGCCCGCGCCATCGAGAACACGGCGTACGTCGTCGGAGCCGGCCAGTGCGGTGACCACTATGTCGGCTGCAGCATGCTGGTCGACCCGATGGGTGTGGCGGTGGCTCGGCTGGGCGACGAGGAAGGGGTTGCGACGGCTGACCTGAGCGCTGAGCGACTGGCTGAGGTGCGGCGGCACAACCCGTCGTTGGCGAACCGGCGCACTGCCGACGTGCGGTAACCTGCCGCCGTCGGACGCTTCGGGACGGCGTCGACCGGGGGCGGTCGATCACGAACCGAGGGGGTCGTGTGTCAGAACCTGGCTCGCCTCGGGTGCACGCACTTGACCGGCGGATGCTGTGGCTGTTGGGCGCCATCGGCTTGGTGTCGGTGGTGTGCTCCGCCGCGAGGCTGGTGCAGCTCGAGGGGTGGTGGACGCTGCCTGCGCCGATCGACGGCGAGCTTCTCCCGCGGTCGGGGGCTCTGACGGCCACCTGGGTCGCTCTCGTCCTGCTCACCCGCAGGTGTGGTGGACGGACAGTGCTGGTGGCGGTCTTCGGCGCGCTCGTCCTCGCCGCGGCCGGCGCCTTCCCTGAGCCGTGGGCGGTAGCCGGAGCGGCTGCGGTGTCGGCCGGAGTCTTCGGTGCGTCGGGCATGGTGCTCACCAGGCCGGCGCAGGGCTGGCGACTCCTGCTCGAGCTGGCGGTGTCGGCCCTTGTCGGCCTGACGGGCGCTGTCGTGGTGACGGGGCTGGGTGCGTCGTTGCGGCCGTACCGCTTCCGAGTTCTGGTGCTCGCGCTCGTCCTCGCCGGGGCGCTGGCACTGGCCTGGAAGCTCGGGCAGGGTCCGGGCAGCCTCGGCCGCCGCGGAGCCGTGCTGATCGTGACCGGCGTTGTGGTCCTAGCGGCCGCCTTCGCGTATCTGCACGCGCTGCACTCGTGGGCGTCACCGAGCGTCGTGGCGGACCTGGTCGACCTCAAGACCTGGGTGCGAGACACCCTCGGGGCCTCGCCACGGCCGACGGAGGCGATCGTGGGATTTCCTGCTCTCGTCTGGGGCGTCTCCATCCGCCAGCGCCGCCGACAGGGCTGGTGGATGTGCGCGTTCGGTTCCCTCGGCTCCACTGGTTTGGCTGCGTCGCTCTCCCAAACCTCCCTGCCGCTGACCGAAAGCCTCCGCGCGACGGGGTATGACGCGGTCATCGGGGCGGCTCTCGGGCTGCTGCTCATCGCAGTCGACCGACTTCTCACCGGCCGGGGCGGGCATAGGGTCGCTCGGGGCGTGGTTGAGGTGGAGCGCCCGGAGCCGTCGAGGTTCGCGCCGCTGCTCTGACGATGGCAGACCGTGGAACAGGCGGACCGTGGAACAATGGCCTGCGGCGTCTCACTCCGAGACGGCCTGGAGGGGTGCCGGAGTGGCCTATCGGAACCGCCTTGAAAGCGGTCGCTGGCAGTGATGTCAGCCGCGGGTTCAAATCCCGCCTCCTCCGCATGACGACCTACCGACTCGGGCGGGCCAATGTCCTGCGCGTTGCGGGCGTGGGAGCCGCCGCGCTGGGGCTGTGCTGGGTGGTGACCGCCCTGATGGGCCTTCCTTCGGCGGGCGTCGTGGCACTCGCGGTCCTCACGGGCTGCCTCCTGCTCGCAACGGCCGTGCTCGCGCTCTGGCCGCCACGAGTGCTCGATCTGGATGCGGACGGTTACCGGGTGCGGCTGGTTCGCGGCGCGGGTGAGTCTCAGGCCCAGTGGCGCAGCGTCGACTCTGTGGAGACCGCTCCCGTCGGTGGAGCCCTTTGTCTCGTGGTCTCGTTGTCAGGCGGGCGTTCCAGCGTCATACCACTGTCGCTGTTGGGCTCTCGTTCCGCGCAGGCGCAGCGCGAGATCCACGAGCGCCTCAACGCGGCCCACGGATACCGCCGTCTCGACGTGCCGTGACGCGGGGCGCGGTCAGGTAGGGTGTGGCGTCGCTGTCCCAGCGGCGTGGAGGTGTCGCATAGTGGCCTAGTGCGCCCGCCTGCTAAGCGGGTTGAGGGTAATCCCCTCTCGCGGGTTCAAATCCCGCCACCTCCGCCGACGGAGGGGGCCAGGTGCTGCCGGGAATGTCACTCCTTGCAACACCTGGCCCCGTGAGTTCCGGCCCGCCCTGGTAGGTCAAGCGCCCCACCCTCGACTTGGAGCCGGCTAGGCGAGCCGCGCCCTCAACCCGTCGAGCTCGGTCCACAAGACGGTCGGAAGCTTGTCGCCGAACTTCTCGAACCAGTCATTGATCGAGGGAATCTCGTCTCGCCACTCGTCGTCCTTGACCTCGAGCGCGGCCGCGATCTCTCCGCGCGTCACGTCGAGCCCGTCGAGGTCGAGCGAGTCGACCGTCGGGACGTAGCCGATCGGTGTCTCGACGGCATCCGCGGTGCCCTCAATGCGCTCCACGACCCACTTGAGCACGCGGCTGTTCTCACCGAATCCCGGCCACAAGAAGCCACCGTCGCTGTCGCGGCGGAACCAGTTGACGTAGAAGATACGGGGCAGCTTCGACGCGTCCTGCTCTTTGCCGACGGAGATCCAGTGGCTGAAGTAGTCGGCAGCGTCGTAGCCGATGAAGGGCAACATCGCCATCGGGTCGCGGCGCACCACTCCAACCTCGCCGGTCGCAGCAGCCGTCGTCTCCGACGACAATGTGGCGCCCAGGAACGTACCGTGCGTCCAGTCCCGCGCCTCGGTCACCAGCGGGATCGTGGTCTTGCGACGGCCACCGAAGAGGATGGCGTCGATCGGCACGCCCCGGGGGTCGTCGTACTCCGGCGCCAGGATTGGGCACTGGTTGATCGGCGTGCAGAACCGGCTGTTGGGGTGAGAGGAGGGCTCGTCGGATTCAGGTGTCCAGTCGCGGCCCTTCCAGTCGGTCAGGTGGGCCGGTGGCTCCTGCGTCATACCCTCCCACCAGACGTCGCCGTCGTCGGTAAGGGCGACGTTGGTGAAGATTGAGTTGCCCTTGGCGATGGTGCGCATGGCGTTGGGGTTGGTGTGCCAACCGGTGCCGGGCGCGACGCCGAAGAGCCCGAACTCGGGGTTCACGGCGTAGAGCCGGCCGTCGTCGCCGAAGCGCATCCAGGCGATGTCGTCGCCGAGCGTCTCGACCTTCCAGCCTTCGACCGTCGGCTCGAGCATGGCGAGGTTGGTCTTGCCGCAGGCGCTCGGGAATGCGGCGGCGAGGTACGTGACGCTGCCATGTGGAGAGGTCAGCTTGAGGATGAGCATGTGCTCGGCGAGCCAGCCCTCGTCGCGTGCCTTGGCCGACGCGATGCGCAGTGCGTAGCACTTCTTGCCGAGCAGGGCGTTGCCGCCGTAGCCGGAGCCGTAGCTCCAGATGGTGCGCTCCTCCGGGAACTGGGTGATGTACTTGGTGTCGCTGCACGGCCAGGGTACGTCGGCCTGACCGGGCTCCAGGGGCGCGCCGACCGAGTGCAGGCAGGGCACGAAGGAGGCGTCGAGCTCCTCCATGCGGGTAAGCACGTCCGAGCCCATCCGGGCCATCACCCGCATCGAGGTGACGACGTACGCGGAGTCGGTGATCTCGACGCCGAACATAGGTGATTCCGCCTCGAGGTGGCCCATGACGAACGGGATGACGTACATGGTGCGACCGTGCATCGACCCCCGGTAGAGGTCGGTCATGATCGACCGCATCTCGTCGGGGTCCATCCAGTTATTGGTGGGGCCGGCGTCGGACTCCTCGATGGAGCAGATGTACGTACGGTCCTCGACGCGTGCCACGTCGGAGGGGTCGGACGCGCACCAGAACGAGTTGGGCTTCTTGGCGGGATCCAGCCGCACGAACGTGCCGGCCTCGACGAGGGCATCCGTCACAGCGGCCCACTCCTCCTCGGACCCGGTGCACCAATGGACGCGGTCGGGCTCGGTGAGCGAGGCAACCTCGTCGACCCAACGCTGCAGTGCGCCATGGCTCGTGGCGACATCGGCCACCTGATCTAGCGGTGGTGCGGTCTCGGTGTCGGCGGCCATCCTCGTCGCTCCCTCTCCGCGTCGTTGCGGCGGTCGTCGTCATCACCGCAAGGGCTCTGGCGCGGCGATGGAGATAGGTCTGTCCCACATGTTGAGCAGTGGGTTGTGGAGACACGGTACGCTGCTCGATCATCCCGGCGCCATTCGGGTCCGGTGTCAAACCCTCACAAACGATTGTGTATGTCCGGTGCAAGGATGGCTCCACCGGTCGTTTCTCGGGCGTCCCGCGGCAGCCGCTAGACTCGGCGCTCGCGGGGTACGGCTGCTTCTCGGATGCTCGAGATCCACGTCCGTACGCCGCCCGGCCCGGCGCTCGTAGCTCAACGGATAGAGCATCTGACTACGGATCAGAAGGTTGGGGGTTCGAATCCCTCCGAGCGCGCAAACGAAACGCCAGTTCAGCCCGGCTGCGAGCTCAGACAATGAGTCCTGAGCCGTCGTGTTTGCTAACACCTTTGCTAACAGCTTGGTCATGACCGGGTCTCCTGTTCGGGTGGCGTGGACGAGGGAGTGCCGTTGCTAACGGCGCTGGCGAAGATGTCGGCCACTCCCACGGCGTGCTCCTTGAGCACGTGGGAGTAGACCCTGAGCGTGATGGAGGGATCCGTGTGGCCGAGGCGATCCAGCGACGACGTGTACGGGCGCACCCGCCCGAAGCAGAAGCGCGTCATGAGCCGAGACACCGTGTCGGGGTGGACGGGCTCGCCGTGCTCGTTCGTGAAGACGTGCCAGCCGTCTGACCACGCGGCATCGAGGGCTCTGGCGGCGACCTGCTGCCGCTCGCGGTGCATCGCCGAGCAGCACGCCGTCACGTCGGCGGCGGGGATGGCCCTGGCGGGGCTGCACCCCGTGGTCGCGACCTACGCGACAATTCCTCAACACCGCTCCCTTGGGGATCCGCAGGACGGTCGGCGCGTCAGAGACCTCGACGGCCTCACTCAGCAGCTCGCGAACGCGGCTCCCGTCGCGCCGCGCAGCGAACCGCAGCCCCGGGACGACCTGCAGGATCGACATGTCCCACATCCCGTGGTGGGATGCGCCGTCCTCCCCCGTCACCCCGGCGCGGTCGAGCACGAGGGTGATGCCGCAACGCTTGCCACCAGCCGGTGGTCACGTGCGAGCTCGACCAGGGCGGCGGGAGGTCTGCCGGCACCGTGCCTTCGACCAGGTCCTCATGGATGCCGCGCTGCATCGCTCGAGGACAACGGGCGCGTCGGCGGCTGCGGCGCTGCACTCGTCCAGGCGCTCACCGACGCCGGCGTCGAGGCCCCGGACCATGGTCTTCGCTATCCCGCCGGAGTTCTCGAGCACGGCAAGCGTGCCGGCATCCTCGGACGCGGTCGGGCTGGGTGCGCAGAGCCTGCCCCGCGACATCACTGCGCGGGTCTCCGGCCTCGAGCCCGCTCCGCGTCCGGGTGTTTCCACCGGGACCAGCGGGACCAGCGGGACGTGACCCGTCGGGTCAGTGCGCTGCGGCTCCCTCGTCCCCCATGTTGGCCTCGCGCTCGACGTCCTCGATGTGTTCCCGGATCCGATCTTCGCCGAGTCGCATGGAGACGGCGACGTAGAAGACCACGATGCTGAAAACGATCGTGACGATCGCCGACGGCCAGAAGTCGAGAGGCACGCTCTTGCGGACCAGCGCCTCGTCAACCTTGCTCAGGTAGGACAGCAGAGCAAGTCCACCAAGCCAAA
>JBPCRX010000128.1:0-3130 GCA_050996395.1 Nocardioidaceae bacterium
GTCAAGGAGACCGTCACCCTGGTCACGCGGGAGTCGTGTGGCTACGAGACGACTTACAACCTCACCGAGCCCCGCAACCACTCCTACATCGTCAACGGCGTTGTGGTGGCGAACTGCAGCGAGTACATGCACCTCGACAACTCGTCGTACAACCTGGCCAGCCTCAACCTGCTGACGTTCCTCACCGACGACGGCTCGTTCGCCGCCGAGCGGTTCGCGAAGGCCGTCGAGCTGGTCATCACCGCGATGGACATCTCGATCTGCTTCGCCGACTTTCCGACCCAGGCGATCGGCGACACCACCCGGGCGTACCGCCAGCTCGGCATCGGCTACGCCAACCTCGGCGCGCTGCTGATGGCCTCCGGACTGGCGTACGACTCCGACGGCGGCCGCGCCCTGGCTGCGTCGATCACGTCGCTGATGACCGGCACCGCCTACAAGCGCTCCGCCGAGCTCGCCGGCGTCGTCGGTCCGTACGACGGCTTCGCCCGCAACGCCGAGGCGCACACCCGCGTCATGCGCAAGCACCGGGCCGCCAACGACGCGGTGCGCACCGTGCATCCGATGGACAAAGCCGTGCACCGTTTCGCCACAAATGCATGGCAGGAATGTTTGGATATAGGCGCAATTAATGGTTGGAGAAATGCACAAGCCAGTGTGATAGCGCCGACTGGCACTATAGGATTTATGCTTGACTGCGATACCACCGGGATTGAGCCCGACTTTTCTTTGGTCAAGTTCAAGAAGCTCGTCGGTGGCGGTTCCATGCAGATCGTCAACCAGACGGTCCCGCGGGCGCTGCGCAAGCTCGGGTACGCCGAGGAGACGGTCGAGGCGATCGTGGAGTACATCTCCCAGCACGGCCACGTCATCGACGCACCGGGTCTGAAGCCCGAGCACTACGAGGTGTTCGACTGCGCGATGGGGGAGCGGGCCATCAAGCCGATGGGCCACGTGCGGATGATGGCGGCTGCCCAGCCGGCGCTGAGTGGCGCGATCTCAAAGACGGTCAATGTGCCCGAGACCGCGACCGTCGAGGAGATCGCTGACGTCTACTACCAGGGCTGGAAGCTCGGCCTCAAGGCGCTGGCGGTCTACCGCGACAACTGCAAGGTGGGCCAGCCGCTGGCCGACGCCAGGGCCAAGAAGGCGACGGTCGAGGAGTCGGCGCCCGTGGTCGTCGAGCGCCCGGTGCGCAAGCGGCTGCCGAAGTCGCGTCCGTCGCGCACCACGTCGTTCACCGTCGGCGGCGCCGAGGGCTACATGACAGCCGGCTCGTACCCCGACGACGGCCTCGGCGAGGTGTTCCTCAAGCTCGGCAAGCAGGGATCGACGCTGGCCGGCGTGATGGACGCCTTCTCGATGGCGATCAGCATCTCGCTGCAGTACGGCGTGCCGCTGGAGACGTACGTCGCGAAGTTCACCAACATGAAGTTCGAGCCGGCCGGCCTCACCGACGACCCCGACATCCGGATGAGCCAGTCGATCATGGACTACATCTTCCGCCGCCTCGCCCTGGACTACCTGTCCTTCGAGCAGCGCTCGGGCCTCGGCATCTACTCGGCCGAGGAACGGCAGCGCCAGCTCGAGACCGGTTCGTACGAGGCACCGCCGGTCGACGAGGAGACGCTGGGCGACGCCGGTGACGCCGAGTCGCTGCGCGGGCCGACCCGCTCGGAGCCGGCCCCGCCGGTCGAGGCGGCAGCGGTCAAGCCGGCGCCGCGGGAGGTGCACACCTCCGCAGAGCTGCTTGAGGTGATCACCGGGTCGAGTGTCGACTCGCCGCTGTGCTTCACGTGTGGGACCAAGATGCGGCCGGCGGGTTCGTGCTTCGTGTGCGAGGGGTGTGGGAGCACCAGCGGCTGCAGCTGACAAGTCCATAAAGCCGTCAGGCCCGGCGTTGGAGCGCCGGGCCTGACGAGCGGGAGGCGGACCTCCTGCTTCCTCTGGTGAGGAGCAAGCATCGTGGCCCGCGTCCTGCTCGAGACGCAACTCGAGCCAGGAAGGCAGGTAAAAGATCATGGCCAAGGGAAGGCCTAGCAAGAGCGGCAAGGCGCGCAGTGCCATCACCGGTCACTACGTGACCAAACAGACGGCTGTGCGTCACCCGCGCACGACCGTGGTCGAAGGCAAGAAGAAGTATTGCTCCAAGGGTGGGATCGGCTCCGCGTCGATCCCACCCGGTGCACATCGAGCAGCGCACCGCGTCGAGCCGACGCTGGCCGTGTCGCGGATGCGACCCGCTAGGCCGGATGACCTGGCGCTCGTTCAGACAAGGTAGGCGCAGCACGTGATCCCCAGCTCCGTCATGGCGGCAGGCATCCTGCTGCTCGCAGTGCTGCCGGGTGCCGCCTACACGTGGGCCCTGGAACGTCAGGTCGGTTCCTTCGGAGTGGCTCTCGCCGACCGCTCGCTGCGGTTCTTCGGGTCGTCCGTGGTCTTCCACGCCGTCCTGGCCTGGCCCGAGTACGGGCTCTACCGGCTGTTCTTGGAGGGTCAGCCCGACGTACGGGCGGGCGCGTTCGCGGCGCTGTGGGGCGCGATCGTCATGCTCCTCGTGATCCCGTTCGCTGTCGGGTCCCTCCTCGGCGGTCTGTACCGCACGCGTTCCACTCGCGACCAGTGGTCTTGGGTTCGTCACCAGATCGCGCCCGATCGGGAGCAAGCTCTCTTGCGGTTTGCGCTCGGGCACGACCCAGCGCCTCGGGCTTGGGATCACTTGTTCTCCACCAGGGAGAGCACCTACCTGCGTGTCCTCACCGCCGGCGGGAACTGGATCGGTGGAGGGTTCGCCGATGCTTCCTACGCCGGGGGGTTCCCCAGGGCCCCGGCAAAGTCGCGTTTCCGCAGGTCGGGAGCCCGGTCGGGCCGATCTGCGGCGCCCTCAGCACGCCTCGGGCAGGTGGGATCGAGCGCACAGACCGCGCCGAGGGGCCGGTCCAACACCCGCTGGGCGCTCTTGCCGAAGCCCGACGAGCCGACAAACCTGCAGGTCATAGCCTCGTCCGGCGACTTTGCCGAGGCGTGTGTCACGAACATCGGAGGGAGTCCTATGAGGTAGACGGGGACTCCCTTCGATGGTGCTGTCCAGGAGATGAAGGTATGGCCCTTCGGAGCCGCCCTGCGGGGG
>JBPCRX010000035.1:0-1604 GCA_050996395.1 Nocardioidaceae bacterium
AGGGCCGAGCCCGCGCGTCCGTCGCCCAACGGCTCCTCCGACATCAGCAGCAGCGAGGCTGCTTCCATGACCCGGCCCGAGGCCTCACCCGAGACCCGGCCTGACACCCTGCCCGCAGTCCCTCCCGCGAGTGACGGCTGATCAGAAGCTGAGGACGGTGTCCAGATCGTCGTTCAAGGCCACCAAGGAGTCGTAGACCGCGCGCGCACCGGCGTCGCGCAGCTCATCCCTCGAGAACCCGCCCGTCAGTACGGCAACAGACGGTATCTCGGCGCGTTCGGCGGCGGCTGCGTCCCACGTCGAGTCGCCGACCATCACTGCCGAGGTTGCACCGACCTTCGCCAGCGCCGTCTGTACGAGGTCGGGGGCTGGCTTCGTCTCTTCTGCGTCCTCAGACGTGGTCCAGTCGTGGGCCAGCTGCCTCGCATCAAGCAGGTCGAGGTAGTGCTCGACGTGCTCCTTCTGCCCTGAGCTCGCGAGGACCACGCGCAGACCCCGGTCACGCGCATCCTGGAGGAGCCGAGTGGCGCCCTCGAACGGTTGGACCTCGGAGATGAGCTTGCCGTACTCCTGCGTCCACGCATCCCGAAGGTCGTCGCCATGTTTGCCTTCCAGATCCTCACCCCCCACCGCAGCGACCAGCTTGTCGCCGCCCATGCCGATCGCGCGGTGGATGCGCCAGAGCGCAGGAGTGACTCCGGCCCCGCGGAACGCGCGATACCAGGCAATAGCGTGGTGATAGTTCGTGTCGACGAGAGTGCCGTCGACATCGAGGACGAGAGTGTCGCTCACAGCCGGTTCTCCTTGTCCGAGGCGCTGGTATGACTCTCGAGACGTACCCAGCGACCGGCGCATCCATGCCGACGCGGCGTATGCTTCCTCCATGACCACGATCTGCTTCGGTGCGTGGTGGCCCTGACCGGCGGCCGCATCTGAAGTCTGCATCCTCTTCAAGCCGCCTCTCGTGGGCGGCTTCTTGTGTGTTTGAGCGGTCGGGCGGGAGGCCCAACGCCTCCAGGAGTAACGTGTGACCATCGCCGAATCACCACTCGAGACGGCCGGAGCACCAGCCTGTGCCGTCGACGCCACGCTGCGGGCGCCGCGGGTGGTCTCCGGGATCACCCCGAGCGGGTCCCTTACTCTTGGCAACTATCTCGGCGCCTTGCGGCGGTTCGTCGACGGGCAGCACACCAGGCAGGGCTTCTTCTTCGTTGCCGATCTGCACGCAACGACCACTGAGTATGACCCCGCCCGGCTTCGTGAGCTCACGCTGGAGACGGCGCGGTTGTTCTTCGCGGCCGGCCTCGAGGCTCAGCACTCGACCGTCTTCGTGCAGTCGCACGTGCCGGCCCACGTCGAGCTCGCCTACCTGCTGGAGTCGACTGCGTACGTCGGGGAGCTGTCACGGATGATCCAGTTCAAGGAGAAGGGTGCTCGACCACGAACCCGTGCCAGTCTCTTCACGTATCCGTGCCTGATGGCGGCAGACATCTTGCTCTACGACACCCAGACGGTCCCGGTCGGCGGCGACCAAGACCAGCACGTCGAGCTCTGCCGTGACGTAGCGGAGCGCTTCAACCGTCAGTACGCAGACACGTTCGTCG
>JBPCRX010000106.1:0-13611 GCA_050996395.1 Nocardioidaceae bacterium
GCACAGCAGTTGGTTGCCCGAGGGCACGACGTCGTCGGCATCGACATCTCCGAGGCCATGCTGTCCCGCGCTCGGAAGGCCGTACCCGACGCCCGCTTCATGGCTGGTGACATCACTGATCTGCCGCTACCCGACGGCGACGTCGACCATGTGGTGTGCAGCCTGGCGCTGGCTCACCTGAGCGACCTCCGTCCGTTCTTCGCCGAGGCGGCGCGGGTGATGCGGCCAGTTGGGCACCTGCTCCTGCTCGACACTCGCGGCCACTTCACCGGTTCCACCCGATATCCACTGGTCAAGGAATCGCCCGACGGCCGAGTTGGGCACATCGCCGGCTACAGCCACAGCCTCGGAGACTACCTGCGCGGCGCGCTGCGGCACGGCTATGTTGTCCGGGCCTGTGTCGAAACGTACCGCGACGACCTCACGGTCGAGCCTGATGAGATGCCGGAACCGCTCACCCCCGGCCCTCCCGATATCTGGGAGCTGCATCCGTGGGTGCGGGATGCTGCCAATGCGGCCAAGGCTGGCCAACCCGCGGTCGTCGCGTGGGATCTCGAACTGCGGCCCGATGTCTAGAAGGCTGGCTCACCGGCGAAGCGGTAGGTGCCCCGGCGACGTTCGGCCAGAACGCGGCGGACACCTCAAAGGTCGGCGACCTGCTTAGGAACCTGCGAAAATCTTCGCTGGGGCGGCGGGGCTCGGGGACTCGTGATGAGAAGGTCGTCGGTTCCATCCCGACAGGCGGCTTCAGCCGCCGTTGCCAACATCGAACAGCCGTCGCGATCGTCCCAAGGGCGCTGCTCAAGCCGTCACAGTGATCTCATGCACCTCGTCCGCGGGGTGGCCTGCGCGCTCGTGGATGCGTTGGACCGCCTCGGCATTCGGTGCTTCTGACAAGCAGAAGACGTGGCCGGTCGTGGGGTCAGCCCACGCATGCTTGAAGTCGACGCCTTCCTCACCCTGGATGTCGAGGTCCGCCTGGTGCGCGGCTGCGAGCTGGTCTTCAGTCACTCCGGCCATGCCGGTGTGTACGTCCATGAACTGTGGCATCGTCATCCCTTTCTCATAGAACGTGACGCTCGGTACCGGTCACGCTCCGGCCTCAAGGTACTCCTGGGACCATGGCTTGAGAAGGGGCCAACAGCGATGAGGCCGGCCTCGAAGCTCATGGCAAGGTGTCTCGATGTGACACGCGATGAGCATCCCAGACGACCCGTCAGGCATGTCGTCAGTCATGGCACGATGACCGTTTGGGCGGCATTGCTGCGGTTGATGTTCGGCCTCGAGGGCGTGGTCGACCGCCGTCTCAACGCCTTCTTGCGCCGCCGGCCGGGGTGGGGCCCGACCGTGTCGCCCTACATCAGCTATGGGATCACTGGCTCGGCTCATGTCCGAGCTCGAGTGTTGCTCAGCCGTCGGGACGACCAGCGAGATCGGCCGGGGTGGGCACTACTTGCCGGGCTGGCGCCCTTCTTGAGTGTTGAGATCCCTGGTGAAGAGGTGTCGATCGAGGTGGCGGGGCAAAGGATCCTTGCCGTCGCTGGCCCTGAGGGGTACGTGGAAGCCGCTCTCCACCTTCCCGAGCTCTCGCCGGGCTGGCACGAGATGACATTCGGTATCACCGGGGATCCTGGCTACTCCGCTCGTGGCCGGCTCCTCATTGTCGATCCTGCTGCCAAGCTGGGGGTCGTCAGCGACATCGACGACACCATCATCCACACCGGGTTGACCCGCCTGGTCGAGGCGATACGAACGACACTGTTCACACCCGAGCACGTGCGAAAGGAGATCGCCGGCGCCTCGGAGTTCTACCGCGGATTGGTTGGTGGCCCGGCTGGACCGGCTCAGATCTTCTACGTGTCCACGGGAGCGTGGAACCTGCACCCGGTGCTGGAGCGCTTCTTGGTTCGTTACTCGTTTCCGGAGGGACCAGTTCTGATGACGGACTGGGGTCCGAGCGCTGCCTGGCTGTTCCGGGAGGCGAGCGTGGTCTTCAAGTGTCGCGAGATCACTCAACTGTTCGAGGAGCACCCCCAACTGATGTGGGTCTTGGTTGGCGACAGCGGCCAAGACGACCCAGAGGCATACGCTGCCGTGGCGCTGGCCCATCCAGAGCGCGTCCACGCGGTCTACATTCGCGAAGTGTCGGCGACGTCCCCGGTCCGCGCTGCTCGAGTACGACAGCTCACCGCAAACCTCAGCCGGGCAGGCGTGGGAATGCTCATGGTGGCTGACAGCGCGGTCGCAGCAGATGACGCTCATGCGCGAGGCCTCATCGACGAGAAGTCGCGTGACCGGGTTCGCCAAGCCGTCGAAGGTGGTTCTCAGGGGGGAAACGTCTCACCTCTCGGTTGACGAAGATCGGATCCCTTGTCGGCAATCCATGACCAGCGCCCTCGACCGGGATCAAGCTTCCACCCGTCAGCTCAGCCAAGTCGCTCGCCGTCGTCCGATTGACGCCACAAGAGCTCCCACGTGAGGGGCATGCAGGTGACGGACGGTCCGACTTGCCAAGAAGGGCAGTTACTGGTCCTGATCCGTGGGGCGGATCAAGATCTCGTTGATCGCCACATGCCGGGGCCGTGTCACGATGTAGGCGATCGCGTCGGCGATGTCGTCGGCTTCGAGCCGTTGCATGTCGGCGAAGCGTTTCGCCATACCTTCCAGGACTTCGGGACGGTTGTGGCCGGCTAGCTCAGTGTCGACCGCGCCTGGCTCGACGAGGGAGACACGCAGGTGTCGCTTTGTGACCTCTTGGCGCAATGACTCGCTGAAGGCGCCCACCGCATGCTTGGTCGCGTTGTAGACGCCGCTGCCGAGTCTTGCCTGGCGTCCAGCGACTGACGACACGTTGACCAGGTCGGCAGCTCGCCTCGGCTCCTGCTCGGCGGCGTGAAGCAGATGAGGCAGCGCCTCCTTGGCGCAGTACAGGAGTCCCAGCACGTTGACCTGGACCATCTGTTCCCATTCCTCGACCGGCGCGTCCGCCACCGGTCCCAGCAGCATCACACCCGCGTTATTGACGAGTACGTCGAGCCTGCCCAGCTCGTCGACCGTGCGTGCCACCGCCGCCTGAGCCTGCGAGCGATCGGTCACATCTGCTTCGATGACGCACACCTGGCGCCCGTTAGCGCTGATCTCGCCGGACAACGACTCCAGTCGATCGCGTCGGCGAGCGACGAGTGCGACGTCGGCCCCCAGCGATGCCAGCCGACGGGCAGTCGACTCACCGATCCCGCTCGATGCGCCGGTGATGAGGGCGACCGTTCCTCGCAACGGCATGTGGTCAGTCATGGCAGCGAGCGTACGTGGAGGGTGGGAGGTGCGAGGCGGGGTCGTGGCATTGTCGTCGTTATGCGGGTACCTGAGGTCTTCGACCTGACCGATCGGGTCGCCATCGTGACCGGAGCGGGCAGCGCCACCGGCATCGGTTTCGCGTCGGCTGTTCTGCTTGGGCAGCTCGGCGCGTCCGTGATGCTGGGCGCCACGTCGGACCGCGTTGAGGAGCGTGTCGACGAGCTGCGCGCCCAAGGCGTGGACGCCGCCTGCACCCTTGGCGACCTGACTGCCGAGGATGCCGCTGATGACCTGGTGCAGGCCGCGGTCGACCGTTGGGGGCGGGTCGACATCCTGGTCAACAACGCCGGCATGGTGTCCACCTCCGACCCTGATTTCGAGTCCGGCACCGTTGGGGACCTCAGTCTGGAGACGTGGCGCTCGTCGATGCGCCGCAACGTGGACAGCGCTTTCCTCGTCAGCCGAGCAGCGCTTCCTCGGATGCTGGACGAGGGCTGGGGACGCATCGTGATGGTGACCAGCGTGACGGGTCCGGTGATGGCCATGAAGGCAGACGTTGCTTACGCGTCGTCAAAGGCCGCGATGGTGGGGCTGATGCGGGCCCTCGCCGTCGACTCGGCGCCGCGAGGTGTCACTGTCAACGCCGTCGCCCCCGGCTGGATCGCCACCGGCTCACAGACAGATTCGGAAGTGGGCCAGGGGCGGGTGACCCCGGTTGGACGCAGCGGTACACCGCAGGAGGTGGCTGGGGCCATCGCCTGGTTGTGCAGCCTCGGGGCGTCATACACCACCGGTCAGTGCCTGCTGGTGGACGGTGGGAACAGCATCGCCGAGGAGCGGATCGTCTGAGGCGGAGGCGAAACGGGTACGAGCACTTCGATGGCGTTTCGAGTGATGTCGGATCCAGTTGGTCAACGCATGCAGCCCACTTCGGGAGCCCGAGTGGTGATAGTCGTCGGCGCCTCCAGCGGGATCGGCCGTGCGACGGCTCACCGGTTGGCTTCGGACGGCGCGCATCTGGTGCTCCTCGCGCGAAGTGCACAGCCGCTGGCCGAGACCGCTGAGGAGTGTACGACCAAGGGGGCGGCTTCCGTACGCGTCTTCAGTGTCGACATCCAGCATGCCGAGGACGTCGAGGCCGCCGTCCAGTCGACCATCACTCAGCACGGTCGCGTCGACGCGGTCATCCACTCCGCAGGCGTGGTCGCCTACGGAGACTTCGTCGACGTACCGGCGGCTGTCTTCAACCAGGTACTGACGACCAACGTGCTGGGGGCGGCCAACGTCGCACGTAGCTCGTTGTCTGCCATGCGTCAGCAGCGCCATGGACAGCTGGTCGTCATCGGATCGGTCATCGGCGACATCGCCGTGCCGAAGATGTCGGCGTACGTCGTCAGCAAGTGGGCTTTGCGGGCCCTGACCCGCGAGCTGCAGCTGGAGAACCGCGACCTCCCGGACGTGCACGTCACCTTGGTGGCGCCGGGAAGTGTCGACACCCCCATCTACCTGCAGGCGGGCAACTACGCCGGGCGCATCGGCCGCCCTCCGCCTCCCGTCGTGTCACCGGAGCGGGTGGCCCTCAAGGTGGTCGACAACCTCGACCATCCTCGCCGCCGCGTTGACGTCGGTGCCGCCAACGTGCTGATGCGGTTTGGCTTCAACGCCTCGCCACGGCTCTTCGACGCGCTGGTGGGACCGCTGTTCTCGTTGGCCGGCTTGGACCAGCAGACCGTCGAGCCACATGAGGGCAACGTGCTCAGCCCTCACCCTGCGCTCAACCGGGTCCGCGGCAACCAGGGCAGCAGTGTCCGGGCGGTGGTCTCCGCCGTACGCGCCAAGGTGTTGCGCCGCTGAGCGAGGGATTCTGAGCCGGGGTGGGCTAGGCAGCCCGGCAGGAGTAGTGCCACTGGTCTACGTGCTTCACGGGGGCTGCTGCGCTCGGAGGTGCGCCATGAAACCATGGGGTCCACACCACATCCCAGGAGGAGACCATGAGCAAGCTTTCCGTGCTGACCGCCGGGGCCATCGGCTACGTTCTCGGCGCCCGGGCGGGGCGCGAGCGCTATGAGCAGATCGCCGCTCAGGCCCAGCGCTTCTGGTCGAGCCCCGCCGTGCAGCAGGCAGCGCAGACCGCCCAGGACAAGGCGCGCGAGAAGGCTCCCGTCGTACAAGGCAAGCTCGGCGAGGCCGCCAAAAGTGCGACCAGCTCGGTGGCGGGCAGCGTCGCGTCGCGGTTCACCGGCGACAGCTCCAGCAGTTCCGACACCGACGCCGACACCCCGGAGACCGTTGTGGTCACGGCCGTGCCCTCAGCCGCGCCCGACTACTCGGTCCACGAGGAGCAGCAGACCCCGCCCCAACCATCCTGATCCGTGGTTAGCAATCTCAAGGTGCGCCTGTAAGGCTCGGATCGGCCGATCCCGCTGAGCGGCGCCGCCGCCAGCGGCCCTGCGGCTCAGAAGTTGATCATGTGGCCGGAGATGCCGTGCACCGCTTCCTTGATCGCCTCGCTGAGGGTCGGGTGGGCATGGATGTTGCGAGACACCTCGGTGGCGGTCAGGTCCCACTGCTGAGCCAGTGTCAACTCGGGGAGCAGCTCGACGACGTCGGGCCCGATCATGTGCGCGCCGAGGAGCTCGAGGTGCTCGGCGTCAGCCACGATCTTGACGAAGCCGCCTGAGTCACCCAGTCCGTGCGCCTTGCCGTTGGCGACGAACGGGAACTTCGACACCTTGACGTCGTAGCCCTTGTCCCTGGCTTGGGCCTCGGTGTAGCCGAAGCTCGCGATCTGCGGCTGGCAGTACGTCGCCCTGGGCACCATCACGTAGTCGATCGCCATCGTCTCGGCACCCGCGATGGTCTCGGCCGCGACGATGCCCATCGCCTCGGCGGTGTGCGCGAGCATCAGCTTGGCGGTGACGTCTCCGATGGCCAGGACGCTCGACACGTTGGTACGCATGTAGTCGTCGATGGCGATCGCGCCTCGGTCGGTGAGCTCGACGCCTGTCTTGTCGAGACCGTAGCCGTCAACGTTGGGCGCGAACCCGATGGCCTGCATCACCTTGTCGGCCTCGAGGGTCTCCTGCTTGTCGTCTCGGGTGACCGATACCGTGACGTGCTCGCCGGTGTCATCGATCGCATCCACCCGTGTCGACGTCAGCGTTGTGACTCCGAGCTTCTTGTAGCGCTTTGCGAGCTCGGCCGACACTTCGGCGTCCTCGAGCGGAACCAGCCGGTCGAGGTACTCCACGATGGTGACGTCGACGCCGTAGTTGGCGAGGACATAGGCGAACTCCACGCCGATTGCGCCGGCGCCGGCGATGATGATCGAGCCGGGCAGCCGGTCGGTCATGATCTGCTCTTCGTAGGTGACCACCCGATCGCTCAGCGAGGTGCCGGGCAGGAGCCGCGTCCGGGTGCCTGTCGCCACTATGCAGTGGTCGAACGTCAACGTCTCCTCACCGCCCGAGGCGAGCGCTACCTGCATCGTGGTCGCGTCGGAGAAGGAGCCCTGACCCTCGAACTCGGTGACCTTGTTCTTCTTCATCAAGAAGTGCACGCCCTTGACCCGGCCCTCGGCGACGCTTCGGCTGCGGGTGAAGGCTGCGCCGTAGTCGAAGCTCACGTCGCCGGTGATGCCGAAGAGCTTGGCGTCCGCGGAGAAGATGTGCGCGAGCTCGGCGTTGCGCAGCAGCGCCTTGCTGGGGATGCAACCCACGTTGAGGCAGATGCCACCCCAGTACTTCTCTTCGACTATGGCGGTGGTGAGGCCGAGCTGCGAGGCGCGGATCGCAGCGACATACCCCCCAGGACCAGCGCCGAGCACGACGACATCGAAGTGTGAGCTCATGGCCTCAGCCTAGGCGTTCGGCCGCAACCGCCGGTATGACGTCAGGCCGCCACCGCCTCACCCCGCCACCGCTTGATGCTGTAGACGAGCAGGCCGAGCGCGACGGCGCCGGACAAGACGATGCTGCTCCCGGTGGCCCAACCCCCGAACGGGAGATCGGGTCCGAACGGCCCGACCTCCGGAACTTGCGGATCGAGGCCCCACACGACGCCGACGGCAATAAGCGCCACGGCGCCCAGGGCGCTTCCGGCGATGCGAGGAACGGTTGCGACGCCGGCCTGAGCGACGTCGAACGCCTTCTGCTTGACCGGCTCTACGCGCCTCTCGGCCCAGTCGTACTCCTGGGACAGGACCACGAGACCCGCGAGGAGGAGCAGCAGACCGGGGCCGGGCAACACCAGTGCCGCCACCCCGCCCAGCACCAGCACCCAGCCGAACATGGTGATGAGCAACCGACGTGCCTGTCGCGCACCCGGAACCATGTGCTGCCTTCCGTCGCTGTCGAGGACCTCGTGAGCCCTTGTGCCGTTGAGCCTAGGCGCTGTCTGGCGGTCCTACCGGTTGAGCCGGCTGGCCCGATGCGCGCGTCCAGCCGGTCAGTGCAGGACGAAGTGGGTGACGCCCTTGCGCAGGCCACGGGCGTAGACGGAGCGCCGGAAATGTGGCGACCTCATGTGGCGCGCATCGCGGGCGCTGCGCATGTTGCCCAGCTCGACCAACACGATCGGACGGTTGCTCCAGTTGAGCGTCCCGAGATCGCCGCGCACGTCCAGTCCGTCGCCGCCATAACTGCTGGAGGCTCTCGCGCCTGCTCGCTCCAGACCGGCTCGGACTCGCAACCCGAAGCGGTGTGACGACCTGAAGATGTCGTCGGTCCATCCCTTGCGGTCGGCCGGCATGATGACGAAGAAGCCGTGGACGCTGCTCGATGCGCCGTCGCCGTGAATCGAGACGACCGCGTCGGCATGCAGGCGGTTGCCGCGGCGCCCACGCTCGTCGATGCACGGCCCCCAGTCGTCATAGGAGTTCGTATGACGGGTGAGTCTCACCGTCGCACCACGGTCGCGCAGCTGACGCGCCAACGCCTGCGACACTCGCCAGGTGAAGGTGGCCTCCGGCCAGCCGCCGTTGGTGGCCGTACCGGTTGAGTTGCAGTCCTTGAGGAAGCCGCCGGCGTCCACCTGCTGGGTGATCTGCTCGGGATGGCTGGCGTTGCCCAGCTGGTGGCCGGGGTCGATGACGATCACCTTGCCGTGAAGGTTCCCCGTGCGACGGTGGTGTCCCGCCATGGCTCCGGATGCGGCACCGTCGGTGCTGGTCGATCTGCCGGCCGACATCGACGCGGACACCGCTGCGTCATCGTCGGCTGTGTCCTCAGTTGGCCTCGCCTGTGCGCAACCAGCAGCCAGCAGACACAGCGTCACGGCAGTCAGCGCGGTCGCTCTTGCGTGCGGCATCGGCTCAACCCTTCTCTTGAACAGGGGGCAGCGTCCCCTCGTTGGCGATGGCCCAGCAGTCGGCGGTCCGCTCCCCAGTCGACCAGGCGGAGGCGTCCTCAGGATAGAACGCCACCACCGTCTGATGCCTGTCGAGCATGCCGGCCGCGTCGGCGGAGGCGTTGCACGCCTCGGCCGCTCGCTCGGCGACATCGGCAGGAAACGGCTCGTCGAAGGGAGCCAGCACTGGGGCGACTGTCAGCTCCTCCGCTGCGTGTTGCTCAGTGCACGGGACGTAACGCTGAGCGTGGCCAGGGTCGTAGGCGTCGGCCAAGCAGGCTCTGAGCCCGACCGGTACGCCGGACTCGAAGGCGTTCTCGAGGGTGCTGGTGATCGTCTCGTAGGCGTTGCCGGCGGTCGATGTCCTGAGCACCAGGTCGCACCGAGACCATGACCCGTCGGACGCCACCCACAGGCGCACGTCGAGACGTGTGTGGAAGTCCTGCCCGAGGAAGTCCGACTGCGCCTGTCTGCACGGAACCAGCGCAGTCGACCGGTCGTCGCTCGGCTGGTCACTGACATAGACCGTCTGTGCCATGTGGTCAGTCGAGCAGTCCACCGCACGCGCCGACGATGCGGTGTAGCAGTTCCCCACCGCGCCGATGCGCCCCGCCCCGGCGGTGTCGGTCGAACGAGGTGTCGAGGGGGCTCCAGCGCAGCCCATTGCCACCGCCAGCACCGCGGCCGACGAGACCGCTACGAGCACTGGCCGCATCACGTCGCTCGTCCTCCCTGGTCGTGCACCGCGGTCATCTTAGGAGCCACGGCAGCACGGCGAGGCCCACCGCGAGCGCCAGCACCAGGCTGTCCGCCACCACCCACGGTGCTGGCTCCGCCCACGTGCGCTGCTGAGCAGTGCCAAACCCACGCGCATCCATCGCCTCGGCCATTGCGCCGGTATGACGCATGGCCACCACCAGCAGGGCGAACGCTCCCGCCGCCAGCTGCCGGCTTCGACGTAGTGGTCCTCCGTCAACACCGAGGCCCCGCGTGCGGCGCGCGCGTTGCACCTGCCTCCAGTCCTCGGCGAGTGAGTCGATCCGCTGCAGCGCGGCCACGGCGGCCACCACCGGCCGGGCCGGCAGATGCAGGCGTTGAGCCAGCTGGTCACCCAGGTCGCTGGGTTGGATGGCCGAGGACACGATCGCCGCCGGGACCACGATGGCGAGCACCCGCAACGATGCGGCTGCAGTCGCGTCGAGGTGGCGCCCGCCATACAGCCAGGTGGACACCGCGACGGAGACCGCCGCGAGGGCGCCCAACGCCAACCGGAAGAAGGCACCTCGCAGATCGCGCACCAGCCAGCCGACCGCGAGCAGCTGCACTGTCAGCACGGCTGCTCCCTGGCGAGCTCCGTGGATGCCCAGCGCCCCGACAACCGGTAGCACGCAGATCGTGAGAAGTGACAACGCCCCCGGGAAGTGCGGCGCTCTCGTACTCATGCCACCCGTCCCCGCTCGAGCGTCACGAGGTCGTCGGCGAGAATCGCCAGAGCCGCCGCGTCGTGCGTGGCCAGCATCACTGCGGCCCCGGCGTCGCGTGCGGAGGCTACCGCCCCGAGCACCGCGGCCCAGGTATGACGGTCCTGGCCAACGGTCGGCTCGTCGAGGACAGTCGCGGACGGGCCATGCAGCAGCGCCGCAGCCACCATCAGCCGACGCTGCTCGCCCCCGGACAGGTGGTAGGGACTGGCCGTGGCCAGGCTGGCAAGGCCCATTGCCTCAAGCAGGTGGTCGGCCCGGCGCTCCACCTCACCGCCGGTATGACGAGTTGCCCGGCTCGACGCGAGCACCTCTTCTCGTACGGTGGCCGCAACGATGCCGTGCTCAGGCAGCTGCGGCACCCAGGCCAGCCGGGTGGCGAGCTCGGGGGACGACCACCGCCACGGGCGCCGCTCGCCGCTGCCAGTGGCGAGCTCCACTGCTGCGACCACGTCACCGCGAGTTGGCCGCTGCAGCCCGGCGAGCACCAACGCCAAGGTCGACTTGCCGGCACCGCTGGCGCCGGCCACCCCAAGCGCACGTCCTGAACGCAGCTCTGCGTTCACCCCCCGCAGCGCAAGAGTGCGCTCGCGGCGTCGGTCGACGAGACCCGACGCGAGCTCCACCTCGACGTCCGATGCCCGCACGAGCACGTCAGGCCGGTTGCGCCGCGAGAACAGCAGGTCCGGCCCGACGTGGAGCAACTCCGGCAGCGGGTGTCCCGGCACCCAGACACCGAGCGCGAGCAGCATGTCGGCGCAGGACTCCAGGACGACGCGAGGGTCGCCGTCGGCGATGAGGACTCCGGTGCCGTCGATCACGATGAGCCGGTCGACGAAGTCCAGCCACGGTTCGAGGTGGTGTTCGACGACGACGAGGGTCGAGCTCCGCTGCTGGGCCTCCCGTCGTACCGCCGCCCGGACCGACTCGGCCGCAGCGGAGTCCAGCATCGAGGTGGGCTCGTCAAGCAGCAGCAGGTCGGCGCCGAGCACCAGGCCGCCGGCCAACGCCAGCCGCTGCGTCTCGCCGCCGGACAGGGCGCTCGTGGGATGCCGGACGTCGTACGGGTACGACGTAGCCCGCAAAGCCGAACGCACCCGGTTCCACATCTGACTGCGTGGCACACCCTGGTTCTCCAGCCCGAAGGCGACGTCGCGGCCGGTGGTGGCAGCCACGACGGAGTCGACCGGGTTCTGCTGGAGCAGGCCGATCCGCCCCCGCGACTCCTCGACAGCCCGGCCGTCGAGGAGGACCTGTCCGCTGAGGTCGCCGTCGCCGGCCGTGAGTAGCAGGCCGGCGAGGGCGCGCAGCAGTGTGGACTTGCCGGCTCCGCTGGGGCCGGCCAGGAGCACCCGCTGCCCCGCGGGAATACTGAGCTGGAGCTCGCTCAGGACCGGGCGGCGACGTCGAGCGGGGCGCCATGTCAGGCCGTTGACCTCGACCTGTGCGCCAGCGACCAAGGTCAGACGGCGTCTCGACGAGCGGCCGCTCGACCAGCGGCGGAAGCGTCGATCGAGCCGCTGCGCGCCAGCGCGTTGGTGAGGAGCCACCCTCCCAGGCCTGCCACCACCGCACCGGAGAGCGCAAAGAAGGCGCCGTAGCCGAGCTTGAACCCGGTTGTGGTCCCCTGCCAGTAGGCGTGCCACTCATAGGCGAGCTCGCACAGCGCGGCGGCGGCGCCGCACAGCGCGGCCACCGGCCACGAGAAGCGCCGGAACAAGAACGCGGCGAGCACCAGCTCCACTCCCACCCCCTGCAGGCCACCGGAGATGAGCGTCGCCCATCCCCACTCGTTGCCGACAAGCGCCTCGACCGCCGCGGCAAGCATCTCGGCGAACAAGGCGGCCCCCGGTCGGCGGACCACGAGCCCGCTCACCACGCCAGCGATCAACCAGGGCCCGCCGAGCACACCGATCAGCGGTCCGAGGAGGTTTGACAGCGGCGTGTTGAGTGCGGTGTAGGCCGAGGACCAGGCCCAGTAGAGGACGCCGAAGGTCACACCGAGCACAGCGGCGTACATCAGGTCGATCGTTCGCCAGTCGGCTCGGCGTCCCGCGGGCGCCTCGACTCGTGTGCTGGCCATGGGCATGCCTCCCGTGTCAGGAGGGGGAACAGACGTGTCGCCTGCTCGAGCTCGACTCCCTACGCCGGTGTTAACCGGATCAGGTTCGAGGGTCTGCGGGTGGTCCGCACTCTCAGCGCTCTGGGCGCTCCCCTGTCGTGCCGACAGTGTAACCCAGTCGAGACGAGAGACTGGGGTGGTGGCGCCTGAGCCATCGGCCCAAGTGACGGGTTCGCCGTCGGCAGCGGGGACTACCATAGGCGAACGCCGTCGCGCCAGGCGGTCCGACGACTTCAGCGTGCCAGCCAGGCCGGGAGAGGAGGTCCATCTATGACGCGAAGGGCCTTCGGTTTCTCCGTCGGTCTTGCCTTGGCGGTGGGAATCGTGGCCTGGGTGGCGTCCTACCACTACAACTTGCCTCTGCGCGATCCTGATGGCCTGGCGGGGCCGTCGTACATCCGGCTGCCGCTCATCGTCTTGCTGTTCTATGTCGCCGACGTGATCCCGCGCGCGCTCTACGTCAACCGCGGGTTCAACAACTTCCGGCAGGCCGTGCGGAACTACTCACACGAGCGGTGGACCCGCAGCAGGGTCTCCCTGGTCGTCGTCGGTCTGCTCAGCTTCTACGTGGTCTACGTGGCCTACCGCAACCTCAAAGGCTTCCTGCCCATCGTCCGGCGGCACACCCTCTATGACGGGGTTCTCACCAGGCTGGACAAGGCGCTCGCCTTCGGCCACTACCCGGCGGCGATCCTGCAAGACTTGCTCGGCACCGGCATCGCCGCGCACGTCTTGTCGTTCGTCTACGTCGGGTTCCTGCTCTTCGTGCCGCTCAGCCTCGGCGCGGCGCTCGTCTGGTCCAAGAACGTGTCGACCGGGTTCTGGTACGTCATAGCGCTGTGCGTCAACTGGGTGCTCGGCGCCGCGAGCTACTACTGGGTCCCGTCGCTCGGACCGTTCCTCGCCGAGCACAGCGTCTTCGTGGACCTGCCCGACACCGGCGTGACCAGCCTGCAGAACGCGCTGGCCGCGGGTCGGGAGCGCTACATCAACGACGTCCATGCCACCCAGTCGGTGCAGAGTGTCGCGGCGTTCGCGTCGCTGCACGTATCGATCATCTTGACGGCAGCAATGATCTGCCACTTCGTCATCCCCAGCAGGACCGTGCGCTGGACGATGTGGGCCTACTTCACCTTGACGACACTGTCGACCGTGTACTTCGGCTGGCACTATCTGATCGACGATGTGGCCGGCTTCGCCATCGGGGTCATCGCGGTGTGGGTAGGGGCGAAGGCGACCGGACTCGAGATGCGCCAGCAGCGTCATCGCAGAGACGCCGGCGACGGCGTGATCGGCGTCTTCCCGCCGGAGTCCGCGCCGCCGGTGGAGACGAGAGACGCTGCCGACGGAGGGTCTACCGCAGTG
>JBPCRX010000120.1:0-19182 GCA_050996395.1 Nocardioidaceae bacterium
CGACCGAGACGTCTGTGAGGATCCGCAGTCTCCCGGCTTGGTGACGGTGACCGCTGCTGTCCGAAGCTGGCAGGTTGCCGCGGTGCTGGCCGACCCGCCGCCCGAGGGTGCCGTCGGCGGCGCCACGAGCGACCAGCTGGGGTGGTTTGCGACGCAGGAGATCGCCGACTTGTTAGCCTGACTGCAACCACCGGGAGGATCATGTGCAGGCAATTTGGAAGGGCACCATCTCCTTCGGCCTGGTCTCGATCCCGATCAAGGTCTACTCAGCGACCGAGGAGCGCAACATCTCGTTCCGTCAGGTCCACGAGGCCGACGGCGGCCGGATCCGGTACAAGCGGGTGTGCGAGGTCGACGGTGACGAAGTGCCCTACTCCGACATCGGCAAGGGATACGAGCTGCCCGACGGGCGCATGGTGATCCTCACCGACGAGGACTTCGCCGAGCTGCCTCTGCCGTCCGCGAAGTCGATCGACGTCTTGGAGTTCGTGCCGATCGAGCCGGTGGACCCCTTGTTCTTCGCCAAGGCCTACTACCTGGGTGTCGACGGAGGGGTCGGCGCCAAGCCCTATGTGCTCTTGCGGGACGCGCTGAGCAAGACCGGTCAGTGCGCGCTGGTCAAGGTGGCGATCCGGACCCGCGAGACGCTCGCGCTGCTGCGTGAGAAGGACGGCGCTCTCGTCCTGCAGACGATGTTGTGGCCCGAGGAGGTACGCAACAGCGACTTCGCCGCGCCGGACGACTCGATCAAGATTCGCGAGCAGGAGATCGCCATGGCGGAGTCGTACATCTCGACGCTGCGTGGGAACTTCGAGCCCGAGCGATACCACAGCGAGTACCGCGAGGCTCTGGAGCGACTCGTCGAGGCCAAGTCCTCGGGTCTGCCGATGCCGGAGGTCGAGGAGGACGACCCAGGCGAGACCGCTCAGGTGGTCGACCTGGTGGCCGCGTTACGCGCAAGTGTCGACGCCGCCAAGAAGCGGCGCGAAGCCGGATCGGCCGCTGGGCCGACCGAGCGCGAGCTGAGCTCGGGCGCCGGGGCGAAATCCGTGAAGCCGTCGCCCAAGACCGGTACGGCGGACAAGAAGTCCAGCACAGCAGTGAGGTCCTCGGCGAACAAGAAGGCAGGTCCGTCCACCAATGCCGCCAAGTCGGCGTCGCGTTCCAAGGCCAAGAAGTCGACTTCCACTGCCGCCCGCAAGGGCGCCGCTCGTAAGTCCGCCTGACCGCATCGCGCGCTCGGCGGCCCCCGGCGAACCTGGCAGGATGTGAGACATGGACCTCGCCTCCACCGTTCCGACTCCGACCAACGAGCCCGTGCTCGGTTACGCGCCGGGCAGCCCCGAGCGAGCCGAGCTGGAGAAGTGCCTGGTCGAGCTGCAGGCTTCGAAGCTCGACCTCACCGCCACGATCGGGGGGGAGCAGAGGTGGGGAGGCGGCGATGAGTTCGAGGTCGTACAGCCGCATGACCACCAGCAGGTGCTCGGGGTCTCGCGCGGCGCTGACCGAGCTGATGCTGAGGCGGCCATCGCCGCGGCGGCCGATGCCGCACCCGCGTGGCGCTCGATGGCGTACGACGACAGAGCTGCGATCCTGCTGAAGGCCGCCGAGCTGTTGGCCGGCCCGTGGCGTCAGACGCTGAACGCCGCCACGATGCTGGGCCAGTCCAAGACCGCGATTCAGGCCGAGATCGATGCGGCGTGCGAACTCATCGACTTCTGGCGGTTCAACGTCTCTTATGGCCAGCAAATCCTGGCCGAGCAACCGGTCGCCAACTCCACAGGCGTCTGGAACAGGACCGACCACCGCCCCCTCGAGGGGTTCGTCTATGCCATCACCCCCTTCAACTTCACCGCGATCGCGGGCAACCTGCCCACCGCGCCGGCGTTGATGGGCAACACCGTCATCTGGAAACCTTCGCCGACCCAGCAGCTGTCCGCGCACCTGCTCATGCGTCTGCTCGAGGAGGCGGGGCTGCCGCCCGGCGTGGTCAACCTCCTGCCCGGGGACGGCTTGGCGGTCTCCGAGGTCGCGCTGCAGCATCCCGACCTCGGAGGAATTCACTTCACCGGCTCCACCGGCACCTGCCAGCATCTGTGGCAGACGGTGGGATCGAACATCGCGTCCTACCGTTCCTACCCACGGATCGTCGGTGAGACCGGCGGCAAGGACTTCGTCATCGCCCATCCCTCTGCCGACCCCGACGTCGTCCGCACGGCTCTCGTGCGGGGGGCGTTCGAGTACCAGGGGCAGAAGTGCTCGGCTGCGTCGCGGGCCTACGTCGCGAAATCGGTCTGGAAGCAGATGCGTAACGACTTCGTCGCCGAGACGGAGTCACTCACCGTCGGCGACGTCACCACGATGACGAACTTCATGGGCGCCGTGATCGACGCTCGCGCGTTCGACAAGCACAAGCTCGCCATAGAGCGAGCCCACGGGTCGAGCACGCTCGACGTCCTCGCGGGTGGCAAGGTCGACGACTCGGTCGGCTACTTCGTGCGGCCGACCGTCGTCGAGGCAGGTGACCCGACGGACGAGATGTTCGACAGCGAGTACTTCGGTCCGATCCTCACCGTGCACGTCTACGACGACGGGAACTTCGAGGCGGCCGTGCGTCAGATGGAGTCGTTCTCGCGGTACGCGCTGACCGGTGCGATCATCTCGCAGGACCGCCGGGCTATTGCCTGGGCCATGGAGGAGCTCCGCTTCGCGGCAGGGAACTTCTACGTCAACGACAAGCCCACGGGCGCGGTGGTCGGCCAGCAGCCCTTCGGAGGAGCGCGTGGCTCGGGCACGAACGACAAAGCGGGATCTGCGCTCAATCTTCAGCGCTGGACCTCGCCTCGCTCCATCAAGGAGACGTTCGCCCCGCCCACCGACTACCGCTACCCACACATGGGATGAGGCTCGCGCGCTCAGGCGACGGAGGAGATCGTGATCGAGTAGTCGAACGCAGGGTCGATCAGAACCGCCGCGCCGCAGGTGGTGCAGCAGTACTCGCAGCCGTCGGCGCCGCAGTCGTCGGTGGACACGAAGATGCGTTCGTCGAGACAGTCGGGGCACGCACGCACGACACCGCTGAGCATCAGCAGGTCAGCTGAATCGGTCATGACACCACCGTGCCAGAGGGCACCGACAAAAACGTCTCAGACGCGCGGGATCAGCCCGTAGGGGATTGGTCAGCCAGCCACGCCTCGCCGGTGCGTTGCTCGGCTCTGACTGCAGCGAGGACCACCTTGGTGATCTCCGGCTCGAGCCTCTTGCCAAGGAACGGAATCGAGACCCTGAGGTCGCCTTCTACCAGCTGACGGCTCCCGGAGTCGTCCGGGTCGATCACCACTGAGCCGGTCATCCGGGCCGGCTGACCGACGACCTCGAGCAGCAGGTCTGCCCGCCGCCGCCCAGTGGCGTCCGGGGCGGGCGCCCACTTCTCGGTCTGACGCACCGTGACCGTGTCGCCCACGAACCTCTTGGCGACGTCGGGCACGTCAGCGGGAATGGTCCGTTCGACCACCACGGTGGCCCCGCCGTCGGCCTCGACGATGGAGACGTCGTACCGCAGCGAGTGGGTGGCCTCGCAGACTGCCCTGCGGAACTTCTCGTCGACCGCAAGGCGAAAGGTCTGCTGGGGAGACGCCTCGGGATAGTGGATCTCAGCGCGCACATGCATGCTCTGATCATGCCAGCGCGTCATGAGTTCCACAGGCGACGCGTAGGGTGACCCGGTGAGCACCGAGCCACGGACCACGGCGGCCGACGCCACAGTCGGGGAGTGGTCCGGAGTCGACATCAACTTCGGGGAGTCGGGTTCGCGCCTGACGTACGGCAGTTACCTGCAGCTTCCGACGCTGCTCACCGCGCAACAGCTGGAGTCCAAGCCGCCTGCCCATGACGAGCTCCTGTTCATCACCATCCACCAGGTCTACGAGCTGTGGTTCCAGCAGCTGCTGTTCGAGGCCGAAGGCGCCCGGCAGGCGATGTTCGACGACCAGGTCTGGCAGGCCAAGCACCTGTTGCGTCGCATCCATGTCATCGAGCACATCCTCGTCGAGCAGGTCGCCGTCCTCGAGACTATGACCCCACAGGACTTCCTCGCCTTTCGCCAGCACCTGTCGCCTGCCAGCGGTTTCCAGTCGGTGCAGTTTCGGGAGCTGGAGTTCCTGTCCGGCGCCAAGGACCCGTCCTTCGTAGGCCGGTTCAAGGGCCTGACCGAAGACGAGACCGCACGTCTCGAGCGCCGGCTGGCCGAGCCGACCCTGTGGGATGCTTTCCTCTCTTTTTTGTCCGGGCGCGGCCTGGCCACCGGTTCAGACGCCGACGTCCGGGCTTCCTTGCTCACCGCCGCCCGAGATCGCGAACGCCATTTCGACGTCTGGGAGCTGGCCGAGTCCTTGATCGAGCACGACGAGCAGGCCATCGCCTGGCGGGCCCGCCACGTCACGATGGTCGACCGGGTGATCGGCACCAAGGCGGGCACCGGTGGGTCGGCCGGGAGCGCCTACCTGCGCAGCCGGTTGCCGCTTCGCTACTACCCGATGCTGTGGGAGCTGCGATCGTCGCTGTGACGATCGGCGGAGCCGTCGGCTGCGGTGTGTGGGCCGTACCCTCGTCGACACCTCCGTCTCTGCCTGACGAGAGCCTGGACCCGGGCTAAGGTCGATGCTGCCGCACAACGGCGTGCGGTCGCGTCCAGTACGGCTGGCCGCGTTCGCAGCGCAAGGCGGGTTGTCGATGCACAGCAGGATGGAAGACGCCAAGCGCCGGCTGCTCGACGGTGCAGCCGAGCTTGCCGGAACCCGCAGAGCAGCCGGCGACGCCTCGACCGCCCAGCAGCTGCTGCGCCTGTACTACCTGCACGCCTCCCCGGACGACCTCCTCGACCGCAGTGCCGTGGACGTCTACGGAGCTGCCATGAGTCACTACCGGCTGGCCTCCTCCCGTCCTCAGGGCACCTCGGCGTTGCGCGTGCTGACCCCCTCGGTCGAGGATGACGAGTGGGCGGCCGGACGCCACACCGTCGTGGAGATCGTCACCGACGACATGCCGTTCCTGGTCGAATCCGTGACCATGGCCCTGACGGCGGGCGACCATGCCATCCACGCCGTCATCCACCCCCAGCTGTTGGTACGTCGCGACGTCACCGGAGGCCTGCTGGAGCTGTGCGACGCCGACGAGGAACAGTCAGAGGACGCAGCGGACCTGGTACGCGAGTCATGGATGCACGTCGAGGTCGACCGCGAGACCGACCCGACGCGCCTCGCCGAGATCGAGGTCCGGCTGACCCAGGTCCTGAGAGACGTCCGCGAGGTGGTCGAGGACTGGCAGAAGATGAGCGGCCAGGCACGCACGATCGTCGACGACCTCGAGGCCAACCGCCTCCCGGTCCCGGAGATCGAGGTGCACGAGACCCGCGCGCTGCTCGAATGGCTGGCAGACGACCACTTCACCTTCCTGGGGTACCGGGAGTACCGGCTCCACGCCGTCGAGGACGGTGACATGCTGCGCGCTGTGGCCGGCACCGGCCTGGGTATCTTGCGCTCGGACCAGGACATGTCCGCGTCATACGGCAGGCTGCCGCCCACGGTGGCGGCGAAGGCTCGCGAGAAGCAGCTGCTCATCATCACCAAGGCCAACTCCCGCTCGACCGTCCACCGACCGGTCTATCTGGACTATGTAGGGGTCAAGACGTTCGACGCTGCCGGCGAGGTGGTGGGGGAGCGGCGGTTCCTCGGGCTCTTCAGCTCCGCGGTCTACACCGAGAGTCTTACCCGCATCCCCGTCCTGCGCGACAAGGCTGCTCGAGTGCTGCAGAACTCCGGCTTCTCGCCCATGAGTCACAGCGGCAAGGCGATGCTGGACATCCTCGAGACCTATCCTCGCGACGAGCTGTTCCAGACGCCGGTGGCAGAGCTGCAGCCCGTGGTCGAGGCAGTTCTGCACCTGCGCGAGCGGCGTCAGCTGAAGCTGTTCGTACGCCGCGACACCTATGCGCGCTACCTCTCCTGCCTGGTCTACTTCCCACGCGACCGCTACACGACCCAGGTGCGCGAGCGCATGCAGCAGATCCTCACGACGACGATGGGGGCCGAGTCACTCGACTACACCGCTCGCGTGAGCGAGTCCGTGCTCGCCCGACTGCACTTCGTCCTGCGCGCCCCCTCTGGCCAGCGGCTCCACGACTTCGACGAGCAGGCGTTGGAGCAGCGGCTCGCAGAAGCCACCCGTTCGTGGAGAGACGACTTCGCCGTCGCTGTCACCGAACAGCTGGGCGAGGAGGCCGGGCCGGGTCTCGTCCGCGTCTACGGCGATGCCTTCCCCGAGGCGTACAAGGAGGACTTCGCGCCGCGGGTCGCCGCGCAAGACATCCAGCGCCTGGAACAGATCGGCGACTCTCCGGTGGGACTGTCGTTGTACGTCCCCGTCGACGCGGGTGCCGGCGAGAGCCGCTTCAAGGTGTACCGCAAGGATCACCCGTTGAGCCTGTCCGCAGTGCTTCCGGTGCTGTCGGCGATGGGCGTCGAGGTGGTCGACGAGCGCCCGTACGAGATCGACGCGACCTACGGCCGGGCCTGGATCTACGACTTTGGGCTGCGACGCAGCCGGCCCATGCCCGAAGGAGCGCGCGAGCTGTTCTCCGACGCCTTCATGGCCGTCTGGTCAGGGCATGCGGAGAGTGACGGGTTCTCGGCACTGGTGCTCGACGCCGGACTCGGCTGGCGTCGGGTCTCGATCCTGCGGTCCTACGCCAAGTACTTCCGGCAGGGCGGGTCGACCTTCAGCCAGGAGTACCTGGAGTCCTCGCTGCGGGCCAACGTACCCATCGTGAAACAGCTGGTGCAGCTCTTCGAGGTACGTTTCGACCCTGACTTCGCGGGTGACCGCGACGACTGCGCCACTCAGATCGAGGAGCAGGTGAACAGGGACCTCGACGAGGTCGCCAGCCTCGACCAGGACAGGATCCTGCGCAGCTACCTCGCGGCAATCAAGGCCACGCTGCGAACGAACTACTACCAGGTCGGCGCTGATGGCGGACTCAAGACGTACCTCTCGCTCAAGCTCGACCCCAAGGTCGTACCGGACCTGCCCGAGCCACGTCCGCGGTTCGAGATCTTCGTCTACTCTCCCGAGGTCGAGGGCGTGCATCTGCGTTTCGGGGCCGTTGCCCGGGGGGGTCTTCGATGGTCAGACCGACGCGAGGACTTCCGGACCGAGGTGCTGGGCCTGGTCAAGGCCCAGATGGTCAAAAACGCGGTCATCGTCCCGGTCGGGGCCAAGGGGGGTTTCTACTGCAAGCGGCTACCGGACCCCGCTGTGGACCGCGAGGCATGGCTGGCCGAGGGAGTCGCGTGCTACCAGACGTTCATCCGGGGGCTGCTCGATATCACCGACAACCTGGTGGACGACCAGACCAGCCCACCACCGCGAGTCGTGCGCCACGACGGCGACGACGCGTACCTGGTAGTAGCGGCCGACAAGGGCACCGCGACATTCTCCGACATCGCCAACGAAGTCGCTGCGGAGTACGACTTCTGGTTGGGCGACGCCTTCGCGTCTGGTGGGTCGGTCGGCTACGACCACAAAGCCATGGGCATCACGGCCCGAGGCGCGTGGGAGGCCGTCCGCCGTCACTTCCGTGAGCGAGGAATCGACTGTCAGACCGAGGACTTCACCTGCGTCGGCGTCGGAGACATGAGCGGTGACGTCTTCGGCAACGGGATGCTGCTCAGCGAGCACACCCGGCTGGTCGCCGCCTTCGACCACCGAGACATCTTCCTCGACCCTGCTCCCGACGCTCCTACATCCCACGCGGAACGGCGCCGGCTCTTCGAGCTGCCCCGGTCCAGCTGGGCGGACTACGACTCCGAGCTCATATCCGCCGGTGGCGGCGTCTACTCCCGCTCGCTCAAGTCCATCCCCATCTCCGCGGAGGTGGCGGCGGCGCTCGGCCTCGACGGCGACGCCAGCCGGCTCACACCCGCGGAGCTCATGCGGGCCATCCTGCTCGCGCCCACGGACCTGTTGTGGAACGGCGGGATCGGCACCTACGTCAAGGCGTCGACCGAGGAGCAGAGCGCGGCGGGGGACAAGTCGAACGATGCGATCCGGGTCGACGGCCGAGACCTGCGCTGCAAAGCAGTGGGCGAAGGAGGCAACCTCGGCTTCACCCAGCGGGGCCGAATCGAGTACGCCCTGCAGGGTGGGCGCATCAACACCGACTTCATCGACAACTCAGCCGGGGTGGACACCTCCGACCACGAGGTCAACATCAAGATTCTCCTCGACAAGGTGATGGCGTCGGGGGACATGACGCCCGAGCAGCGCAACACGCTGCTGGCGTCGATGACCGACGAGGTTGGGTCGTTGGTGCTCGCCGACAACTACGGGCAGAACCTCGCGCTGGCAAGTGCGGTCTCCCAGGCGCGGCCACTCATGCACGTGCACGCCTCCTGGGTCCGACGGCTCGAGCGCAAAGGGCTCCTCGACCGAGAGATCGAGTTCCTCCCGAGCGCCAAGGAGCTTGATACCAGAAAGGCCGCAGGCGTCGCACTCAGCGCTCCTGAGCTCTCGGTACTCCTCGCCTATACCAAGATCGTGCTGGCGGCCGAGCTGATCGAGGGCGACCTGCCCGATGACCCCTTCCTGCGCGAGGAGCTGTACTGCTACTTTCCCAGCCAGATGCGCACCCGCTACCGCGGGCAGATGGACGCCCACCCTCTGAAGCGGCAGATCGTCGTGACACAGGTCGTCAACAACCTGGTCAACTTCGCCGGCATCACCTTCTTCCACCGCCTGAGCCAGGAGACCAGTGCCAGCGCCGAAGAGCTGGCCAGGGCGCATCTGGTGTGCCGAAACGTCTTCAGCGCCGGTCGGCTCGTCGATCGTGTCAATGCGTTGGACAACCAGGTCCCTGCCGACGTTCAGACCGACATGCGGCTGTCGGTGCGAACCCTCATCGAGCGGGCGACTCGCTGGATGGTCAACAACCGGCGGCCGCCCCTGGACTCCGAGGCGACAGTGCAGTACTTCGGACCTGACATCGAGCGCATCGTCCGCGCCCTTCCAGACGTGCTGATCGGTGTCCAGGCGCACGAGTTCGAGAGCCGCCGTCAGGAACTGCTGGGTCACGGCGTTCCCGGCGACATCGCCGGTGATGTCGCGGTCCTTCCTTTCGCGTACGGCGCCCTCGAGGTCGTCGAGATAGCCAAGCGTGACAAGGTCGACGCTCTCGAGGCGGCTCAGGTGCACGCCACGTTGGCGGAGCGGCTGGGTCTCAGCCAGTTCGCGGCCAAGATCGCCGACCTGCCTCGTGACGACCGCTGGCAGACCATGGCGAGGGCGTCGTTGCGCGATGACTTCCATGCCGTGCACGCAGCACTCACCGCGCAGGTGCTGGGCGCCACCGACTCAGACGCCAGCGCCGAGGAGAGGGTGGCGGCTTGGGAGGCCGGTGACGAGGTCGTCACGAGTCGCTCGATCGCGACCCTCGAGGAGATCATGGCCGACGAGGACCCGGACCTGGCCCGCCTGTCGGTGGGCCTGCGGGTCATCCGCGCCATGCAGTCCATCTCCTGACGGCCGGGTGCCGCAGGGGGCGGGACGGGCCGTAGGTTTGTCTTGTGCCGCAGGTGATAGAAGCCGAGGACGTGCACCTGGCGTACGGCGACGTCCGTGCCGTCGACGGGGTGAGCTTCGCCGTCGAGCGCGGTGAGTTCTTCGGCATCCTGGGGCCCAATGGCGCGGGCAAGACCACCACGCTGGAGATCATCGAAGGCCTGCGCCGGGCCGACGCCGGAGAGGTGTCGCTGCTGGGGGAGTCACCGTGGCCGCGCAACGCCACCCTGCTGCCGCGTATCGGCGTCCAGCTGCAGGCCTCGGCGTTTTTCTACCGGTTGACCGCCCGAGAGCAGATCCGCACGTTCGCCTCGTTGTACGGCGTAGCCCAGCCGACTGCTGACGCCTGGTTGAGCCGGGTCGGTCTCGACGACAAGGCCGACAGCAGGACAGAGCAGCTCTCGGGCGGGCAGCTGCAACGTCTCTCCATTGCCTGCGCGCTGGTCCACGAGCCCGAGCTGGTTTTTCTCGATGAACCCACCGCCGCCCTCGACCCGCAGGCGCGGCGCAACCTGTGGGACCTGCTCCGCTCGCTCAACGACGACGGGCGGACCGTGGTGCTGACCACTCACTACATGGACGAGGCTGAGGCGCTCTGTGACCGGGTGGCCATCATGGATCACGGCAAGATCTTGAAGCTCGACTCCCCTACCGCACTCGTGCGCGGGCTCGAGGCGGCGGTCCACATCATGTCGAGCCGGGTGCTGTCAGCCTCGAGGACGCCAGGAGCCTGCGAGGCGTCGAGCATGCCATTGCGGACACGTCGTCCATCGACATCGCCACCCACGAGCCGGCCATGGTGCTCTCGGCGCTCGCGGAGCGTCAGGCGCTGCAAGGACTCCAGGTGCGAGGTGCGACGCTCGCGGACGTGTTCCTGACGCTCACCGGCAGGGAGTACCGCGCGTGACAGCTTTCATCTCGCTGTCCAAGGCGATCTTCAAGGGCTTCCTCCGCGACCGGCAGTCGGTGTTCTTCTCTGTCTTCTTCCCGCTGATGTTCCTGGTGCTGTTCGGCGGCATCTTCTCCGACTCCGGCGCCAGCAAGGTCGATGTCGTCCTTGTCGGCGACGTCTCGCTGATCGACGATCTGGACCAGCAGGGGCGCGCGGCGTTCGAGGACGCCTTCGCCATCACCCATGCCGACGACTTCGACGCTGCGGTGCAGCAGGTACGCGACGGTGACGTCACGCTGGCGGTGATGCAGCAGGGCAACGATCTCACGGTCCGCTACAGCGAGGCGGACCAGGTGAAGTCCGCGGTGGCGCAGGGCACGCTGCAGTCCTTCGTGCAGGCGGCGAACGTCGCGTCGACCGGACGACCGGCGACGTACGACGTCCAGGCGCAGCGGGTGGAGGACAAGTCCTTGCGGACGATCCAGTTCGTGACACCCGGTTTGCTGGGGTGGGCGGTGGCCACCAGCGCGACGTTCGGAGCCGCGGCCACGCTCACCGGATGGCGTACCTCGAAGCTGCTGCGGCGGCTCAGGCTGGCGCCGGTGCGAGCCGTCACCGTGGTCGGGGCGCGGATCGCGGTCACCGTCGTGATCGCGCTCGCGCAGATGGCTATCTTCGTCGGGCTGGCCGTCGCTGCCTTCGGGCTGAGGCTATCCGGAGCCTGGTACATGGCTGTCCCGTTGCTTGTCTGCGGCACGTTGTGCTTCATGGCGCTGGGGCTGTTGGCAGGTGCGGTGTCCAAGACGGTCGAAGGCGCCAGCTCGTTGTCCAACATCTTCGTACTGCCGATGGCCTTTCTGTCCGGCTCGTTCTTCCCGCTCGACGGAGCCCCTCGATGGCTTGACGTCGTGTCACACCTGCTGCCGCTGCGACACCTCAACGACGCGATGCTCGACGTCATGGTGCGCGGCCAGGGACCAGGCTCAACAGTGGTCCCCATGCTGATCCTGCTCGCTTTTGCCGCAGCCGTGCTGCTGGTGGCGAGCCGGTTCTTCAGCTGGGAGACTGACTAGCCCTGCTCGGAGGGGGTACACGTTGTCCCATGACGCAATCCCCGCAGGAGATGCACGGCGTACCAGCCGAGGAAGACATCGAGGCCGCCGACGTGGCCACACGTCTCGGACAAGATCCGGAGCAGGTGCCCAACGCGCCCAACCGCGACCCGCACGAGCTACCGGACCAGCAGCCCGGACCGATCGACCCCGGAGACGACAAGGTGGAGTTTCCCGAGGGCACCGAGTCCTTCGAGCACCCGGGTCGCGCCGGCAACTGGCACGCCGGACCGTCGGACGCCGGGACGTAATTCGCCGCCCAAGGTGCTGCAGCGTACCCTGACCCCGTGGCTGGCCCTGACCTGCCCGAGCGCATCAGGCAGCTCGGCGCGACGCTGAGCGGCATCGAGCAGGTCCTCGACTTGGGCGCGATGCAGTCCGAGATCGACGAGCTCGGCCGCGAGGTGGCCGCGCCGGATCTGTGGGGCGACCAGGCAAACGCCCAGCGGGTGACGGGTCGGCTGTCGTTGCTGCAGTCGGAGGCTCAGCGCGTCCATGACCTGCGGACTCGTCTGGATGATGTCGAGGTGCTCGTCGAGCTCGCCACCGAGGAGTCCGACCAGACGTCTTTCGCCGAGGCCGAGTCCGAGGCGCAGCGCCTCGCCAAGAGCATCGAGGCCCTGGAGGTCCGGACCCTGCTTTCGGGGGAGTACGACGAGCGTGACGCGCTTGTCACCATCCGGTCCGGAGCCGGGGGCGTGGACGCTGCGGACTGGGCCGAGATGTTGATGCGAATGTACCTGCGATGGGCTGAGCGTCATCGCTACCCCACAGAGGTCTACGACACGTCTTACGCGGAGGAGGCCGGCATCAAGTCGGCAACCTTCGCCGTCCGGGCGCCGTACGCCTACGGCACCTTGAGCGTGGAACAGGGCACCCACCGACTGGTGCGCATCTCGCCGTTCGACAACCAGGGCAGGCGCCAGACGTCCTTCGCCGCCGTCGAGGTGGTGCCGGTGCTCGAGCAGACCGACCAGATCGACATCCCCGAAGAGGAGCTGCGGGTCGACGTGTTCCGCTCGTCGGGCCCCGGCGGCCAGAGCGTCAACACGACCGACTCCGCGGTGCGGCTGACGCACCTTCCCACCGGCATCGTGGTTGCGGTGCAGAACGAGAAGAGTCAGCTGCAGAACAAGAACACCGCCATGGTCATCCTCAAGGCCAAGTTGCTAGCGCTCAAGCGTGCAGAGGAGAAGGCGACCCTTGACGAGATGCGCGGCGACGTTGCGGCCTCGTGGGGAGATCAGATGCGCTCCTACGTGCTGCACCCCTACCAGATGGTCAAGGACCTCCGCACCCTGCACGAGGAGGGAAACACCGCCAACGTCCTCGACGGTGACATCGATGACTTCATCGAGTCGGGCATTCGCTGGCGGCGCACCGTGGTCGCAGCCTGATCGCGTGATCGCTGGATCGCCTGGCCGGTCGAGCCGCACGTGCGGTCGTTTGCGGGCGGCGGACTCGGGTACACCACGCAGATGGCTGCCTCGTCGAGTCCGACCTACCACGACTTGTTGTCGGCCTACCTCAAAGACCATCTCACCGCAGCGTCGGCTGGTGTGGAGCTGTTCCGGCGGTGTGCTCGCAGCCATTCGAGCAGCGCGGCTCGGGCACGGCTCGCTGTGCTCGCCGGCCAGGTGGCCGAGGATCGAGACGCCCTCGTTGAGATCATGCGGCGACTGGACGTCCCCGTCCAGCCCCACCGGTTCGCCGTCGGGTGGGTGACGGAGAAGGCGGGTCGGCTCAAGCCGAATGGCAGCCTGTGGCGACGTACTCGACTGACCGATCTGGTCGAGCTCGAGTCGATGAGTGTTGGCGTCACGGCCAAGCTATCGGCGTGGCAGAACCTCGAGGTGACGGCCCGGTCCGACGAGAGACCGGTATCGACACCCCCATGGAGCTCCAGGAGCGAGCGAGCCAGCAGCTCGAGGAGTTCAAGGCGCTCCGGCGAGCGCCGCCGAGAACGCCTTCGACGCCAACATCTGACGGGCCACGCCGAGCAGTCGGCGTACCGGAGAGCCGTCAGCCCTTGACCTAGACTCTGGCCAGTGATCCGGTTCGAACATGTCACCAAGTCCTACGACGGCCAGCACCGCGCCGCGCTCGAAAACGTCGACGTCGACATCGAGAAGGGCGAGTTCGTCTTCCTCGTGGGCGCCTCCGGCTCGGGCAAGTCGACGTTTCTGCGTCTGGTCCTGCGGGAGGCTCGTCCGAGCAGTGGCCGGGTCTTCGTGGCCGGCAAGGAGATCAACCGGCTGGCCGGCTGGAAGGTACCGAGCCTGCGAAGACAGATCGGCACCGTGTTCCAGGACTTCCGGCTACTGCCCAACAAGACGGTCAGCCAGAACGTCGCGTTCGCGTTGCAGGTGATCGGCAAGCCGCGCTCGGCGATCCGCCAGGTCGTTCCGGAGACCCTGGAGCTGGTCGGGTTGGACGGCAAGGAGGACCGGATGCCAGACGAGCTCTCTGGTGGTGAGCAGCAACGTGTGGCCATCGCGCGCGCCTTCGTCAACCGTCCCATGATCCTCATCGCCGACGAGCCGACCGGCAACCTCGACCCCACCACCTCGGTCGGCATCATGAAGCTGCTCGACCGCATCAACCGGACGGGCACGACCGTCATCATGGCCACTCACGACTCAGGCGTCGTGGACCAGATGCGCAAGCGCGTGATCGAGCTCCAGTCGGGCCAGGTGGTGCGTGACCAGGCTCGCGGGGTCTACGGCTACCAGAGCTAGCGCGCCGGTCCGGGACGCGTGCTCGCGTCATACCGTCTCCACTCATGTGATGGGAAGTCATGCAGCTGAGGTATGTAGCCTCCGAGTTCGGCACCGGGCTCAGGCGCAACGTGTCGATGACGATTGCCGTCACCTTGACCATCTGGATCTCGCTCACCCTGGTCGGCGTCGGGCTGCTGCTGCAGTCACAGGTCGACCTCTTCGAGAGGTATCTCGGGTCACAGCTCGAGGTCAAGATCGTCTTCTGCGGCACCAACTCGCTGAGCGCCCAGTGCGTCGAGGGTCAGGCCACCTCACGACAGGAACAGGAGGTGCAGGACGTCTTGTCCACCAGCGGTTACGTCTCGCACTATCGCTACGAGACCAGGCAGCAGGCGCTCGCGGGTTTCCAGGCTCGCAACGACCCGGGTGACAGCAGCTCGCTGGCGTCGGCTCTCGACCTCACGGTCGACGACATGCAGACGGCCTATTGGGCGACCCTCGCCCACCCTGACGACAACGTGGCGCTGGTCAGTCAGGTCGCGAACCTGCCCGGAGTCGAGCAGGTCGCCGACTCCCGCAAGGCGCTTTCTCCCTTGTACGACGTACTGAACGTCTTGAAGTGGCTTGCTCTCGGTGGTGCGGGCCTGCTGGTTCTCGCGGCTGTCCTGCAGGTGTCGAACACCATCCGGCTGGCGGCGATGGCACGAAGGCGCGAGATCGGCATCATGCGGCTGGTGGGCGCGTCCAGCGTCTATATCCAGCTGCCGTTCCTGCTCGAGATCTTGTTCTCCGCGGTGGTCGGGGCGGCATTGGCGTGCGGCGGCATCGCGCTCGCGATCAAGATTCTGGTGCCGTGGCTGCATCGGCACACGAGTGCGTGGCCATGGGTCGGATGGGAGCAGTCCTGGCCAGTCATGATCTGGATGGCCGCCATCGCGGTGGCTCTCGCGGTGATTCCGACACTTCTGATGACCCGTAAATACCTCAGAGTCTGACGGGCGTCGGTTACGGTCGACTCACGACGCCTGACACCTTCTAGCAGAGGTTCCCTCGTGCTCCGATTCCTTCCCCCCGGGCGCGTCCGGCAGTTGCGGGCCACGGTCGCCATGACCGTGCTCGTGTCGCTGGCCGGAGCCGGAGTGCTGACCCCTGCTCCGAGCGCGGCCAGTGACGGCTCCGACGGCCACGGCGGGCTGCACCGCCACCAGCACCGCGTCGAAACGAGGATCGACGCTCGCAAGACCGACCTCGACGAGATCTCCAGCCGCCTCGTGCGCGCTCAGGCTCGGGTGGACGCCGCAGTTGGCGACCTGGACCAGGCTCGGGCGGACCTCGCGGCGCTTCAGTCCCAGGTGAGCCAGGCGACGCAGGTCGACCAGGAGGTACAGCTGCGGCTCGAGCAGGCGGTCGTGCGCCTACGGAACGCTCGTTCGGACCTCGCGCGGGGGAAGGACGACGTCGAGACCAAACGCTCTGAGCTCGTCGGCTATGCGGTGTCCAGCTACCAGAACGCCGACCTCGGCGGCCTCAACCTCGGTGTGGGGCTGGACGTCGGCACGTCCCAGGAAGCCGTCGACAACGCCCAGGACGTCGAGTCGGTGGTGGCCAAGCAGACGGTGGCCCTGCAGCAGCTGCAGGCCGGCGAGGTGCTCCTGACGTTGACGGAGCAGCGGGTCGAGGACACGAAGCTCGCTGTCCAACAGCGGCGCCAAGAGGCGGCAGACAACCTCCGGACGCTGCAGGGGCTCGAGGCCCAGGCCGCGAGTGCTGCCCGATCCGTCCGGGACCGGCTTGCGGCTCTGCGAACTGAGCAGCACCGGGTGGCGGCAGCCAAGCAGGGGGAGCTGCGTCGCATCGACGAGCTCCAGGCGGAACGCGCTCACATCCAGCATCGGTTGCGGGCCATCGCGAAGAGGCGGGCTCGGCGCCACCACACCACGATCGCGACTGTAGCCCCCGCATCCCCCGCATCCCCCGCATCCGCCGCGGCGTCGGACAAGAGCGGCGGCTACCTGAGCTACCCAGTGACCGACACCTATATCACCTCGCCGTACGGCATGCGTCTACACCCGATCCTGCACATCTGGGAGCTCCACGACGGCACCGACTTCCACGCCGACTGCGGCACAGCTGTCCATGCCGCTGCCGCCGGCACGGTGACCGAGGAGTACTACAACGCGGGGTACGGCAACCGCCTCATGATCGACCACGGCTACGTGCGGGGCGTGAGCCTCGCGACGTCGTACAACCACCTGACCTCTTTCGTCGCCGGTGTCGGCGCCCACGTGGTGCGCGGCCAGATCATCGCCTTTTCCGGCACCACGGGATACTCCACCGCGTGCCACCTGCACTTCATGGTCTACGTCAACGGTGCGACGGTGGACCCGGTCAGCTGGCTCTAGGCGCCACCGGGTCTTGGCCCACTTCCTAGTTCCGTTCGTGTGAACGATTCTGAGGCCGCGGGACCTGATCCCCGCCATAGTTTCGTGCGGGTGAGCGAGTTCCGTGCGGGTGAGCGGCGGACCAGGCCTCGCCTGCACCCTGGCGTGGGACAATCGGACTTATGGCCAAGGAGCGCGGGCGTAACCTGATCGCGCAGAACCGCAAGGCACGTCATGACTACTTCATTGAGGACACCTTAGAGGCGGGACTCGTGCTGACCGGCACCGAGGTCAAATCGCTACGCGCTGGGCGGGCGTCGCTGGTAGATGGGTTCGTGGACATCACCTCCGGCGAAGTGTGGTTGCAGGGAGTTCACATTCCGCAGTACACGCAGGGAACCTGGAACAACCACACGCCTCGCCGCAAGCGCAAACTGCTCCTGAACCGGCACGAGATCGACAAGCTTCAGCGCCGAGTCAACGAGCGCGGGCTGACGATCGTGCCGTTGTCGATGTACTTCAAGGACGGACGGGTCAAGGTGGAGATCGCTGCGGCCAAGGGCAAGAAGGCCTACGACAAGCGCCAGACCATTGCCAAGCGCGACGCTCAACGCGATGCCACGAGGGAGCTCGGCCGCCAGGCCAAGGGGTTCTGACTCCAGCCGGAGCCGGCCCGGACGAACGGCCTACCTGCCCGAGATTCGTCCGGCTGATGGTGGGGGGATGTCGCGGGACTTGCCCGGACGAACGGTCGCGCCGGAGATTCGTCCGGACGTGGGGTGGGTATGCCGCAGGGGTGGTCCGGACGAATTGTCGTGCCGACCGCTCGACCGGGTAACCTAGGGAGCACAACTCAACAAGGGGCTGAACGGTTTCGACTTTGGTCGTTGGAGCCATGAGAAGCGAGCCGAGGACCCAGGGTTATCTCGTTAACGATCCTTGGAAAACACAAGTGCCAACTCAACGCGCACTGACTTCGCCCTCGCCGCCTGAGGCGACTGGTGAAGGGTCGGCCTGGACATGCCTCCGGTCCAGGTCCCGACCTCACTAAGGAGGCTTGCTGCACGCCCTCGGTCGCGGAGGGCGTGCGGGACTTTTACAGCGACTGAGCCTGTCGGTGATGTGTCTGCTCAAGTGCCGGGGCTGAGAAACGCGTTAAGCAGGCTGCGCTCGGAGAAGGCATGGTTCGGCGTCAGAGGACCCGGGTTCGATTCCCGGCAGCTCCACCCTTACCCTGGGGTGTTCACGGTTATCGGCCGGGGATGCTCACGATATTGTTGTTTGAGGCGGCCTCAGGGTCGCCTTGACTGCGCTTGAGGGGTGGATCGAGGTCCACGGCGGCATCTTGGTCGCCCTCGAAGGTGGCGGGTCGACGCTGGCCGGTCCTGGAGTCAGCATCTGCACGGCTTCGGGCGTGACTAATCGATGCGCGTGGTGAACTCAGCGAACAAGCGCCCTGCCGAGGATCAGGCTAGAGGTGGCTAGTTCAGGGGACGCGGGGTGAGCGAGGGCGTCGGGGGATCGCTGCCGCTGTTGGCCGAGACGTCGACCGGCTTCTGGGCGTTGACGAGACCTATGTCAAGGTCGCGGGCCGCTGGACGTACCTGTATCGGGCGGTTGACCAGTACGGGCAGGTGATCGACGTGTTCCGCGGGCTGCCCTTAGAGACGGCATCAGACTCCCTGTCCGGGTGCCCAACAGGAAAGGTTTACTGCCGCGCCTCCCGCTGATCGCTCAATGCAACAGTGCCGCTCGAGGTGCTCGGCATTGGCCGGCAGAGTGCGGATTAGCACTCGCGATGGCCGCCGCACCGGAACGTGGGGCCCCCGCGACCCAGCCGCACCCGCCTTCGAGGTGACGCGACCGTCCTCCGCCCGTCGAGCGGTGACAGATGGGTGCGCTCGATCCCGAGCTCGTCAGCGGTCGCGTCACGCACCAGTGCCTGCAGCCGGCTGCGGTTGACGCTCTTGTAGACAAGGGCTGCCACCGACAGGCCGTCGAGCAGCGAGCCGATCCGGGCGACCAGCGCTTGTCGAGCTTGCGCAGCGAGGCCTGGATGGAGGGGTCCGCAGGGCCGCCGCCCAGGCTTCGATCCAGCGCGTCCAGCCGTGCGCGGCGCCGACCGGACCACCTACCTTGACGAGCCTGCGAAGTAGGTAAGGGAAGGACGCACTACCCGCTTCTTGTCGTAAGCGATCAGCCGCGAACTAGGGCCCGGATCGCCCCGCAGTGACGCGCAGGATCCGGCTGAGCACCCACAGTGAGCGCAGGGACGTGATCGATTCCTGGACCTGTGACAGTCACGTCGCGGGAGCGTAGGTTGGGTAGCAGCTAGACGACGGGCGCGCGATTTGCGGAGAACCCGATCCACAGACCGGCAGGAAAGGATCATCACGTGGCAGGCAACAGAGGTGTGGCGTACATCGAACCTGGCAAGGTCGAGGTTCAGGAGATCGACTATCCCA
>JBPCRX010000121.1:0-7910 GCA_050996395.1 Nocardioidaceae bacterium
CGCTGCCACGCCAACACCGGCGGCGTCCCCTTACCGCTGGCGACAAATTCTCGACGCGCTGTCGAATCGGGCTGCCGCTGTTCGTGGAGAAGGTGAAGGCTGACCATTGGGGTCCGCGCAATCAGAAGGAGCAGCGATAGCCGAGTACTTGATCTACTTCAACCAGCAGTGGGTGGGTGACCACACCGAGGAGTGGTTTCGTGGGCGCGGGCCGCTGGGGATGGCGGTGGTTGGCGAGATGAAGGCCGCCGGTGTGTGGGTCTTCGCCGGCGGTCTGGAGGAGGAGGACGGGCCCGTCTTCAGCGCCGACGCCACCAGTGGCAGCTTGATGTTCTCCGACGGACCGTTCGTCGAGACCAAGGAGTTCTTGGGTGGATTGACGATCGTCGACGTTGCCGATGACGAGGCAGCTAAGATGTGGGCGGGCAAGATCGCGGAGGCATGCGGCTGGCCCCAGGAGGTTCGCCGCTTCAAGCCGCAGCCTGAGACCCGGTGATCGGACCCGCGACGCACCCGATCACTGCGCTCGTAGCCGAGCTGACGACCTAGGTCTCGCGGGCCGACTCTTGCGGACTGTTCACGGACGCTGGGCGCCGGAGTCGGATCCTGCCCCTCATTCTGTTGATCAGTACAATTCGATACTCCTGTGACTGTTCAACCGTAGAGTTGATAAGTTCAATTCTCGTCGTGTTCAACTTCGGGAGGCGCACCGATTACCCCAGGGCGGCTGTCGTCAGTCTTCACACCCCAAGTCTGCACGAGCCGCCACCGACGTCGCGTTCATGCGTTGCGCCGTAGACCAGGGTAGAGGCCATCAGCGTCTGTAGAAGACTCGACAGTTTGCGGACTGCAGAGGGGTCACAACGCTCTGACCTGCGGACACGCGCCGGGTCAGTAGTGGTAGGGGTAGTTCGACCAGTCGGGCGCGCGCTTCTCGAGGAACGAGTCACGACCCTCGGCGGCCTCGTCGGTGCCATAGGCGAGCCGGGTTGCCTCACCGGCGAACAGCTGCTGCCCCACCAGCCCGTCGTCGATCATGTTGAAGGCGTACTTCAGCATCCGCATGGCCGTCGGCGACTTGGCGTTGACGACACGCGACCAGTCCAACGCCACCGTCTCCAACTCCGCATGCGGCACAACCGCGTTGACCATCCCCATCCGGTATGCCGCCTGCGCGTCATACTCGCGGCCGAGGAAGAAGATCTCCCGGGCGAACTTCTGCCCCACCTGCCGGGCGAGATATGCCGAGCCGAAACCCCCGTCGAAGGACGCCACATCAGCATCGGTCTGCTTGAACCGCGCGTGCTCGGCCGACGCGAGCGTCAGGTCGCAGACCACGTGCAGGCTATGACCGCCGCCCGCCGCCCAGCCTGGGACCAGGCAGATGACCACCTTGGGCATGAACCTGATGAGCCGTTGGCACTCAAGGATGTGCAGCCGGCCCAGGCTGGCCGCGTCGACCGAGTCCGCCGCCTCCCCTTCTGCGTACTGGTAGCCCGCCTTGCCGCGGATCCGCTGGTCGCCACCGGAACAGAACGCCCATCCACCGTCACGAGGAGACGGCCCGTTGCCCGTGAGCAGCACGGATCCCACGTCAGGGGAGCTGCGGGCATGGTCGAGGCAGCGGTACAGCTCGTCCACGGTGCGCGGGCGGAAGGCGTTGCGCACCTCGGGCCGGTCGAACGCGATCCGCACCGTGCCCTGGTCGACCGCGCGGTGGTAGGTCACATCGGTCAGGCCGTCGAAGCCCGGCACGGCCGTCCAGAGGCCAGGGTCGAACAGGTCCGAGATCTCAGGCCGGCTCATGCGCCGGCTCGTGCGGTGCGTCGGCTTCCTGGTGCCGCACGCGCGAACGGCCCAGCAACAGATAGGCGAAGAACGGCAGGACGAGGGCGACGACCACACCGAGGTTGGCGTAAGTCCAGGGCCCGTTGAGCTTAGGCCCCAGACCGAGCGGCTCGAGGAGGTAGCCCTGCCAGCCGAAGCCCGCCGCGTCGGGTGCGTAGCCGTCGGCAGCCGTGCTGACGACCAGCCCCCAGCCGATGACGGAGGCGACGACCATCGAACCGAGCCCCACCGGGTTGACCGCTCCATAGCGTCCACGAGGATCGAACAGGTCGGCATCGTCGTAGTTGCGCCTCCGCAGCAGCAGGTCGGCGAGGAAGATCCCACACCAGGCGGCGATCGGCACGGCCAGAGTCACCAAGAACCCGAAGAACGGTGTCAGGAAGTCGCCGGCGAACCACACGATGTAGATGGTGCCGATGATCATGATGACGCCGTCGATTGCCGCCGCCACCCAGCGCGGCGTGGGCAGGCCAAGGGTCAGCAGCGTGAGCCCCGAAGAGTAGATGTCGAGCAGTGCCCCCGAAACCAGACCGGCGACCGCGACAACCGCGAAGGGAAGAAGGAACCAGTCGGGCAACGCAGGAGTGAGAGCACCGATCGGGTCCGCCGCGAGTGCGGCGGAGAGGTCGGGGTCGGAGCCGGCGAGCAGTACGCCGTACGCGACGAGGATCACCAGCGGCAGGCTGCCGCCGAGGGTCGTCCACCCGACGACGCCTCCGCTCGACGCCCTGCGCGGCAGGTAGCGCGAGTAGTCGGCGGCAGAGTTCACCCAGCTGATCCCAAACCCGGACACCACCACCACGAACGCCCCGAACACCGCCTTGGCGTCGCCCGTCGGCAGCGCTCCCAACGCCGCGCTGGAGATCTCGTCGACGGTGAGCGCGATGTAGCCGATCGTCACCACCATCATCAAGATGGTCAGAACCTTCTGCAGCCGCATCACGGTGTCGAAGCCGAGAATGCCGCCAGCGACGATGATGAGGGCCACGACCGCGAAGGCCGCAATCTTGGTGCCGATGCCGTCACTCCAACCCAATCGGCCGAAGACGGTTGCCGTGGCGAACGTCGCCAGCGCCACCAGAGCGGTCTCGTAGCCGACCAGGATGAGGTAGGACACCAGCGTCGGCAGAGAGTTGCCACGGACGCCGAACGCCGCTCGGGAAAGCACCATGGTCGGAGCAGACCCACGACGGCCGGCCAACGACACCAGGCCCACGAGCAGGAACGACAACACGACGCCCACGACGCCGGCGATGACCGCCTGCCAGCCGTTGATCCCGAACCCCAGCACGAACGAGCCGTACGACACTCCGAACACCGAGATGTTGGCCCCGCACCACGGCCAGAACAGGTCGCGGGGCTGGCCGTGCCGTTCGTCTTCGGCGATGACGTTGATGCCGTTGCGTTCGACGCTGAGCGCCGACGACGCAGGCGGAGTAGACCCAGACGAGGTGACCGCTGACGACATGGCGTCAGCGTATCGAGTTCGGCCCGTCCTCAGCTCTCGACGTCGAGGGAGGCCTCGAGAGTGGCGGTCAGCGCCGCCAGGTGGCTCAGCCGCGCTACCTCCGAGTTGAGGATCTCCGGCCCGCCGTGACGCCCCAGCACGATGATCCGACGGCTGTTGCCCAACGGAGCGGCGGCGACCTCCGTGTGGCTCCACCCAGGCCACTGCTCGTCGACGGACAACCGCTGCGCGTGCTCGAGGGGCAGCCACCTTACGGCCGCATCAGGCAGGTCGGGAGCGTTGGCAGTCGCCTCCCGGCGTTCCAGCGGCCCGGTAGAAGCGTCCACCACCAGCGCCCAGTCGCTGCGGAACGCCCGCGGCAGGAGCTGCGTGAGGTGGTGGACCGCCCGGACCGGGTCGTCGGTGATGACGTCGATCGCCTCGAGGTCGAGGTGCTGGTTGCCGCTGACGGCGTAGCGCGAGATCCACAGCACGTGCACGCCGTCGAGGCGCTGGACCGCCGACACCACTGTGTCGGGCATCAGGTTCGAGGGGAGGTCGACATAGAGGTCGTCGATGGCTGTGCCGTCAGGGCGGTGCTCCACGATCTCTATCGCCTCGATGTTGGCTCCCGTCATACCGACCGACGTTGCCACGGCGCCCAGCGATCCGGGTACGTCGGGCAGCTCGATGCGCAGCAGGTGCGTCATCTCATTACCGCCGCCGCTGACTCGTAGTCCGCCCGGCTAGGGGGGTCGGAGCCGCGGCGCTGACAGGTGAGAGCAGAGGTCAGAACGGCCCGGTCGAGCACCGCACTGAGAGAGTCGCGGCTGAGCCGCTGTACGCCGGAGGGCGCCAGGTGCCCGCCGTCGGCAAGCCCGGACAGCAGCCCCGAGCAGAAGGAGTCGCCGGCACCGATCGTGTCGATCACGTCGACGGCACGGCCCCGACGTTCGACTGTGAGGCCATCGCGGGTGGCGCTGAGGCAACCCGCAGGGCCCCGGGTGACGATCGCGACCTCGGCTCCGGCCCGGCACCACCGCTCGGCCACCTCGTGCGGATCAGTGCCGGGGTAGAGCCAGGCGGTGTCCTCGTCACTCGCCTTGACCACGTGCGAGGCGGCCACGAACTCCTCGACTCGCCGACATGCCTCAGCGCGGTCAGTCAAGAAAGCCGGTCTGACGTTGGGGTCGAAGCTGAGCAGGACGTCACCCTCCCCCCGCCAGCGCCGCCACTGATCCAGCAGCACGCCAGCGCCAGGATCCAGCGCAGCGGCCAACGAGCCGGTGTGCACTGATTCGGTGCCCGGCGGAAGCTCGCCGAGGTCTTCGGGCGTCCAACCCCAGTCCGCCGTGCCCTCGACGTAGAACTCGTAGGACGCCTGGCCGGCACCGTCGAGGGTGGCGAACGCCAGGGTCGTCGGCGCCGCCGTCTCGACGCAGTAGCTCACGCCGAGCTCGTGGGCGGTCAGGTGCTGGCGTACGAGAGCGCCCAGCCTTCCAGTCGACAGCCGGGCCATCATCTCGGTGGGGTGCCCGAGCCGCCGCAGGCCCGCCGCGATGTTGAGCGGACCTCCGCCGGGACGCGCGTAGAAGGCGCCCCCCGGCTCGCTCTGCACCATGTCGAGCAGCGCCTCACCGATGACCGCGAACACCGGTCTCCTCCTCGACGCCGGCTGACCTGGCTCGCCAGGCTATCCCGACATGGCTTTGCGCCGCCTCACCGTGGATTAGGTTGGGACTGTGCGCGATCTCACCTACCCGCCGGTCATCCTGGCGGCGAAGGCGTCCTTCAGAGCGCTGGGACTTCGGGTCCAGGTCTCGGGCAGCGAGCACATCCCCCGCCGAGGCGGCGCAGTGCTCGCGATCAACCACATCAGCTACATCGACTTCATCGTGGCCGGTTACGCCACTCAGCCGGCCGGACGCCTGGTGCGTTTCATGGCCAAGCGGGAGCTCTTCGAGCATCGCATCTCGGGTCCACTGATGCGTTCGCTGCACCACATCAACGTCGACCGTGAGGACGGCACCGGCTCCTACGACACAGCGCTTGACTACCTCGCTCAGGGAGAGGTCGTCGGGCTCTTCCCCGAGGCGACGATCAGCCGGAGCTTCGAGATCAAGGAGCTCAAGACCGGCACCGTGCGGATGGCGGCGAAAGCGGACGTACCTTTGATACCAATGGTGCTCTGGGGCAGTCAGCGCATCTACACCAAGGGCCATCCCCGCGACCTGTCCCGTGGCAAATGCGTCACCGCCAGCATCGGCGCACCACTGCAGATGACGGGAAGTCCGGTCGCCGATACCGCCGCGCTTCGCGACCAGATGCGTGGACTGCTCGAGCACGCGGTCAACAGCTACCCCCAGGCCGAGGACCACGCCTGGTGGGTGCCACAAAGTCACGGCGGCACGGCACCCTCGGTGGAGCAGGCGCGCGCCACCGAGCGTGCTGAGGCGCGTGCTCGCGCCGAGGAGCGCCGTGCCGCACGCTCGGAAGCGTCTTGACGACATGAACCAGACCCAGTCGTGGACCACCGAGAAGATCCGCCAGTTCAACCGTCTCGTGGGCCGGATGAACGCAGGCGCCTCACTGGAGGAGACGCTGCAGGCGGTCGTCGACGGGGTGGTGGAGATCGCTGGTTTCGAGGTGGCCGCGATCAACTACCGGCTACCTGGAGACAACTTGATCGTCGTGGCCGTCGCGGGACGCGACGACGCGCGGGCGGCGCTGCTCGGCATCCGCCAGCCACTCTCCTCCTTCGACGCCGAGTTCGCCGCCGCCGAGCACTGGGGCGAGCTGCGCTTCGTCCCCCACGATCGTGTTCCACAACGCGATCCCAACGGCTCGTGGTGGGTCCCCGACTTGCAGGTGTCCGACGACCCGGGCGCGTGGCACCCCGAGGATGCGCTCTTCGCGCCGCTCAAGTCACCGAGTGGTGAGCTCCAGGGCATCTTGAGCGTGGACCTCCCGGTCGAAGGCAGGCGCCCCGGTGACTTCCAGCGGGAGATACTGGAGCTGTATGCGGCGCAGGCCGGCATCGCCATCACGCAGGCGCGGCTCATGGACCAGCTGGTGTCGAGCGAACAGGGTTTCCGGCTCGCGTTCGAAAACGCCGGCATCGGCATGACGGTGCTGAGCCTCACCGACGGCGCCCCCAGCAAGTATTTGCGGGTCAACGAGGCGTTCTGCAACCTGGTCGGCTACTCCGAGGAGCAGCTCCTGGAGCTCGGGGTCGCCGACATCACCCATCCCGACGACCGGGACCAGGACGCGGTCAACGTCCAAGCGGCTCTCAAATCGGACGCACGGCAGTTCTCGATCGAGAAGCGCTACCAACACCACGGTGGCGGCATGGTCTGGGTGTGCGTCTCCACCTCGGTGATCGAGGATGCGCGAGGCAATCCGGCATACGCCATCAGTCAGGTGCAAGACGTCAGCTCGGCCCGGCAGCTGCGGGAGGAGCTCACGCGGGACGCCTTGCAGGACAGTCTCACCGGCCTGCCGAACCGGCGCGCACTCGACCAGCGCCTGGAGTCCTGGCCGGCCCGTGACGAGGAGGGCCGTTACGCCTACGTGCTGTTCTGCGACCTCGACGGTTTCAAGGCGGTCAACGACGAGTTCGGCCACGGGTTCGGAGACCTGGTGCTACGTGCCTTGTCGAAGAGGCTGCGTCGGGTCATCCGGCCGCAGGACATGGTGGTCCGGCTGGGCGGTGACGAGTTTGTGGTCCTCGCCGTGACCAGCGACGTGGAGGCGCTCGCCCAGCGGCTCACCGCCGTGATCTCCGAGCCGGTGACGCTCGAGGGAACCACAGTGGCGGTCACGACGAGCATCGGCATCGCATCGTTGCGAGACGTCGTCGACGCGCATGCGGCCATCCACGACTCCGACGTGGCGATGTACGAGGTCAAGCGGGCGGGAGGCGACGGTTACGCGCTGTTCCACTCGAAGGCCGGCCGCTGAGGGACCTCATCTCGCGAGAGCCGACCCGCTGGCCGCCGCTTCCTCCTGGTCGATATCGGCCTTCCACTGTCCCTTCACCGCACGCCAGCCCTCGTCGGTGCATCCTCGCCGCCAGTAACCCGAAGCCGACAACGCCTCACGCGCGACGCCACGCTCGAACCGTAGGTAAGAGCGAACCGCCTTGACCATGCCGGCCTCGCCGTGCACGAACGCGTCCACGGACCCTGGCGGGAAGGTGGCCGCACGCAGCGCCTCGAGCAGCTCGGTTCCGGGCACCACGCCGGCGGCATGGCGGTGAATCCAGCTGACCGTGGCGCCTGCGGGCTGGACGAGGTCCTGCTGCTCCTCGGAGTTCTCCACCTCTAGCAGGACAAGAGCCGTCGCCGTCGGATGGAGCCGCTCGAGTGAGACCGCGATGGCGGGCAGCGCGCTCTCGTCACCGACGAGGAGATGCCAGGCAGCTCCCTGGTCGGGCGCATAACCGCCGCCGGGCCCAAGGAAGCTGATCGGTGCGCCGGCGCCAGCGCTATGCGCCCACGGGCCGGCGAGGCCGTCATCGCCGTGCACCACCACGTCGAGAGTCATCTCGTGCTGGTGGCTGTCCCAAGCGCGCACTGTGTACGTGCGAGTGACCGGCCAGTGCTCCCGAGGG
>JBPCRX010000119.1:0-7474 GCA_050996395.1 Nocardioidaceae bacterium
TCCCGAGGAAGACCGCAGCTCCCTAATGGTTCAGTGCTCAAGGCACGGCATCCCAGCAGCCATCACGCTTCCTCGTTCACCGGCAGGGGCACGATCTAGAGCTAGACCTCACAGGCCTGGCAGCAACAGTGCTCCCACCGGCGGACTCGGACACCACTCTGGCCGAAACCCGGGCGATGCACCCCCATTAGGCAGTCATCAGCGCAGCCTTGCTGCAACCTCGGTGGCCCAGTAGGTCAAGACGATGTCAGCACCGGCTCGCCTGATCGAGGTCAGCGCCTCGAGGATGGCTGCGTCGCGGTCGAGGTAACCGGCAGCGGCGGCCGCCTCGATCATCGAGTACTCACCGGACACGTTGTAGGCAGCGACCGGCACGTCCGACAGCGCTGCCACCTCGGCCAACACGTCCAGGTAGCCCAGCGCCGGCTTGACCAGCACGAGGTCGGCGCCTTCGGCAAGATCCAGCGTGACCTCACGAATCGCCTCCCGGCCGTTGGCAGGGTCCTGCTGGTAGGTGCGGCGGTCACCTTGCAGCGACGACGCCACTGCCTCGCGGAACGGCCCGTAAAAGGCCGACGCGTACTTCGCCGAGTAGGCGAGCACCGCCACGTCGAGATGCCCCGCCGCGTCGAGGGCCTCGCGGATGACCGCCACCTGGCCGTCCATCATGCCGCTCGGGCCGACGACCTGGACACCGGCAACCGCCTGAGCGACCGCCATCTCGGCGTAGGAGTCCAAGGTGGCGTCGTTGTCGACGCTGCCATCGGGACCCAAGACACCGCAGTGCCCGTGGTCAGTGAACTCGTCGAGGCACAGGTCCGCCATCACCACACTGTCGCTGCCGACCTCACTGACGATGTCGGCGATCGCGACGTTGAGCACACCGTCCGGGTCGAGCGCACCGCTTCCCACGGCGTCCTTGCGCTGCGGTATGCCGAACAGCATCACGCCACCGACCCCGGCTTCCACCGCCTCGGCGGCCGCCCGACGCAGCGAGTCTCGAGTGTGCTGCACGACGCCCGGCATGCTCGAGATGGCTAGGGGCTCGCTGAGCCCCTCAGCGACGAACATCGGCAGCACGAGCTGGCGTGGCTCAAGAGACGTCTCGACCACCAGCCGCCGCATCGCTGCAGAAGAGCGAAGACGTCGAGGCCGCACCTGCGGGAACCCCACCGACTCAGGTAGCGTGCCGACGGCCCGGCGCTCGCCGCTCGGAGGGCTTGGTCACCGGCTCACCGGCCTCGAGCAGGGACACCCGCCGCGCCGCGCCGAAGTTCGCCAGCGCCCGTGCGAGCACTTCCGCCGACGGCGTGGGTGACAACACGTCGACCCGCAGCCCGTGCTCCTCACACGTCTTCGCGGTCGCGGGCCCGATGGCGGCGATCACGGTGTCAGGGTGCGGCTTGCCGGCGATGCCGACGAGGTTCCGGACGGTGGACGACGAGGTGAACACCACCGCGTCGAACTTGCCGGTCTTGATCGCATCGCGCGTCGGCGCTGGTGGCGGTGCTGCTCGGACCGTGCGGTAGGCCATGGCGTCGTCGCCCCCCCAGCCCAGCTCGTGCGGCCCAGCCACCAGCGTCTCGGTGGCGATGTCGGCCCGGGGCAGGAACACACGGTTGATCGGGTCCAGCACGTCGTCGTACGGCGGCCAGTCCTCGAGCAGGCCCTGCGCGGACTGCTCGCCGGACGGCACAAGGTCGGCCCGGATGCCCCAGGCTGCGATGCTCTCCGAGGTCTTGTCACCGACGGCGGCGATCTTGAGCCCACTGAACGCGCGGGCGTCGAGGCCGTAGTCGTCGAACTTCTCCCGCACCGCCTTGACGGCGTTGACCGACGTGAAGGCGACCCACTCGTAGCGGCCCTCGACTAGGCCCCGGACCGCCTTATCCATCTGCATCGGGTTGCGCGGCGGCTCCACCGAGATGGTCGGCACCTCTTCGGGCACTCCGCCGAAGGAGCGCAGCGTCGACGACAAGGAGCCGGCCTGCTCCTTGGTGCGGGGCACCAGGATGCGCCAGCCGAACAGCGGCTTGGTCTCGAACCACGAGAGCGCCTCACGCAGCGCCACCACCTCACCCACGACGACGACGGCCGGGCTCTCGAGCTCGGCCTCCTCGACCTCCGCGGCGATGTCGCCCAATGTCCCGACGACGGTCCTCTGGCCTGTCGTCGTTCCCACCGAGGTGACCGCGACCGGAGTGTCTGCCGAACGACCTGCGGCGCACAACCCCCCGGCGACGTCGCGCAGAGCCGTCAGAGCCGACAGCAGCACCAACGTCTGACACTCGGAGTACTTGGCCCAGTCGAGTTTGCCTTCGCCGACGTTGACCACGGTGACCTCGCGGGACGTCCGCGTCGTCAACGGCACACCAGCGTAGGCAGGCACGGCACTGACCGAGCTGACGCCCGGAACCACTTCGAAGGCAAGGTGCGCCTTGGCGCACGCGACGGCCTCCTCGGCGCCGGTTGCATACATCCACGGGTCGCCGACGATCAGCCGTACGACGTTGCCACCACCCTTGGCGTGCTTGACCACCAGCTTCGCACGGGATGCATGGGTGAGCGGTTGACCGTCCTCGCCGTACCCACCGTCGACCACCACCACCTCGTCCAGACGGTCACCGAGAACGTCACGCAGCACCGATGCGTGCTCGCAGGACTCCGTGATCACCACGTCGGCGGCTGCAATCAGCTCGGTCGCACGAACGGTGAGCAACCCGGGGTCCCCGGGTCCGGTGCCGACGAAGGAGACACATCCGGCGGGACCGGCGAGACGCGAGTCGAGACGCACCGTTGGCCGGCGCGACGAGTTGGCTGCGGCACCGTTGGCTGCGGCACGATTGGACATGGGCTGCGTCTCCGTCTCGGGGGGATCGGTGGAGCTCTTGGCGGGGGAACGGGTCATGAGGCGACCAGCTGCATGATGGAGTCGGCGCCCGCGGCGAGCAGATGCTCGGCCAGGAGTCGTCCGACCGAATCGGGGTCGTCGACCGGACCAGAGCTCGACAGTCGCACCAGGCGGCTGCCGTCTGGGCTGACGACGACGCCGCGGAGCCAGAGCTCGAGCCCGTCGTCGGCCTCGGCGATGTCACCCAGCCCTCCGACGGGAGCACTGCACCCTGCCTCGAGAGCACGCAGCAGCGCACGTTCGGCGGTCACCGCTGCGCGAGACGGCCCGTCGTCGAGGGCGTCCGCAATGTCGTCACCGAGCCCGAGCGAGGTGGAGGCGACCTCGACAGCGAGGGCTCCCTGCCCCGGGGCAGGGAGCATCTGGATGGGGTCGATGATCTCGGTCACCTCGTCATCACGCCCCAGCCGAAGCAGACCTGCTCTGGCGAGAACGACGGCGTCGACCTCACCGGATCGGACTTTGCTGAGGCGGGTGTCGACGTTGCCACGGATCGCCACTACGTCAAGCCCCAAGCCGAGTGCATGCAGCTGCGCGGCCCGACGTGGAGAGCCGGTGCCGACGGTCGACCCCCGAGGCAGCTCACCCAGCGTGAGCCCGTCGCGTGCGAACAGGGCGTCAAGAGGGTCGGAGCGGGGCGGGACGGCGGCGAGGCGTACCCGGTCGTCGTCGACGGTCGGCAGGTCCTTGAGGCTGTGCACGACGAGGTCGACATTGCGGTGGACGAGTGCCTCACGCACAGCCGTCACGAAGACGCCGGTTCCGCCGATCTGCGCCAGCGGTGCGCTGGTGCGGTCGCCCTCGCTCACCACCGGGACCAACGTCACGTCGACACCGAGAGCGTCCTGAATCGTCGCGGCGACGAGCTCGCTCTGGTGGCGTGCCAGCCTGCTCGCTCTGGTGCCGAGCCGCAGGGTGGTCACGACGGATCCCCTATGCCGATGACGGCGTTCACGGCCGCCGGATCTAAGGCGAACAGCTCGGCGAGTGCCTCAGCGTACGACGCCTCGGGCGACCGCCCAGCCAGCTCCTTGACCCGTACCGTCGGCTCGTGGAGAAGCTTGTCGGCCACGCGGCGCACCGTCTGGGTGATCTCGTCGCGCTGAGCGCCGGTCAGGTCGCCCTGCCTGGTCCACAGCCGCTCCAGCTCACTGGCCACCACCGCTGTCGCCATGGACCGCAAAGCCACCACAGTAGGTGTGACGCGGGCGGCATCCTTGGCCGCTACGAATGCAGCTACCTCTTCGGCGACCAGCCGCTGCGCCGCCGCGACGTCTGCCTGGCTGGCTCGGTCGTTGGCCGACTCAGCCAGCGTTTGTAGCGCGACCAGTGTCACCCCGGGCAGGGTCGCCACCGCCGGTTCGACGTCGTGTGGCAGCGCGAGGTCGAGGACGACAAGCGCAGTGTCCTGCAGCCTCGTCGCGAGGGCGGTCTGCACCAACTCGACGGAGACAACAGTGCCGGCTGCGCCGGTGCACGAGATCAGCAGGTCCACCTCAGCCAAGGCATGGTCGATCCGCGCGAGCGGGATCGCCCTTGCTCCGGTGCGCTGCGCTAGCCGCTCGGCGTGAGCGGGAGTACGGGAGGCGATCACGACGTCCGAAGCGCCGGAACGACGCACCGAAGCAGCAGTGAGGGAGGCCACCGAGCCCGAACCCACGATGAGCACACGGGCCTGCTCGAGCGGACCGAGGCGGAGGGAGGCCGCCTCGAGTGCCACGGAGACGACGGACTGTCCGGCTCGGTCGATACCGGTCTCGGCGTGTATGCGTTTGCCTACGCGCAGGCCCTGCTGGAAGAGCGAGTTCAGGACCGGGCCGACGGTCTCGTCGAGCTGACCCAGTCGAAGGGCGTCGCGGAGCTGTCCGAGGATCTGGGTCTCGCCGATGACCATCGAGTCGAGCCCAGCGGCCACCTGGAAGAGGTGCGCCACCGCCGCCTCGTCGTAGTGAACGTGCAGCGCGGGCAGCAGCTCGTCGACGCCGAGGTCCGCATGATCAGCCAGCAACGCGGTGAGGTCCTCCACGCCCGCGTGAAAGCGGTCCACCTCGGCGTAGATCTCGATCCGGTTGCAGGTGACGAGGAGCGCAGACTCAGCGACATGGTCGGTGTCGAGGACCGCACGCCGCAGCTTTCGCGCGCCATCGACGTCGACTGCGAGCCGCTCCAGGAGCTCCAGCGGCGCGGTGCGGTGAGATGCGCCGACTGTCAGGATGCTCATATGGCATCTGCCTTGAGCGCCGCGACTGCGAGCCCGTGAGCCTTACGCTGCTCGTGATAGGCGAGGATCTGCAGCTCGATCGAGAGGTCGACCTTGCGGACGTCCACCTGGTCAGGCACCGCGAGCACTGCCGGGGCGAAGTTCAAGATGCTGGTGACACCGGCTGCGACCAAGCGGTCGCAGACGTCCTGGGCAGCATTGGCCGGCGTGGCGATGACGCCGATCGAGACGGCCTCTGACCGCACGACCTCATCGAGATCTGCGAGCGGACGGATGCGCCGTCCGGCGACGGACTCGCCACGTCTGGCCGGGTCGCTGTCGAGCAGCGCCGCGATGTGGAAGCCGCGGTTCCCGAACCCCGAGTAGTTGGCGAGCGCGTGACCAAGGTTTCCGATGCCGACGATGACCACCGGCCAGTCCTGCGTGAGCCCGATCTCACGGGAGATCTGGTAGCGCAGGTAGTTGACGTCGTAGCCCACCCCGCGCGTGCCGTACGTGCCGAGATGGGACAGGTCCTTGCGCAGCTTCGCCGAGTTCACACCCGCGGCGCCGGCCAGGTCTTCGCTGCTTGCCGTTGCGACGTCGCGCTCGGCAAAAGAGGTGAGTGTACGCAGGTAGACGGGCAACCTGGCGACCGTCGCTTCGGGGACTTCCCGTTCGGCGCGGTCGGCGCGGCCCGGGCCGCTCCTGCGGCTTCCTGCTGCGGTCACGGTGCTCCTGGCGGCCGCGGGAAGATGGCGCTTGTCGGCTCTCGAGGCAGCTCTTCAGGCGACGGTGAGGACACTGTAAGAGTTTGTGAACGCGAGAACAAAATCCTGTTGGAGCCCGGTCACTGGATCTGCAGGGCGGCGCGCAGCCTGACGGGGTCCACCCGCCAGAAGTCGTGCTGGGCTCCGTCGACAAAGGTGACCGGGATCTGCTCGGCAAAACTGTGCATGAGTGTCTCGTCGCGGGTAATGTCCACCTCGTCGAAACTCTCGCCCACTTCTTCGCATACCGCGGCGATCACCTCTCTGGCGTCGTCGCAGAGGTGGCAGCCGGGTTTCGAGAGCAGCCGCACGCGGCTCACGACACCGGTCCCGCAGCTGCAGACTCCCCACCGATCGAGGCCCGGCCAGACGAGACGAGTCGCCCGAGAGGTTCGACGACGGCGTAGGCCACGAGCACGCACAGCGCCCCCGCCAGTACGTCGAGCAGGAAGTGGTTGCCGGTGGCGAGCACGATGACAGCGAGGACGAGGGGGTAGAGCACAGCAAGGACGCGCCAGACCCGCGCCTTGAACCCCCACATCTGCACGGCGCACCACAACGACCAGCCGAAGTGCATCGATGGCATCGCGGCGTACTGGTTGGTCATGTCCCCGATACCGCGCGGCGCGGACGCTGCTGCACCCCACCAGCCGTAGCCGCTGAAGACGCGCATCGTGTCGACGATGTCGAGGTCGGGAACCAGGCGCGGCGGAGCGACTGGATAGAAGGCGTAGACGCCGACAGCCATGCCGGACGCCAGCACGAGCGCCCAGTAGCCGCGCCAGTACTGCCAGTTCCCACGTCTGCGGGACATCAAGAAGACAACGGGGGTCGCCGCGTAGTGCAGGACGGCGTACAGGTAACAGCTCGCCACGGCGATGGGCGTCACCCCCTCGATCCAGTGGTTGAGCGGCAGCTCCAGCCACCCGAAGACAGGACCCTCGAGAGAGAAGACGTCGTGCGCGTGGGAGACCGCGCTGATCGCCCGCGTACGCGGCAGCGCTCGGACGATGTTGTAGGCGACACCGAGAACGAGCAGGACAGCGATCTCCACGACCCAGCTGGACAGGAACGCTCGCCTGAGCCAGCTCGGCCAGTACCGGACGACGGGCTTGCTCCCGGCCGATGCGACCGTCGCTCCTGCGGTGGGCGTCGTGCCGACAGGGCTCCGCTCAGCCTCGGCCTCGCGGCACTGTTGAGCCGTCAAACCGCCCACCTCTATCGCACGTCTTTCGACCCTCGACCCCGGCACGTCGGCTTCTGAACGCCCGTGGTCACCTGATCAGTGTGCCGCATCACCGCATTATCCCGCAGTGGCCGCGCCACCGGTCCGTCGAGATCCCGGGCGACGAGGCGATCCTCCCTAAACCCTGAGACGGGTCACGATTGATGCAGTGCCGTCCGCCACAAGGTGTTGCCTCACCCGAAACGGCGTACCATTCGGCCTGGGCCAGGCACAAGCCTGGGCGAGGAGAGCCATGTCGGGGGTCACGCGTTCGTCGTCATCGACGTATGACGTCCTGCGCCTCGTCCTCAAGGAGCCACAACAGGGGCCGTCCGTGCTCTAGAACACCTCCGCCGCCAAGGGTGGTG
>JBPCRX010000054.1:0-7930 GCA_050996395.1 Nocardioidaceae bacterium
AAAGCGATAGGGGGGGGGTGGAGCGTCTCTCCACCCCCAACGACGGCGATGGGTTGCGCCGCATCTACCGTCGGCTACTGCTGCGGCTCGCCGCGCGTGACCTCACGCTGGAGATGGCTGTGGACGACGTGGCCGCCGAGCTCGCTGACCTGGCCGCCGCCACCCTCGAGGGCGCGCTGGTGCTCGCCGGCCGCGAGGTGGGTGCCGCCGCGGGCCTCTGCCGGATCGCGGTGATCGGCATGGGCAAGTGCGGTGGACACGAGCTGAACTACGTGAGCGACGTGGACGTCATCTTCGTGGCCGAACCCGCCACCGGGGCCGACGAGACGCTCGCTCTGAAGGCGGCCTCGGCGGTGGCCGCCGCGCTCATGCGGATCTGTGCCGACCACACCCGCGAGGGCACTTTGTGGCCGGTCGATGCGAGCCTGCGACCGGAGGGGCGCGCGGGGCCGCTCGTGCGCACCCTGAGCAGCCACGCGACGTACTACCACCGCTGGGCCAAGACGTGGGAGTTCCAGGCCCTGCTCAAGGCCCGGCCGGTCGCTGGCGACGTCGAGCTCGGTGAGCGGTACGTCGCCACGGTGCAGCCGCTCATCTGGCAGGCGGCCGACCGGCCCGACTTCGTGCACGACGTGCAGGCGATGCGCCGACGGGTCGTGGACCAGATCAGGCCCAGGGACGTCGAGCGGGAGCTGAAGCTCGGCCCCGGCGGTCTGCGTGACGTGGAGTTCGCGGTGCAGCTCCGGCAGCTGGTGCACGGCCGGTCCGACACGACGCTGCGGTCGGGCAACACCCTGTGTGCGCTCCAGGCCCTGATTGACGGCGGCTATGTCGGCCGGGAGGACGGAGCGGCGCTCGCGTCGGCATACCGGTTCCTGCGAACGCTCGAGCACAGGCTGCAGCTCAGCCACCTGCGTCGCACGCACCAGCTGCCCGAGGATGACGCCACCGTGCACAAGCTGGCTCGCTCGGTCGGCCTGAGCAGTGCAGCCGCGCTGCTGGGCAAGTGGCGCCAACACGGCCGAGAGGTCCGGCGGCTGCACGAGAAGCTCTTCTACCGGCCGCTTCTACAGGCGGTCGCGGCGCTGCCCGGTGGTGATGTGCGGCTCACGACGGATGCGGCGCGTCAACGCCTCGAGGCACTCGGGTATGCCGATCCGGGCGCCGCGCTGCGCCATCTGGAGGCGCTGACGGCAGGAGTGTCGCGCCGGGCATCGATCCAGCGCACCTTGCTACCGGTGATGCTGGGATGGTTCGCCGAGACGCCCGACCCCGACGCCGGGTTGCTCGGCTTCCGCCGGCTGAGCGATGCCCTGGGTCGATCGCCGTGGTACCTGAGGATGCTGCGCGACGAGGGTGTCTCGGCAGAGCGCCTCGCCCACCTGCTGGGGGCCAGCCGGTTCGCCACCGACCTGCTGCTCCGAGCCCCCGAGGCCACCGGGCTGCTGGCCCATGACGCTGATCTGCTGCCACGGAGCACCAGCGCGCTCGTCAGTGAAGCCACCCAGGCGGCCCAACGCCAAGACGATCCAGTGGACGCCATCGCGGCGGTGAGGGCCGTACGACGCAGAGAGCTCCTGCGGGTGGCAGCGGCCGACATCTTCGGGCTCATTGACCTCGCAGCCGTGGGCGAGGCGCTGAGCAGCGTTGCGACGGCGACTTTGGCCGGAGGCCTGGCAGTTGCCACCACCGCCATCGAAGAGGCGACCGGGAGACCGCTTCCCACTCGCCTCGCGGTGATCGCCATGGGACGACTCGGCGGCTGTGAGATGTCGTACGCGAGTGATGCGGACGTGCTCTTCGTCCACGATCCGCTGTCCTGGACGTCGGAGCAGGAGGCGTCGGAGGCTGCGTTCGCCGTCGCCAACGAGATGCGCCGACTGTTGGCGCTGCCGGGCGCGGAACCGGTGTTCCTCGTCGACGCGGCGCTTCGGCCCGAGGGCCGGCAGGGTCCGCTGGTCAGGTCGTTGGCGTCCTACCGCGCCTACTACGAGCGGTGGGCGAAGATCTGGGAGGCCCAGGCGCTGCTGCGAGCCCGCCCGGTGGCCGGCGACGAGGCGCTGGGGTTGGCGTTCAACGCCATCGTCGACCCGGTGCGGTATCCGGCCGGTGGGTTGACTGCGCTCGAGGTGCAGGAGATCCGCCGCATCAAGGCACGGATGGATGTCGAGCGGCTACCTCGGGGCGCCGACCCCAGCACTCACGTGAAGCTCGGCCGTGGTGGTCTCACGGACGTTGAGTGGACGGTGCAGCTGCTGCAGCTGCGCGACGGCGCCCGACTGGCGTCTCTGCGTACGACTCGCACTCTCGAGGCGTTGCAGGCGGCCGTGGATGCCGGCCTGATCCACGCGCGTGGCGCCCGCGTTCTGAGCGACATGTGGACGCGCGCGAGCAGAGTACGAAATGCAACCACGCTGGTGCGCGGACGACCCTCGGACTCGCTGCCGACCTCCGCCCGTGACCTGGCAGCAGTGGCCCGGCTCTGTGGAGATGACGGCGAAGCGGGCCGCCTCAGTGAGGACTACCGGCGCAACGCTCGGCGGGCCGCTGCGGTGGTCGACGAGGTGTTCTGGACCTGACGACCTGCCGGGCTGGTGGTCCCAGTCTGCTAGCGAGCAGCCGGGCGCTGCGAGGACACCGGAGGCGCCGCCGCGAACGTCGGGCTGCTCAGTATCCGGTCTCGCTCGCGAGGAGTGAGACCGCCCCAGACGCCGTACGGCTCCTGCACCTTGAGCGCGTGCTCGCGGCACCGAGCAAGCACCGGACAGCTCTCGCAGTACTGCTTGGCTTGGGACTCGCGGCGCTGGCGGACCGGGCCTCGCTCGGAGTCGGGCGGAAAGAACACCTCCGGGTCGACGCTGCGGCAGAGCCCGGCATACTGCCACTCCCACTGCTCGATGATCGGTGCAGGCAAGCGGGTCAGGTTCGCCATGGGAACTTCCCTTCGAGCTTCACGGTCAGGGGCGACCGGCGTCACGTCCGAGTGCTGCAGCCGTACCCACGGTCCACGGCCGCAAACGCCATACGTTCTGTTCCGCGTGGTCAATCTGGAAGCATGACCGGATGAGCAACCACGAGCCGAGTGAACGCAGTCTGCAGGTCGCCAGCGTCTTCGACGCGGTCGCGAAGACGTACGACGCCGTCGGGGTCGACTGGTTCCAGCCCATCGCCGAGCGGCTCGTGCAGGAGATGGCACCGCGCACGGGAGAGCGGGCCCTCGATGTGGGATGCGGTCGAGGTGCCGCCCTGTTCCCGTTGGCCGAGCGTGTCGGCACCCAGGGGCGGGTCGTGGGCATCGATCTGTCGGCCGCCATGGTGGAGCGCACGCGAGCGGATGTGCGAGCACGAGGTCTGAAGCAGGTGGAGCTGCACGTGATGGACGCGGCCGCCCCGGACCTCTCGGATGCGGCGTTCGACCTGGTCACCGCCTCGCTGGTCGTCTTCTTCCTGCCGGAGCCGGGCGACGCTCTGAGCCGGTGGCGGTCCTTGCTGCGTCCGGGTGGCCGGCTCGGGATCTCGACGTTCAGCCTTCGGGACCCTGCCTGGAAGCAGCTCGACGATCTCTTCCTTCCCTACCTGCCGCCCCACCTCCTTGACGCCCGCACGAGCGGTCAGGCAGGACCGTTCGCGAGTGACGTCGGTGTCGGAGATCTCCTGACCTCGGCCGGGTATGACGAGGTGCGGACGTCGAGCGCCGACATCTCGCCGTCCTTCGCCGACCCCGACCAGTGGTATGACTGGACGTGGTCACACGGGCAGCGGATCTTCTGGTTGGCCGTACCCGAGGCAGAGCGCGATGACATCAAGCGACGGGCCTACGCCATCCTCGAAGAATGCCGCGACGACTCCGGTCGGATCAGCCTGACCCAGACGGTCCGATTCACCGTTGGCCGCCATTCAGCCAGTTCAGCTCCTACGCCAGGAAGTCGATGAGCGCATCGCTCAGGTCTGCGGGGTTCTCCTCCGCCATGTGATGACCCGACTCGATCGCGGCGCCTCGCAGGTCGTCCACCCAGGGCCGCCACACGGCGACGGGGTCGCCGTACCCTGCGTCCACGAGGCGCGGAGCCACCATGTGCCAGGTCGCCCCGGTACGTGGGTGGCCGTGGACCAAGAGGACAGGTGGACCTGCACCCGCGTGCCGCACCCGCAGGGTGACTTCACCGCGTCCCGCGCGCGCCGGCACACCGCCTCGAGCAGAGGTGATATTCGATTGCTGCGCGGGCCTCGCGGTCCTTATGGTGAGCTCGTGATCATGGTGATGGTGCGTCGTGTCCGGGCGCTCGCGGAACGGGCGGCGCTTCCAGCCTCCCCTCGAGCCGCCACTGTGGGGTTGGCACCGGCTGTCTGATCGCTTTGCGACCCGGGTCGTCGAGGCGGCCGAGATTAAGCCTGGTGATCTGGTCGTCGACCTCGGTGCCGGTGAGGGTGCATTGGTTCGGCCACTGCTTGCTGTCGGCGCCCGCGTGATCGCGGTGGAGCTGCACCCTGGTAGGTGTGGCAGCCTCCGCGCGAGCTTCGCTGAGAAGCCGGTGATCGTGGTCAGGGCTGACATCCGCCGGCTACGTTGGCCCAGGGAACGGTTTCGGGTGGTCGCGAACCCGCCCTACGCGGTTCAGAGCGCCTTGTTGCGGCGGCTGACGTCGCGAGACAGCCGGTTGTTGTCTGCGGATCTGGTGCTCCAGCGTCGTGTAGTCCGACAGATCGTGGATCATCAGGCGGTCGGCGCGAACCGTTGGCGTCGCGACTTCGTGCTCGGGCGTGGCCTGACCGTCCCGCGGAGTGCGTTCCAACCACCACCTCGAGTCGACTCCGCAGTGCTCACCATCCGCCGCCGATAGCCGACGGAGGAGCCTTCGAAGCCGCAGCGGGAGGCAGCACCAGCATTGCGGCGGTCAGCGCGAAAACCAGCACAGGCACGAAGATCGCGGCGAGGTGAACCCGTATGGCGCCACTGTCATACATCGTGACACCGACCGCCGCCAGCGCGAGCGCACGGGAGGACACTTCGCCAGGCTAGTCACGACAGACCGGCCGTCCGGTCCCCGGATGCGCGAGGAAGCGGTGACTGCCATCCGCTCATGCTTGTTCAGGCATACCCGCGGGGGGTATATTTGACGCATGGCGACACGTGCTGAGGGAAGCGACACGGCGTCTGGGACGGGTCCCCCCGGCTACCTCGAGACCAAGGCGGCCCACCTCAAACGGCTTCGCCGGGTGGAGGGTCAGGTGAGGGGTTTGCAGCGCATGGTGGAGGAGGAGACCTACTGCATCGACGTGCTGACGCAGATCTCGGCGGCGACCAGGGCGTTGGAGGCAGTGGCATTGGGTCTGCTGCACGAGCACCTGAGCCACTGCGTCGCTGACGCGATCCATACCGGCGGCACCACGGCCGAGGCAAAGCTGGAAGAGGCGACGGCTGCAATCAGCCGACTGGTCCGCTCATGAGAATGGGTTCACAGGGCCGCGGGACGTCAACCTCGAACCGAACCGAACCGAACCGAACAAGGAGATGTTGATGTCTGCTCAGACCCATCACGTCACGGGGATGACCTGTGAGCACTGCGTCGCCGCGGTGACCAGCGAGCTGACCGCGCTTCCGGGCGTCACTGGGGTCGACGTGGTTCTGGTTGCCGGCGGCACCTCGACGTTGTCGCTCATGACCGACGGCCCGATCGACCGGTCTGAGCTGGCTGAAGCTCTGGACGAAGCCGGCGGCTACCAGCTGGCAGACGCCTGACGATGACGACGACGACGTACTTCCAACGATAGAAGGCGAGCTGGTGAGCGCTCAGACTGAGTCCCGCCTCGACACAGAGCGCGACATCGAGCTGGTCGTCGGCGGGATGACCTGTGCCTCATGCGCCGCCCGGGTGGAGAAGAAGCTGAACAAGCTCGAGGGTGTGAGCGCCAGCGTCAACTACGCCACTGCCAAGGCGACCGTGCGCCACGGCGTCTCGGTGACGCCTGACGACCTGCTCGGTACGGTTGTGGCGACCGGCTACACCGCGAGGATCGTGAGCGCTGCGACTGGAGGCGACCCGGTCGACGCCGAGGACGCCGAAGTCGCCAGTCTCGCCCGCGAGCTGGCAGTGGCGAAGCAGCGGTTGCTGGTGTGTGGCGCGCTGAGCCTTCCCGTGCTGGTGCTCTCGATGGTCCCAGCACTGCAGTTCACCAACTGGCAGTGGCTCGCTCTGGTGCTTGCGTCGCCGGTTGCGGTGTGGGGGGCGATGCCCTTCCACCGAGCGGCGTTCACCAACGCCCGCCACGGTGCAGCGACGATGGACACGTTGGTTTCGGTCGGAGTCGGCTCAGCCTGGTTGTGGTCTATGTGGGCGCTCTTCTTCGGCGACGCCGGACGACCGGGTATGACGATGAGCTTCACGCTCGTGCCCCAGCGCGACGCAGGTGCCGGTCATCTGTACCTTGAGGTCGCCTCCGTACTCACTGTGTTCCTCCTTGGCGGTCGCTACTTCGAGGCGCGAGCAGGACAGAGATCAGGCGCGGCTCTTCGCTCACTGCTCCATCTGGGGGTCAAGGAAGTCGTGGTGCACCGCGCTGGTGGCGTGATCCGTATCGGGGCTGACGAGCTCATGGTCGGTGATGTCTTCGACGTTCGCCCAGGGGAGGCGATCGCCACTGACGGCGTCGTCACCGCTGGCAGCTCCGCCGTCGATGCCGCGATGCTGACGGGTGAGCCCGTACCGGTCGAGGTCGGTCCGGGTGACAGTGTCACGGGGGCCACCCTCAACACTGGAGGCAGCCTGCAGGTGCGGGCCACTCGGGTAGGAGTCGACACCCAGCTGGCTCAGATCACCCGGCTGCTGGAAGCTGCCCAGAGCGGCAAGGCCGACGTCCAGCGCCTCGCCGACAGGGTGGCCGGCGTCTTCGTGCCGGTAGTGATCGTCCTGGCGCTGACCACCCTGGCCGGCTGGCTCCTGACCGGCCACTCGGCCACCGTCGCGTTCACTGCTGCAGTGGCGGTCCTGATCATCGCCTGCCCCTGCGCGCTCGGGCTCGCCACCCCGACTGCCCTCATGGTCGGTACCGGCCGTGGTGCCCAGCTGGGCATCCTCATCAGGGGCCCGCAGATTCTGGAGTCCACCCGCAGAGTTGACACGATCGTCCTGGACAAGACCGGCACCGTGACCACCGGCAGGATGGCCGTGGTCTCGGTCCACCCGATGGTCGGGGTGGCCGAGGCCGAGCTCAGCAAGCTCGCCGGCGCCCTCGAGGACGCGTCCGAGCACCCCATCGGCCGAGCGATCGCGACGTGGGCTCTGCAGGCCGGTGGGGACTGCCTGCCCACCGTGAGCGGGTTCATGAGCCATGGCGGTCTAGGTGTGGTCGGAGGTGTCGACGGGCACACCGTCGCGGCAGGTCGGCGTACCTGGTTGGAGAGCGAGTGCGGAACAGTCAGCACGATGGACCTGCGGGCTGTGGCAGACGAAGCCGAGGGGAAAGGTCAGACTCCGGTCTGGGTGGCATGGGACGGGTCGGTCCGGGGGATCGTCGTAGTCGCCGACACCATCAAGGAAAGCTCAGCACAGGCCGTCGCGGAGCTGCGGCAGCTGGGTCTGCGTCCAATGCTGCTGACTGGAGACAACTCCCGCGCCGCAGCGGCGGTCGCGGCGGAGGTCGGCATCGCCGCCGACGACGTGATCGCCGAAGTGCTCCCCGCCGACAAAGTACGTGTGCTGAAGACGCTGCAGGCTCAGGGCGCCGTTGTCGCCATGGTGGGTGACGGGGTCAACGACGCAGCCGCGCTGGCTCAAGCTGATCTGGGGCTTTCCATGGGCACAGGCAGCGACGTGGCGATCCAAGCCTCCGACGTAACTCTGGTTCGCGGCGATCTGCGGACTGCTGGTGACGCGATCCGACTGGCGCGTTCGACGCTGCGGACAATCAAGGGCAACCTGTTCTGGGCTTT
>JBPCRX010000151.1:0-31488 GCA_050996395.1 Nocardioidaceae bacterium
GACCAGTCCGGCGATGTCGACATCGCCTTCGCCGAGCGGCTTGTCCATGCCGTTCCGCACGGCGTCGCAGTAGCTGCGCTCACCACGGAGCACGCCGTCGGCCACCGTGAGGTCGACGTCCTTGAGATGCACGTGCTTCACCCTGTCCGGAGCAGCCACGGCGAGCTCGACCGGGTCGGTCCCACCGACAGCGAGGTGCCCGGTGTCCAGACAGAGCCCGACCGAGGAGCCGTCGAGCAGGCGCTCGACCTCCGAGCGCCTCTCGATCATGGTTCCCACGTGCGGATGCAGCACTGCCTGCACGCCGCGCCGGGCGGCATGATCGGCCACGTGGTCGAGGTTGCTCGTCAGGGTCTTCCAGCCCAGGTCGTCCAGCATCGGTCGCTCGTCATAGCCGACCAGTCCGGTGACTGCGGCCAGCACGATCACGGAGGCGCCGGCGGCCAGGCAGGCATCAATGAATTCGTCGGCCTCGGGGAGGGGATCATGGGTGGAGTCGTGCAGCACCACCGGAAGGAACCCGCCGACCGCGGTGAGTCCGTACGACGCCAGTTGGCGCGCCCTGGCCGCCGGTTCGACCTCCAGGAAGCCGTCCGGACCGAACTCGGTCGCCGTGAGCCCCAGTTCGCGCATCTCGCTCAGGACCCGCCTCGGCGCCAGCTGACGGCCCCAGTCGGGGACCTCACAGACGCCCCAGGAGATCGGAGCGCCGGCGACGCGGTCCTGGAGAGCGGACGACCTCAACGAACGACCTCGGCGACCGCGACCGAACGGTTCTCCCGGCGCGACAGCTCGCACGCCTCCGCCACATAGAAGGCCTGCAGGGCGTCATCGGGCGTGCACTCGCTCTCTCCCCCTTCACGGACCAGGGTGACGAAGGCACGCAGCTCCGCCTCGTAGGCCGCGGCGAACCGTTGAGGGAAGGCGGCGTGCGACCCACCGGAGGGGAAGCTCGCGCCTGGTTCGGCCGAAGCCAGCGCCGAGTGGTCGTCCAGGCCCACGGACATGGAGCCCTTCTCCCCGAGCAGCTCCAGACGTACGTCGTAGCCTGCCCGGTTGTAGCGCGAGCAGCTGACCAGGGCGATCGTGTCGTCGTCCAGCCGCAGCGTCGCGGCGGCGGCGTCGACGTCGCCCAGATCTGCAAAGAACGGAGCGCCTCGGTTGGCGCCTACGGCGAACACGGTCTCGACCTCGCGGCCTGTGACCCACCGGATGCTGTCGAAGTCGTGGACCGCGCAGTCACGAAACAGCCCACCCGACGAGGCGACATAGGAAGGTGGCGGCGGCGCGACGTCCAGCGTGCACGAGCGCAGAGTATGGATCCAGCCCAACCGCCCGGACACGACGGCGGCCCGAGCCTCGCGATAACCGGGGTCGAAACGACGCTGGAAGCCGATCTGGACCGGCACCGACGTGGCGTGTACCGCAGCCACGACGTCCAGGGTCCCTGCCACGTCGAACGCGACCGGCTTCTCACAGAAGACAGGCAGATCGCGTCGCACCGCCAGGGCGATCAGCTCGGCGTGCGCGTCGGTGGCAGCAGCGATGACCAGGGCGTCGAGGTGGGCGTCGTACAGGGCCTCGACCGAGGCCATCGCCCGCGCACCGACCTTGGACGCCACCACCGCCGCGCGGGCTGCGTCGATGTCACCGACGAGCAGCTCGATATCGCGGTCGAGCCGCGACAGCACGTGGGCGTGCATGGCGCCGATCCGGCCGGCCCCGGCCAGTCCGATCCTCAATGCTCCTCGTTTCACCATCGGATTCAGTCAGCCTCCCCAGTCTCTCCACACTGCTTCTAGATGTCAATCATTTGTCAGGACAATATGACGTCAATACACGGGGAGGCATCATCGGCTACTGTCGGCACCGCTGGACACCACTGCTGGCGAGGAGGCGTTCTCTTGACGACTGACCTCCATCTCAGTGTCGACAGGTCGAGTCCCGTGCCCTTGTACTTCCAGGTGGCCGAACAGCTCGAGCGCGCCATCACCGGGGGGACGTTGATCGCCGGGGAGCGGATCTCGAACGAGATAGCGCTCGCGGAACAGTTGGGGTTGTCGCGACCCACGATGCGCCAGGCCATCCAGACTGTCGTGGACAAGGGACTTCTGGTGCGTAAACGTGGGGTCGGCACCCAGGTCGTCCAGAGCCAGGTCAGGCGTCCTCTCGAGCTGACCAGCCTTCAGGATGACCTGGTACGCGCGGGGCGAGAACCTCACACCGAGGTGCTCGGTCTCGAGCGGGTCGAGGCCGACGCGGTGTCGGCCGATGACCTGCAGGTGCGTGTCGGAACGCCGCTGTGGTACCTCGAGCGACTTCGCCTCATCGGTGGACAGCCCCTGGCGCTGCTCGCCAACCTGGTGCCGGTCGACGTGACGGACCTCGGCTCGGTCGACCTCACCGTGACCGGTCTCTACGAGCACCTGCGCGCGGAGGGGTTACACATCCGGGTGGCGCACCAGAGCATCGGCGCCCGCCGGGCCGACGGCCGCGAGGCTCGACTGCTCACCGATCGCAAGGGGGCACCGTTGCTGACGATGCAGCGAACGGCATACGACGACGGCGGACGCGCGGTGGAACGGGGAACCCATGTGTACCGCCCCGACCTGTACTCCTTCGAGATGACGCTCGTCGACCGGTAGGCGTTGGGCAGGGGGCTGCGGCACTCAGGTGCTCGACCAGTAGTCCCTGGCAGTGGTTCGACCGACTCGGGGTGGCTGCCTGGAGGTGGAGCGGCTCAGCAGCGGTGTGACGCTCGTCGAGCGGCTGCGGCTCCTCGACGACCGCCGCCGTCGAGAGCGTCGCGACGCGGTTCTGGCGAGGTCAGCCGCACCGATCATGCCGGCCTCGTTGCCTAGGTGCGCCCGCACGATGCGAGGCTCCGGCCGGTAACCGCGGCCGGTCAACGTCCGCCGGAAGGCAGCCGTGGCGGGTGAGATGAGCAGCTCCCCCGCATCGGAGACACCTCCGCCGATCACGAAGACGCCAGGGTCGATGGCGGCGGCGATATTGGCGATCCCGACACCCAACCAGTCCCCCACCTCAGCCAGCAGCTCGACCGCCGTCGGATCTCCGGCCAGCGCCACCTCGGTCACCATGGGTCCGGTGATTCGGTCGACGTCCCCTGCGGCTCTGTCCAGCAGTCGCTGCGCCCTTGGTGAGCGGGCTCGGGCGAGCTCGCGCGCTTCGCGCACCAGGGCGTTGCCGCTCGCGTACTGTTCCCAACACCCTCGGTTGCCGCACTCGCAGCGGTGCCCGTCTCGGACCACCTGCATGTGCCCGAACTCCCCGGCTATCCCGTTCTGACCGCGGTGGACCACGCCGTCGAAGACCATTGCCCCACCGATGCCCGTTCCCAACGTGATGCAGACCAAGTTGCTCTCGTTCTGTACGGCACCGAAACGCCACTCCGCCCAGGCGGCGGCATTTGCATCGTTCTCCACCAGGGTGGACAGCCCGACGCGGCGTCGCACGGCGTCGCGCAAGGGCTCGTGGCGCCAGGCCAGGTGTGGCGCGAAGAGCACCGTCGAGCGGCTCGCGTCTACGAAGCCGGCCGCTCCGATGCCGACCGCCACCACCTGATGGCGCGAGCTCAGCTCCTGGACCACTTCGGCGATCGTGTTCTCGACCTCGGTCGGGCTGGTGGAAGGCGTCTCTCGCCGGGCGCGTTCGAGCACGAGCCCGTCCTCGTCAACCACGCCTGCCGCGACCTTGGTGCCACCGATGTCGATGCCGATCGCGAGTCGCTGCAACATCAACCGTGCCTCCTTGCCAGGTCGGCCACCCCGATGATGGCGGCGTCATTGCCCAAGGTCGCCACCCTCAGCTCCAGGTGGGGACGGTGCTCACCGGCCGGCAGGTGCTCCACAAACGCCTCCTGGATGGGCCGCGTGACGAGCTCCGCAGCTTCCGCCACGCCACCTCCGATGACAACAACACCAGGGTCGAGAACCGCCGCCAGGCTCGCGATACCCTGGCCGAGCCGGTGACCCAGCTCGACCAGTAGCTCGACCGCCAGGGGGTCACCAAACTGAGCCGCCCGGGTGATGGAGGGTCCGTCGAGAACCTGCTCGTGGAGATCGGGAACCCGGGTGAACCGTCGTCCCGCTGCCACCGCTTCGCGCGCGGACCGCACGAGGGCTCGGCCGCTCGCATACTGCTCCCAGCAGCCTCGACGGCCGCAGCCGCAGGGCAGGCCGTCAGGCACGACCCTCAGGTGGCCGATCTCAGCGGCGACACCGAACGAGCCACGTAGCAGCATGCCCTCGATCACCACCCCGCCGCCGATCCCGGTGCCAACGGCCACCAGGAGCAGGTCGTCGACGTCGGCTCCGGCGCCGAACTGAAACTCGCCCCAAGCGGCCGCGTTGGCGTCGTTCTCGACGACGACCGGCAGCCCCACCCGTCGCCGGATGGTGTCACTCAACCTCTCGTCACGCCACGCGAGATTGGGCGCGAACATCACTGTCGAGCAGGTCGCGTCGACGAAGCCGGCCGCCGAGATGCCCACGGCAGTCACTCGATGACGGGCCATCAGCTCCTGCGTCACCTCGACGACCGCGTCATTGAGCGCCTCGGCATCAGTGGCAGGAGTCACCCGGCGGAGCTCGTCGAATATCCGGCCGTCGGAGCCGACGACGCCAGCTGCGATCTTGGTGCCCCCGACGTCCACTCCGAGTGTCAAAGACACCGTGTCAGTCCTCCGCGAGATCGACGTCTTCGACTGACGGCCGCCCCGACTCGTCGTTGCGAACGTTGTCGAGAAGCTCCGACACCGCCATCGACAACGAAAGCACGGCGTTGCCGACGTGTGCGCGGACATCCGGAGTAGCCGCCCGCGCCAGCCGCACCGTGGAGCAGAGGGGGCAGAACCGGCATTCAGAGGTCGAGTGGGCGTGCTCGGACGGCTCGGCGGCCGCCCGGTCGTCATCGGCCGGCTCCCCTTCGTCGGCCGGACCGCCGTGGGACTCGTTGCCCATCCCGGAGGCCGACTGCCCCCACGACTGCACCACGGCGATGAGCTTGGCTGCCTCCTCGGCGAGAGTTCCCACTGGATCTGGGGTCATGACGATCCTTCCATCTGTATGACGACGGACCTCGGTCCGATCTGACCTCCGGGACATTCGCCGAGGCGGCAACCAGACCCGGCTGAGAACTACCCGCCCGTCTCCACCCGGCGCTTGAGGCCCCTGAGAGCGGTGTCGATGACCACCTTCTCCGCCTTGCGCTTCAGCAGGCCGATCATGGGAATGGACACCTCGACGGCCAACTGGTAGGTCACCTCGGTCGAGTTCCCCAGTGACGCCAACGTGTAGGAACCCTGCATCGACGTAAGCATCGTGGCTCTGACCAGCGACCAGGCCACCCGCTCGTCGCCTTCCCACTCGTAGGACAAGACGTACTCGTCCTTGATGGGCGCGGCGTCCAGCACGAACTCCACCTCGCGAGCACGACCGTCGGTGTGGTGAGACAAGATCTTGGCGGACCTGACGCCCTTGGCCCACCCCGGGTAGTTGTCGAAGTCGGCGATGACCTTCATGACTCGCCCTGGAGCTGACGCCACCACGAGAGACGAGGCGGTCTGCTCTGCCACCACTCATCCCTCGCTCCGTCGCGGTTGGTCAGTGCCGGTCGCTGCCGGTCGGACGAGACATTACCCGTCCTGCAGCAGTCGGGTGAAGGTGCGGGCGCTGGCTTGCTCGGAGAACCGGTGGGCCACCCACGACCTGCCGCGGCGCCCCATGGCTCGCGCCGCTTCTGGATCGTCGAGAAGCGCGACGACCGCACCGGCTATCTCCCCGAGGTTGCCGGGATCGACGAGATGACCTGTCTCGCCGTCCTGTACGGTCTCCGGAGCGCCGCCAGAGCGGCCGACCACCAACGGAAGCCCGGATGCCGCCGCCTCCAGGAAGACAAGCCCGAGCGCTTCGGGCTCGAGTCCGAAGCGCCTTGTCCGGCAAGGCAGCGCGAAAACGTCGGCGGCGGCGTACACGCTCGGCATGGTGACCCACTCGACCCCTGGTACGAGTCGCACGGACTCGCGCAAGCCCTCGAGCATCACCCGCCGAGCGAGACCGGCTCGTGCCGGCCCGTCCCCGACGACCAGGAGGATCGCAGCGGGATGGGCCCTTAGCACTCGTGGCCACGCCGCGATGAGCTGATCGTGACCTTTGCGGGCGACGAGTCGGGCGGCGGCAAGCACCACGGGGCGGCCCGGCGCGATGCCCAGCCCGTCGCGAAACGGTCGGCCGTCCACGGCCGGTGAGAAGCGCTCGAGATCAACGCCAGGAGGCATCCGCGTCAGACGTGCGGCGCCGCGGGCACTCAACGCGGCCGCGACGGCCTGACGGCAATGCTCGCTGACGTAGGTGAGGACGTCGACACTGTTTCCGATCCGGCGCAGCAGCGACTGAGTTACCGGCAGCCGCGCCCACCAGGTCTCGTGCCCATGGGTGATTGCGACGATCCGCGTCGCTCCTGCCCCTCTCAGGTCGTCCGCCATGAGCGCCAGCGGCGCTGCCGCTCCGAAGACGACCTGCTGGCACCGATGGTGGCGCACGAGCTCGCACGCCCTGCGACGTACCCTCCGTGTCGGCAGCAGGGTGGCCCGCCGGTCACGCACCACTTCGACGTCGAGCTCGGCGTCGAAGGCACCGCTCCCGCGCATCCGGGCGGTGTAGACGACAACAGATCCTGAGGGTAGGGACCGGCAGAGCGAGAGAAGGAAGGACTCGATCCCACCTCGTCGCGGCGGGAAGTCGTTGGTCACCACGAGCACCTTGATGCCGCCAAGGGAACTGCCAGAACTTTTTGTGCTCATGGCGACGCCCGATGCAGCCGTCGCCAGGCCAGTGCCATCCCGACGCGGTCCAGGGTGGGGGGGTGGTCGCTGAACCAGAAGCCCAGCACGGGGTTGGGCTCCAGGTGCGAGAGGTTGGTCACCGCCAACCGCCTCTGCATGGCGACGAAGGTGGTGGGGTCGCGGGTCAGGTCGAGCGCGTGTGCATCGGCGCGCGCCTCGATGTGCCTGCTGATCGTGTCCTGCACGGGAAGGACGAAGAAGGCCGCGACGGCTACCACCGCGACGATCACGGGGACCACGGCCGGGTCACCGGCCGCGTGAGCCCCGGTACGTCGGCGAAGCAGGCCCGGCCGCAGCACCAGATAGAGACCGACGACGCTCAGGCTGGCTCCTAGTGCGCCTTCGAGCGTGCCGACCAGCACATCGTCGCGAACAGCGTGACCCAGCTCGTGGGCGACGACGAGCTCCACCTCGCTGTCGGGAGCCGCCTTCAGGAGCGTGTCGTAGATCACGATCCGCTTGGTCGAGCCGAAGCCGGACACATAGGCGTTCAACGCGGTCGTTCGCCGTGACGCATCAGCAACCAGGACGTCCGAGACGTCGATGCCGTCCCGTGCGGCCAGGGTCAGGAGGTCTTGTCGCAGTGCTCCGTCAGCAAGGGGGGTGAAATGGTTGAAGAGCGGTTCGACGACGACGGGCCGCGCGAAGGACAGCACTATCACGAGCAGGAAGGCAGCACCCGCTGCCGGTACGAACCACCAGTCGGGCCAGCGTCGAGCGACTGCCACCAGCAGCAGCATGCCGAGCGTCGACAAGACCAGGGTGATCATCATCGCCAGTAGCTGGTCCAGCGCAAAGCTCGGCCACGGCTGCGTTGACAGGCCGAAGTCACGGCTGACGTGCTGTTGCCACACCGCACCGGGAAGGGTCACCAACCGCTGCGCGACCAGAACGGCCACGACCAGGACCGTCACCTGGCCCCAACAATGGCTCAGTCGGGCACGCACCCGGTCAACCAGCGCTCGGCCCAAGCCGGTGAACCCAGGCACCGACGTTACAGCGATGCCGGCCGCGAGGTTGCCCCAGGAAGCCCACTTGACGAGATCGAAGTACCGCTCGGAACGGGCCTGTTGAGCCGCGGTGAAGAAGCTGCCGGGCACCGCAGCCTGAATTGTCGCCCCGGGCAGCGGTTGCCAGGGCGTCAGTGTCACAACCGCCGCCAGGAACGCGCCGGAGAGGACCAGCAGGAAGAGCACGGCGATGCGCGAGCTGCTGGGCCTAGCCATTGGCAAGCCGCTCCAGGACGCCGCGCCACGCCGCTGTGAACCCTGCCATGGACAGCCCGTAACGGCGCTCGAGAAGCCTCGCCACACGGTGCGGGCGGGCGGTGCAGTCCTCGTAGAACCGCAGCACGTCCTGGGCGCTCGAGAGCCGAGACAGGAGCCGTACGGCGAGCCACGACTCCTCGTAGGCCGGCTCCAGTGACATGGCACCGACGGAGAAGTCACGCCGGCGCGGCAGGCTGTCGGGCGGGCCGTGTCGTCGTAGGTAGCTGACCAATGTCGCCGCTGCCTCGGTAACCGGCACCCTCACCGTTCTCAGTGCCACGAAGTCAGCAAAGCCCTCCACGAGCCAGAGGGGCAGTGCGGACGACGTTGCTCCGGTTGCGACGTGCGTCGCCTCGTGCGTCAGCAGGGCACGCCGCCCACCAACGCTCATCGCGTCGAACGCCTCAGCGTCGAGCACGATGGCCACCGGCGTCCGGAGCCCATCGCCGTCGCTGATCGGAGCCGTCACCGCGGCGATGCCGTCATACGCGGCGCCGGGAGCACCGACCGTCTGCGCGACCTCACTGCTGGAGTCGCGGACGTAGGCGGTGAGCCCTCCTGGCCACGGCCCGAGGTAGGCCTTGAGGTCACCGCTCACCCGACGGAGAAGACGCAGCGTCGAAGCCGCCACCCAAGCCTCGGGGGCGGTCACCAGACAGCAAGTCGAGCGAGCCACATGCAACCTGCCCGTCAACCAGATCGGCTCGGGTCGACCGGGCGCTGGGGAGAGCCCGACGACCTTTGCCCGGTCGCCGCGGCGCACCACTGAGAACGTCACGACGTTGCGGACCACCCTGGAGCCGGTCGGGCCGGCGAGGCTCCAACGCAGACGGACCTGGGCGGTCCACGTCTGGCCGGTAACCGCCTCGGTGGACGGGCCGCTCGGCAGGGGAAGAAGATGCGCTGTGAAGGCGGTCACCCGAAGGCGCCTCAGGTCGAGGTAGGTCGCGCGCGCCAGGTGGCGCGAGCTCTGCTGCCGGGCGTCAAAGGTCTGGAGGTAGCGGTTCCGGTCGCGGTGACGAAGGGCTTGCTGCTGCTGCTCGACCAGCTCGGCCACCATCCGTGGCCGCACGTCCGTCGGGGCCGTGGACGCGGTCGGACCGCTGGTGGCTTCCGGTTTGGTGCCGTCAGTGGAGATGGTTGTCGAGGCGGGCCTAAGACCGTCCGAGGCCGGATCAGTCGGCACCAGGCTGCACGACGGCAACAACCCGACCAGCAGAGCACCAACGGTCGCGACGACGAGACGCGATCTCGGGCGCGTGAGCGTCGCAGGATGGCCCGAGGTCACCGCACGATCGTACGTCGAGGGTGCTGGCTCACCCGCCGGAGCGGGAGGCGGTCATGCGATGTGGACGGCCATTGCGATCGGCATCGAGTTGAGCGGCACGACCTGGACGAAGGAGCCGGTGTGAGGGGCGTGCACGATCTGCCCGTTGCCGATGTACATACCGACGTGCGAGATGGGCGAGTAGTAGAAGACCAGGTCTCCAGGCTGCAGAGCCGAGACGGACACCGGCGTGCCAGAGCTGGGCTGCATGCTCGAGGCATGCGGGATCGAGACGCCCGCCGCGGCCCAAGCGGCCATCGTCAGCCCGGAGCAGTCGTAGGCGTCAGGGCCGGCGGCACCGTAGACATAGGGGTCACCGACCTGGGCCAGCGCGAAGGCGACTGCGACCTGGGCTCGGTCCGACGTCGAGACGGCCACGGTCGGTGGACGAGGTGACTGCCGCGTCGGTGACTGGGTGGTCGGTGCCTGCGTCGTCGGTGCCTGCGTCGTCGGTGTGGGGGCGGAAGTCTGGTCGGCCTCGCGCTCTCGAGCGGCCGCGAGCTCAAGCTGGTGGAGGCGCTCCTGCCGCTGAGCCTCGAGCTCGAGTTGACGGAGGCGCTCTCGCTGCTGCGCCTCGAGGCTGTCGAGCAGATCTTGTGCCTCTGTGGTCTTGTCGTCGAGCTCCACCTGCTGTTCGGCGAGCGCGGTCTTCTGGTCGGTTACCGCGTCGAGCCCAGCCTGGGCCCCCTTCTCCTGGACGCCCAGCTGTTGCGCCTGCATGGTCAGCTGTGTGAGGACGTCGGCCTGCTGGCCCTGTGCCACTGCGGTATTGGTGAGATCGTTGATGAACGTCTGCGGATCGGGCGCGACCAGGAAGGCAGTCGACGTAGACAGTCCCGCACTGGACTGGTAGTCCGACAAAGCCGATCCCACCACCTGGGCGCGCAGCTCACTGACGCGCTCACGCTGGCGGTCGACGTCGGCCTGCAGGGTCGCGAGTCGACGCTGAGCCGACGTCAGCTGTTCCCGCACCGCGTTGAGCTGCTCTGAAGCGATCTCGGCTTGATGGTTGAGCGCGTCGAGGCGGCCCTTCACCTCAGCGATCGTCGGCTTGTCGGTGAGCGCGACGACAGGTCGGTCAGCGCGCGCAGAGCTAGGGATCGGACTCAGCCCGACGCAGGTCACGAGCGCAGCCACACCGACAAGGGAGAGTCGCTTGACCCAGCGGGGCACGTGGCTGCTCTGACCGCTCGACACTGGTCGACGGGCTCCCTCTCACTGGCGGACGTCCGGCGCGACGAGACTCGTCACACTCATGCTCCACGGGCAGCGGCTGGCGCAACCCGGCTCTGCAGGGCTCAGGTGAAGCGGAAATCCCGACGAACCCTACCGTCGATCGAGTCCCCTGGCCAACCGGAGAGCCAGCTCGCCGTCTGGTCAGGACTTCCTCGATGCACATCCCTTCCGATGGCTCGCCGTAGTGTCACGCCGGCGGGAGCACACGGTTGTCGAGCGGCTCGACCATCCGCAGTGGCGGCACCAGGCCGGCCTCGGCCAGTACGTCGATGGCGCGCCGCTCGGCTTCGTCGAGCTCCACGCCGAAGGGTGGTCCACCGAGCAGGACGGTGACGACACAGTCCCCGCACCCGATGCCCCGCATGGAGCAGCGATCGCAGTCGATGACGGTCGTCCCGGACGAGGTCACGTCAAGCACTGGACCGGCGCCGTCAGTCTGTGAGGAGAGCCTCAGGGGTGAGTCAGGTGTCATGTGTGCCTCCAGGAGAACCGTGTTGTGGTGACACGCTAAGGGTGACCACCGACATTTCCTCTCCCGCCGACGATCCGCGCCAGCAGCGGGTCAGACTGGTTGGAGAGCGAGATGCGGTGGCGCTGGCAGAACCACGGCAATCGGGTCCCCGGCGGCCACCCTCCCTCCGTGAACGACAACGGCCATCACGCCCGCACGACGAACGACGTCTCCCGACCCGTCCCGACGGAGCACCCATGACAGCAGGCCTTGGTCGAAGCGGTCGATCTGGAAGCAAGGGTTGCGCAGTCCGGTCACCTCGAGCACCGCGCGTGCTCCGAGGTTGAGCCGGGTGCCGGCGGGCAGGGCGAGCAGATCCACACCTCGTGTGGTCACGTTCTCACCCAGCTGGCCGGGGTGGACCAGATGCCCTTGTCCGCCGATCTCGTCGAGCAGCTCTGCGTGGAGCAGGTGGACCTGCCGAAGGTTGGGCGCCGTTGGGTCCCGGCGCATCCGGGACAGGTGCTGCACCGTGGTTCCCGCATGGCAGTCCCCTTCGACACCGAGACCCGCCACCAGCGTCACCGACGCAACGGACGGTTTGCTGAACTGGTGGGCCTCTCCACGGCTCACCGCAAGGACAAGGGCCCGTCCAGGCGCGCCGTCGCTCACGCTCCCGCGAGCGCTTTCACCAGTGCCTCAGCAGCCACCGCACGGGCGCCCTTCTTGACCACGCTGCGGGCCACCTCCTTGTCACTCGAGACCACGACGAGCGGGCGTCCCGACGGCTCGGCCTCGACGAGCTGACGGATCAGGTCGTCGGCAATGACGTCCGGAGGGCTGAACCGAACCCGGACCCCGCGCGGCGAAGAGACCGGCGGCGGATGCACGAGGTCGGCCCCGTCGAACACCACGGTGACCTCCACCCTTCTGCCGCTGAGCAGAGCGCTCAGCCCGGAGCTCAGTCTGGTCCTTTGCTGGTCCAGAGGCAGCGCCGGCCACGCGGCCTTGGACACGTTGTAGCCGTCGACGATCAGATGAACCTGGGGAAGCGAGAGCAGCTGCCTGAGCAGCGCCGGATCGTCGTCACCGAGTGCCCTGCCGGCGTCACGAGCTGGGAGATGCTCGGCGGGCTCGAGCGCCACGACCGTGTCGGCCGGCAGCAGGTCCGAGGGAGGAAGGGCGAGCTCGCGGCGCAACCCGCTGGCTGCGTCGGTGACCGTGTCGAGCAGCAGTCTCAGTCTCATCACCTCCGACTCGCGGTCGTCGCGGGCGGCGCGTCGAGCCGCCGAGTGGGCGGACTCCGACGAAGTAAGCCGGGCCTGGAGTCGCCGTACCTCGGCCTCATGCGCACGAGCCGCCGCAGCTGCCGTCTGTGCAAGCTCGTCGAGCTGACTGCTCACGTCAGCTGAACGTGCTGCCGCCTCCTTCGCCTGAAGCCTGGTCCGTCCGAGTGTTTGGCGTAGCTGAGCGTTCTCGGCCTTCAGCGCGTCTATGCGCGTCCGGGCCTTGTCACGCGAGACCTGGAGATCTGCTCTCGCCCGGTCGAGCGCCACGGCGACCTCGACGTCGTTGCGGCCGATGGCGGCCGGCTGGTCGCTGCCCTGAGCGACGCCTACCGTCGCGATGGCCTGCTCGAAGACCTCGGCCCATCCAGGCGGCCGCACGATGTAGGCGACCGCGGCGACCTCCACCCTGTCCAGGTGGCCAAGGTCCGGCGACCCGCTCTCGAGCGCCGCGGCCACCTCGGCGGACAGCACTCGGACCTGGACACCGAGGTGGTCGCGGAACGCCTCGTCGGCGTCCAGGACGGCTGCCAGCTGTGGACCGATGAGCCGAGCGCGTTTGGCGGGTGCGAAGGAAGCGGACTTCCTCAGCACGGCGGGAATATGAGCCGGGCTCATCTGCCCCAAAGCCCGTGCGGCGAGAGAGACCACGCGGCCTCGCACAGGGTCTGGCAGCGCTGGCAGGCTCGGCATCGGCGTACCTTCCTCTCGACCCCTCCGGCGAGGGTATCCGGCGCGGCGAGCGCGGTTTGTCTTGTCCTCCGACTGGTCCGACGCTCAGGCCACCTTTCCCCACTTGTCAGACGCTGAGGTGGCTATAGGCAGCCGAGAGTCTGACAAGTAGGGAGGCAGCTCCTCCGGTTGTCCACCGTTGTTCAACGAGAGTTCGGAGCCGATGCCGCCTTTGACGGGTGTCGCAGGATGGCGCGAACACGGCAAACAGCCAAAGCCAGCGGGGATTGTCGGCAGCTTCTCCTAACGTCTCGCCCATGAGCGCCGAGCTCGAGCCCCTGTCCTCAGCTGAGCCGGACTCGCTCGCCCAGCAGTCCTTCGACGAGCTGGGCATCCCGCTGCGCGAGATCACGTTCGTCGTCGTCGACCTTGAGACGACAGGCGGCTCAGCCGCCGCTGGGTCGTCGATCACGGAGATCGGCGCGGTCAAAGTGCGCCATGGCGAGGTGCTCGCAGAGTTTCAGTCGCTCGTGCGCCCGAACGACGAGATCCCTGCTTTCATCAGCGTGCTCACCGGCATCACCAACTCGATGGTGGCCGACGCTCCACGCATCGAGGCAGTGCTGCCCGCCTTCTTGGAGTTCGCGCGCGGCCACGTGCTCGTGGCTCACAACGCACCGTTCGACGTGGGTTTCCTCCGCCACTACTGCGGCACGCTCGGCCTGCGCTGGCCGGCGTTCGAGGTGCTCGACACGGCCAAGCTCGCGCGTCGGGTGATCACCCGTGACGACGCCCCCAACTGCAAGCTGTCGAGCCTTGCGCGCCTCTTCCATGCCTCGACCACACCCAACCACCGCGCTCTCGCCGATGCCCGCGCGACCGTCGACGTGCTGCACGGCCTCATCGCCCGACTCGGCAACCTCGGCGTGCAGACCTTCGCCGAGCTATCGACCTTTTCATCACGGGTGTCGACGGCACAACGCAAGAAGCGACACCTCGCCGAGCAGGTTCCGCACCAACCGGGCGTCTATCTCTTCCGCGACGGCCGTGGCACCGTCTTGTATGTCGGTACGTCCAAGGACCTTCGCAGCCGGGTCCGCACCTACTTCACCGCGAGCGAGACCCGGTCCCGCATGGGCGAGATGGTCGGGCTCGCCGAGTCGGTCGAGGCGATCACGTGCGTCACGGCTCTGGAGGCCGAGATCCGCGAGCTGAGGCTCATCTGCGAGCACAAGCCTCGCTACAACCGTCGGTCCAAATTCCCCGAAAGAGTTACCTGGCTCAAGTTGACGGTAGAGCCATGGCCGCGGCTCTCGTTGGTCAGGCAGGTGTTCGACGACGGCGCGGACTACCTCGGACCCTTCAGCAGCCGCGCTACCGCCGAGCAGGCCATGGCGGCGCTCCACGAAAGCTTCCCGATCAGGCAGTGCACGGACCGGCTCCCGCGATCCCCGCGGCGTACTCCTTGCGTCTTGGCGGAGATGCAGCGTTGCCTCTCTCCCTGTGACGGAAGCGTCTCAGGGTCCGACTACAGCGTCGAGGTGGAAGCGCTGCGAGAGACGCTGATGGCCAGTCCCGCGCGCGTCATGGCGGCCCTGCGTGAACGCATGGACCTCCTGTCAGCCAGCGAGCGATACGAAGAGGCCACCACCCATCGCAACCGGATGACGAGCTTCGTACGCGCCGCGGCGACCAGCCAACGGCTACAGGCCCTGATTGTCTGTCGGGAGATCGTGGCGGCGCGTCGAGCCGACGACGGCCGCTGGGAGGTGCACGTCGTGCGCCATGGACGGCTGGCCGCCGCGGGCGTGATCCCTCAAGGGGCCAACGCGCGCACCTGGACGGAGTCGTTGCAGTACGGCGCTGAGACTGTTCTCGCCGGGCCGGGCCCTGCTCCGGCAGCCACGAGCGAGGAGTCTGAGCGTATCCTGCGCTGGCTCGAGCAGACCGGGGTTCGGCTGGTGCACGTCGACGGCACATGGAGCTGCCCGGTGGACGGGGCGGAGTCCCGTCGGGAGGTACTCGAGTCCATCAAGGAGGCGCGCGCCGCTCTCGTCCCGTTCGACACGCCGCGTCTCTCGTCGGCCATGTCACGCCCTGCTCGATGAGGATCGGCGATGGTTAGGCTCGACCATCGGCACCGATACAGAGGAGCACAGCTGTGATCACCGCCATCGTGTTCATCAGGGCCGACGTCGCCCGCATCCCCGAGATCGCCGAGCAGGTCGCAGCGCTCGAGGGGGTCAGCGAGGTCTACTCCGTCACCGGAGACATAGACCTGATCGCCTTGCTCCGCGTCCGTGACCACGACCAGGTCGCGACGCTGGTGCCCGACCAGGTCAACAAGGTGCCTGGCATCGTCTCCACCGAGACCCACATCGCCTTCCGGACCTACTCATCGCACGACCTGGAGGCGGCGTTCTCCTTGGGAGTGGAGTAGCGGTGGCTGCGTCAGGCCCCGGCGACTGCGGCGACTGCGGCGACCCAGTCCGCCAGCTTGGCCTTGGCCGCACCGGAGTCGACGGCAGCGGTGGCGCGCACCAGGCTACGCTCCAGCCGTCGCATCACCGGGTCGGGATCGGCTTCGTATGCCGCGATACCGGCCGCGGCGTTGAGCAGCACGGCGTCACGTACCGGCCCGCCGACGCCGTCGACCAGCCTTCGCACAGCTGCGGCGTTGACATCGACGTCGCCTCCGGTCAGATCCTCCGGCCGCGAGAGGTCGAGCCCGAGGGCGGTCGGGTCCACGACGTGCTCGCTCACCTGGCCTCCAGCGATCGCCCAGAGTCGGGAGGTCGTCGTGGTGGTCAGCTCGTCGAGCCCATCATCGCCACGGAAGACGAAACCCTCCACCCCGCGTCGCGCCAGCACACCGGCTATCACGCCCGCCATCCGCTCGTCGGCGACACCGACAGCCTGAGCGGCGGGGCGGGCGGGGTTGGCCAGCGGCCCGAGGAAGTTGAACGTCGTGGCGACGCCCAGCTCCCTCCTCGGTACTGCCGAGTGCCGCAACGCACTGTGGAAGACGGGGGCAAAGCAAAAGGTGATGCCGACGCGCGCCGCAACCCGTTCGACCTGGTCCGGGGTGAGGTCGAGGCGGATGCCAAGGCTTTCGAGCACGTCGGCAGAGCCGCAGCTGGACGAGGCCGCGCGGTTGCCGTGCTTCACCACCGGTATGCCGGCAGCCGCGGTCACCAGCGCCGCCATCGTCGAGATGTTGACCGTGTGGGACCGGTCACCTCCGGTGCCGACGATGTCGACGGCGCGGCCGTCGAAGGAGACCGGCACAGCGAACTCGTACATCGTCTGCACGAGCCCCTCGACCTCGTCCACCGTCTCGCCCTTGGACCGAAGAGCCACCGCGAAGCCGGCGATCTGGGCGGAGCTGGCCTCCCCGGAAAGGACTTGACGCATGGCCCAGGCGGCCTGCTCCCGGCCGAGGTCATGGCCACCGATGAGCAAGGACAGCACCTCTGGCCAGCTGTCGGACCCTGAACTCACCGACACGACCGCTGCACCGCCGTCGACGTGGCTGACGCCCGACTCACCCCGCGACGATGTCCCTGCGTGGCATCAACAACCGTGTCACCGTCTGGGCCAGCACCAAAGGGTCAAGGGGATGAGGAACGGCCGCGTCGGCGCGGGACCAGGTCGCCAGCCAACCGTCTTCGGCCCGGCCGGTCAGCACCAGGATCGGGGGGCATCGGTAGATCTCGTCCTTGAGCTGTCGAGCGATGCCCATGCCCCCGGCAGGGACCGCCTCTCCGTCAAGGATGGCGAGGTCCACGTCGCCGGAGTCCATCGTCGCGATCACGACGGGCTCGGTGGCGCACTCGATGTAGTCGAGTACCGGCAGATCTGGGTGTGGCCGCTTGCCCAGGGCCAGCCTGACCTCAGATCGCGTGGTCGAGTCGTCGCTGTAGACGAGCACCTTCATCGCGTGGACCTGCCTTGCTGATGAGAAGAGGCCTGAAGCAGCCTCACTGAAGTGCGAGGACTCAGGCGGTGATGTTACCGCCGGCCGCCTCACGCGCTTCCTCCCGGTCCAGCCGGCGGTCCTCCCTGGCCGCCTCCCGCCCGCTCTCTCGCACCCACTGCACGAACAGCACACCGAAGATGGCCAGCCCGACGAGATCGCCCGAACCCCAGAGGATCCCACCGGCGATCTGCTGGTCTTCGAGCGGAGAAGGAGACCATTGCCTGCCGAGGGACAGGTACCAGTCGGCGGCGATGAGCTGGTCCATGCCCATGATGGTCACGCCCAGAAACGCGTGGAAGGGCAAGGTGGCGAAGATGGTGAGCACTCGGAAGGGATAGGCCACCTTGCCTGGCACCGGGTCGAGCCCGAGGAGCGGCCAGAAGAACAGACACCCCACCACCACGAAGTGCAGGTGCAGCAGGGCGTGCAGCACCGCTGAGCGCAGCGTTGCCTCGTACCAGCCGGAGAAGTAGAGCGCCCACGGACTGACGATGAAGAGGGTGAAGGCCAAGGGTGGGAACGTCACCACTCGAGCGAGCCGGCTGTGCAGGACGGCCAGCAACAGTCGACGAGCCCCCGTCGGCAGCGTCCGTAGCCCGAGGGTCACCGGAGCGCCCAGGGCCAAGAACACCGGCGCCACCACGGAGAGCACCATGTGCTGGACCACGTGCATGCTGAGGAGCGTGCCGTCGTACGTCGCCAGCGACGAGCAGGTGGCCAGCACCAACGCGCCGAGCCCGGCGCCGCAGAAGCTCAGCAGGCGCCACAACGACCACCTGTCACCCCGCCGTCGGAGGCGGAGCACGCCTGCAACATAAAGGGCGGCGACAAGGACGAGAACGCACAGCGTCCACGGGTCGAACGACCAGGCCGAGAAGACCCGGCCGAGCGTGAGCGGAAGCACCGATTCAGACTCGCCGGCGGAAGCGACGAACATCACGTCCCCAACCCTAGAGAGCACGCGGGGGTCGCCGTGTCTGCGGCCGGGCGGACCCGCATAATGGAGCAGTGGCGACCACTACTGCGATCCCCGCATCGCGGCTGTACGGACAGCATGACCGTCCCAGCACCGTCAGCGTCGGCACGATCGTGTGGCTGGCCAGCGAGCTGATGTTCTTCGCCGCGCTCTTCGCCTGCTACTTCACGCTCAGATCAGTCGTGCCCGACCTGTGGACGCAGGAGACGCCCAAGCTCAACGTCCCGTTCGCGTCGGCCAACACCACCGTGCTGGTACTCAGCTCCGTGACGTGCCAGCTCGGTGTCTTCGCCGCCGAGCGCGGGCACGTCGGGCGCAGTGGGAGCCTGCTGGCGGTCGGCAAGTGGGGCCTGCGTGAGTGGTTCGTGCTGACGTACGCCATGGGTTCCTTCTTCATCGGCGGCCAGGTGCTCGAGTACGCCGCGCTCATCCGCGACAACGTCACGATCCCCTCGTCGCCGTACGGCTCGATCTTCTACCTTACGACCGGTTTCCACGGCCTCCACGTCACCGGCGGCCTGATCGCGTTCCTCTTCGTGCTCGGGCGTACCTTCATGGCCCGAACGTTCACCCACGAGCAAGCCGTCACCGCCATCGTCGTGTCCTACTACTGGCACTTCGTCGACGTCGTGTGGATCGGCCTGTTCGCGACCATCTACCTGCTGAAGTAGCGACCGGAAGAGAGAGGGCACCAGCGTGAACCTGTCGACGCGCCGACGTCATCCGCTTGCCGGTCTGGTGGTGGTGCTTCTGGGACTGCTCGTCGCGGGCGGCCTGTACTCTGCGTTCGCACCTGCCTCAGCCGACGACTCGTCGTCCGACACCGAGCTGATCGCCGCCGGCCGCCAGCTTTTCGTGGTCGGCTGCTCGTCCTGCCACGGGCTCAACGCCGAGGGCATCGTGGAGAAGAACGGCACCAACTACGGCCCGCCGCTGCTCGGTGTGGGAGCGGCCGCCGTGGACTTTCAAGTCGGCACCGGTCGGATGCCCATGGCGCGTCCTGACACCCAGGCGCCGAAGAAGACGCCGGTTTACAACGACGAGGAGGTTGCAGCGCTGGCCGCGTACGTCGCCTCCTTGAGCCCCGGCCCCTCCGTCCCGAGTGCAGCGGACGTCGATCCGAGCGACGCCGATGTGGCGGCAGGATTCCAGCTCTTCTTGACCAACTGCACTGCCTGCCACAACTACGGCGGTGCAGGCGGCGCGCTGCGTGACGGTCGCTACGCGCCTAACCTCTACGACGTCTCGGCCCAGCACATCTGGGAGGCGATGGTGACGGGACCGCAGAACATGCCGGTCTTCTCCAATGCCGTCATCACCCCTCAGGACAAGCGCGATCTCATCGCCTACGTCCAGACCCTGCAGGACCAGACGAGCTACGGCGGCTCGTCACTCGGCAGCCGCGGCCCGGTCACCGAGGGTCTGTTCGGGTGGCTCGTCGGCATCGGCAGCCTGGTCCTGGTCGCGGTCTGGATCGCCAACAACGGGACCCGAGCCAGCAAGAAGGCGACATGAGCACCGCCTCCTCGCAATTGGACCCGCACGACGACGGTCACGGTGGTGGCGTCCCCGACGATTCCCTGCTTCCCGGCACGCCGATCGAGCCGATCGCCGACCCGGGCCTCGGCGAGCACGTGCCGCGGCCGACCGATGTCGACCCCGACATGGAGCGGCGCGCGGAGCGGCAGGTGGCGGGCATGTTCATGGCCGCCGGCGTACTGGCCATCTTGTTCGTGGTCGCGTACTTCGCCTTCAGCCCCAATCCCGTCTCGGCCGAGTCCTTCTTGGGTGTCGGGGCCTCCAACCTGTCCCTAGGACTGACCCTGGGCCTCTCCCTGACTCTCATCGGCATCGGCGCCATCCAGTGGGCCCGCAAGCTGATGTCAGACCACGAACTGGTCGAGTACCGGCACTCGGCCGCCTCGGTCACCGACGACCGCGAGGCCGCGCTCACCGCCTTCCGAGCAGGTGCGGAGGAGTCGGGGTTCGGCCGCCGGAAGCTGGTCCGCAACAGCATGCTCGGGGCGATGGCGATGTTGGGCCTGCCCGCGATCGTGGTGCTGCGCGACCTGGGCACCCTCCCGGGCGACAAGCTCGAGCACACCGTGTGGAAGAAGGGCGTCCGAGTCGTCAACGATGTGACCGGCAAGCTCATCCGTCCGGCCGACATCCAGATCGGCCAGCTCATCAACGCAGAGCCGTCGCTCTTCTTCTCCCAGCACACTCCCCCCGACGAGGTGATCGAGGGCGTCCAGCTCCAGGTGGAGAAGACAAAGGCGGCGGTCATCGTCGTGCGCATGCTGCCCGACGACATCACCCCTTTTGACTCGCGCAAGGACTGGGGCATCGACGGCATCTTGTGCTACTCCAAGATCTGCACCCATGTGGGCTGTCCGATCAGCCTGTGGGAGCAACAGACCCACATGCTGCTCTGTCCATGTCACCAGTCGACGTTCGACCTGGGGAACAACGGCAAGGTCGCGTTCGGTCCTGCCGCCAGATCACTACCGCAGCTGCACCTCGGTCTTGATGACGAGGGTTACCTCATCGCGATGAGCGACTTCGAGGAACCCGTCGGGCCGAGCTTCTGGGAACGAGGTTGATGGTCCGATGAGCACGAGTACCAACAGCACGGCACGGCCCGCTGGCAAGGGCGGCGGTCCGGTGGCCTGGCTCGACGAACGAGTCGGCTTGGGTGGCCTTGCCAAGAAGCAGCTGCGCAAGGTCTTCCCGGACCACTGGTCCTTCATGCTGGGCGAGATCGCCCTGTGGAGCTTCGTGATCCTGCTCTTGACCGGCGTGTTCTTGTCGCTGTGGTTCAAGCCGAGCATGACCGAGGTCGAGTACGTCGGCTCGTACGCCAGTCTGAGGGGGGTGCCCATGTCGGAGGCTTATGCCTCCACGTTGCACCTGTCCTTCGACGTGCGCGGTGGCCTGTTGATGCGTCAGATCCACCACTGGTCCGCGAACCTCTTCCTTGCCTCCATGACCATCCACATGCTGCGGGTGTTCTTCACCGGAGCCTTCCGCAAGCCGCGCGAGATCAACTGGCTCATCGGTGTGGTCCTGCTCCTGCTGGGGATCGTCGAGGGTTTCGCCGGTTACTCGCTGCCAGACGACCTCTTGTCAGGGACCGGACTGCGTATCGCCGAGGGACTGATGCTGTCCATCCCCGTCGTCGGCACCTACATCTCCTTCTTCATCTTCGGCGGGGAGTTTCCAGGTGACATCTTCATCTCCCGGCTCTACACCGTCCACGTCCTGCTGATCCCCGGGATCCTGCTGGCCTTGATCGGTGCTCACATGCTGCTGCTCGTCTATCACAAGCACACGCAGTGGCCCGGGCCCGGCCGCACCAACAACAACGTGGTCGGATTCCCCCTCATGCCGGTCTACATGGCCAAGGCAGGCGGCTTCTTCTTCATCGTCTTCGGTATCACCGCCCTGATGGGGGCGCTGATGCAGATCAACCCGATCTGGATGTACGGGCCTTACGACCCGTCGAAGGTGACAGCCGACTCACAGCCGGACTGGTACATGGGCTGGCTCGACGGTGGCCTACGCATCATGCCGAACTGGGAGACCCGCCTATGGGGGTTCACCCTCTCGTGGAACGTCATGGTCCCCGGGCTGCTGCTCATGGGGCTGTTGGTCGCCGTCCTCTCCGCCTACCCCTTCATCGAGCGTTGGATCACCGGCGACACCCGTGAACATCACCTCCTCGACCGCCCCCGCAACCAGCCCACCCGGACGGCGTTCGGCATGTCCGGCATCACGGCCTACGGTGTCTTGTGGCTAGCCGCCGGCAACGACCTGCTGGGTCCGGTCTTCCACCTGTCGATCAGCCAGATCATCTGGGCTTGCCGGGTCCTGGTGATCGTGGGGCCGGTGCTCGCGTTCATCATCACGCGGCGGTGGTGCATCTCCCTGCAGCGTCACGATCGCGAGGAGGTGCTGCACGGCTACGAGACCGGCGTCATCGTGCGCTCTCCGCAAGGGGCTTACAGCGAGATTCATGCGCCCATCGCTCCCGAGCGCGCCTACCGGCTCACGACCCACGAGCGCCAGGTTCCGATCGAGCTGACCGCCCGGGAGGACGCCAACGGCATACCTTCACCTCACGGGGCGAAGGACCGGCTCCGCGCCTCACTCTCTCGTTTCTGGTACGCCGATGACCTGCCGAAGCCGACCACCGCCGAGATCGAGGCTGCGGCTCATCATGCGCAGAACGGCGACCATGCCCTGGAGAATGGTCAGAACGGTCATCATCTCGGGATCGAGACCGCAGGCCAGGTCAGTGGCGAGGAGATGGGCGTGGACGCCTCGTCCAAGCAGTGAGGTGCTCGTCCCGCCGGCCTGACCACGGGGGCCGCCAGGAGGACCGGCGCCACCGGTGCCGCGGAGCTGCCCGAGCCCGACTTAGGAGAGCGCTGAAGCCTGCTTGTAGTCGGCGAACGACTGGTTCCAGTCCGTCCAGCCGTTACCGGATTCGAGTCCCCGCTCGGTGCCGGTGACCTCGACCGGGGCGCCGCGCAGGGTGAGGTTGAAGAGCCACGCACCATTCGCGGTGCTCATGCCGACACAGCCGTGAGAGACGTTCGAGACGCCCTGATCGCCAGTGGACCACGGTGCCGCGTGCAGGAACTCCCCGCTGAACGTGACACGCTGCGCGTACTCCACCTCGGGGATGTTGTAGTACTCCGGGTCACCTGGCTGGATGCCGACGGTCGCGGCGTCCATGCGCTTGCTCTCGAACTTCTCGACGATCAGCTTCGTGCCGCTTCGGGTCTCGAAGCCGGGCTTGCCTCCGGTTATCGGGATGGTGCGGGCGAGCCTTCCGTCCACCATCACCCTCATCTCGTCGCTTCGAATGTTTGCTTGCATGATGACCGAGCGGCCGACGGTGAAGTCCAGCGAGCGGTCCATCTGCCCGTAGATGCCGTTGCCGGCGGCCACGCCGTTGAGGTCGAGGTCTACATGCACCCTGGTATCGGGTTGCCAGTACTGCCGGGGGCGCCAGTGTGCTTCGGTGTCGCTCACCCAGTGCCAGCTGCCGACCGTCTCGGGCTTGGCACTGACATGCATGTGGCGTTCAAAGGCCGCATGGTTCTTGACCGGCACGTCGAACTGCACGAAGACCGGCATCCCTACGCCGACCTTCTCGCCATCGAGCGGCGTCATGCTGGGGTAGGTCTGCTCGTCCAGCGTGAGCGCCCGGGTCTGGAAGGGCGTGTGTGCCTGGGACGACCTTCCGTCTGCGTTGTTCGCCTTGGCCGACAGCAGGTAGTGGGTGCCGGGCTCCAGCAGATCGCCGGCCGTCCAGCGGGTATGTGCGGCGTTGAAGCGGCCACTGATCGGTTGGTCTCCGCCGACACGAGCGAACCTGACAGCATCCAGGGTGCCTTCGTGGGCTCGCACGGACACCGCAGTGTCGACAGCGACGTCGGTGGCGCCCTTGTCGACGTTGGTCGAGATCACCGCAGCCGGCGCAACGGAGGGTTCAGTCTTGGTGGGAACAGCGGGGACGTTCGCGCCGTGCGTCGTCGAGGACGCTGCGCTGTTGCCTCCGCTGGTTGCAGAAGAGCTGTCGCATCCGGTGGCCGCAAATCCGAGCGCCGCCACCGCCATGACGGCGAGGGTGAGGCGGTGGGGGGCAGGCCGTACGGGCATGAAGGACTCCTTGAAGACGCAACTGAAGGACCAGCGTAACAAGCCAACTGCGCCTCACGAAAAGATCGGCGCGCCGCGGTCAGTGCGCGTGCTCCCCCCGGTAGAACTCGAACACCCAACCGTTGAGCGCGATGGAACCCGCACCCACACCGATGATGAACAGCCACCATCCGAAGACCACGCCCAAGACGCACACGCCGAGGGCCGCCGCACACCAGAGCGGCCACCACGAGTAAGCCGGGAAGAAGCCCAGCTCACCGGCCCCGTCGACGACCTCTGCCTCTTTGAGGTCCTCGGGTCGAGGATCCATGCGGTTGGCGTGGAAGCCGATGTAGAAGGTGACCAGCAGGAAGAGACCAGCCGTCATCACGAGCGCCGAAGTGCCGGTGGGGTCCTCCGTGAACAACCAGTAGGACGGAGCGACCAGGACGAAGAAGGCGGCATTCACACCGAAGACAAGCGCCTCCGCCTTCACCGCGTCTCGTCCTCGCCACGTCCGGCGCCCTGCGGTGGGGCTCCCTGGACCTGTTCCTCGAGGTACTCCGCGCGCCCATCGACGTCAGGTGCGTCGGAGACCTCGTCTTCGCGGCCCAAGCCGGAGTGGTGGTCGAGCTCTCGCATCGCCACCTCCGGGTGGTGCAGGTCGAACGCCGGGCTCTCCGACCTGATCCGCGGCAGCTCGACGAAGTTGTGTCGGGGGGCGGGGCACGAGGTGGCCCACTCCAAAGAGCGGCCCCAGCCCCAAGGGTCGTCGACCATCACCTTGGGACCCTTCGCCGACTTCCAGACGTTATAGAGGAAGGGCAGCGTCGACGCTCCGAGGATGAACGCTCCGATGCTCGAGATCTCGTTGAGCGTCGTGAAGCCGTCGGTCGGCTTGTAGTCGGCGTACCGGCGGGGGAAGCCCTCCACACCCAGCCAGTGCTGGACGAGGAACGTCGTGTGGAACCCGACGAAGAGCATCCAGAAGTGGATCTTGCCGATTCTCTCGTCCAGCATCCGCCCGGTGATCTTGGGCCACCAGAAGTAGAAGCCGGAGAACATCGCGAACACCACGGTTCCGAAGACGACGTAGTGGAAGTGCGCGACGACGAAATAGGAGTCGGTGAGCTGGAAGTCCAGCGGCGGGGACGCGAGGATGACGCCCGTGAGCCCCCCGAAAAGGAAGGTGACCAGGAAGCCGATCGCCCAGAGCATGGGGGTGTCGAACGAGATCGAGCCCCCCCACATCGTGCCGATCCAGTTGAAGAACTTCACCCCGGTCGGGACAGCGATCAGAAAGCTCACGAAGGAGGAGAGCGGCAGGTCCACGGCTCCGGTGACGAACATGTGGTGCGCCCACACCGCCACCGACAGAGCCGCGATCCCCAGTGTCGCCGCGACGAGCCCGACGTACCCGAAGATCGGCTTGCGGCTGAACACCGGCAGGACTTCGGTGATGATCCCGAAGAACGGCAGGGCGATGATGTAGACCTCGGGATGTCCGAAGAACCAGAAGAGGTGCTGCCACAGGATCGGCCCGCCGTTGGCTGCATCGAAGATGTGTGCGCCGACGGCCCGGTCTGCCTCGAGTGCCAGCAGCGCACCGGCGAAGATCGGGAACGCGATCAGCACAAGCAGCGACGTCACGAGGATGCTCCAGGTGAAGATGGGCATCAGGAACATGGTGAACCCGGGAGCCCGCATGCAGAAGATCGTGGTCACGAAGTTGACGGCGCCCAAGATGGTGCCGAGACCCACCATCCAGAGGCCCATCACCCACAGGTCGCCTCCGACGCCGGGTGAGCGGATGGCGTTGGACAGCGGCTGGTAGGCAGTCCAGCCGAAGTCGGCGGCGCCGCCCGGGACGATGAACCCCATCATCACGATCAAGCCACCGAAGAGGAACAGCCAGTAGCTGAACATGTTGAGGCGCGGGAACGCCACGTCCGGCGCGCCTATCTGCAGCGGCATGATGCAGTTCGCGAAGCCGACGAACAGCGGCGTCGCGAACAGCAGCAACATGATGGTGCCGTGCATGGTGAACAGCTGGTTGTAGATCTCGTCGTCAACAACCTGCAGTCCCGGTCGGGCGAGCTCGGCCCTGATCAGCATGGCCATGACGCCGCCGATCAGGAAGAAGGCGAACGAGGTGATCAGGTAGAGGTTGCCGATGAGCTTGTGGTCGGTCGTGGTGATGTACTTGACGATCGTCTGGCCCTTGGTCGACCGGCGGGGTTCGACGACGGTCGGCGCGGCGGTACGCGCGTGGATGGCGGTCAGGAGGACGTGCCCTCCTGGTCATCGAGCCCGCTGACGTCCTCGGAGTTGGAGGCGCCAGGTGGCGCGCCGATCTGTCCGGCGTCTTTGAGATCTTGCAGGTGCTGGTCAAAGGTGGCCTGGTCGACCACGACCACCGAGAACAGCATACGCGAGTGCCCTACCCCGCACAGCTCCGCACAGCGGCCGACGTACGTGCCTTGGGTGTCCGGCGTCAGGGAGAAAGACTGGTCGCGGCCCGGTATGACGTCCAGCTTGAAGGCCCAAGACGGCACCCAGAACGAATGGATCACGTCCGGCGAGTGCAGCGTGAAGGTGACGGTCTTGTCCTCGACCAGCCACAGCTGCGTGTCGTTGGCCGGGGTACCGACGTCGTAGACGTCCGTACTGCCTCCGAGGGCGTCCTCGGCGAGGTAGCTGAAGGTCCAGGACCACTGCTGCGCCGTGACCATGACCTGGTGGTCGGGGTTCGGGACTTCTTCGAGGATCTTGTTCTGCGTCTCGACGGTGAAGAAGAAGAGCACTGCCACCACGATGATCGGCGCGATCGTGTAGAGGACTTCGATCGGCAGGTTGTAGCGGACCTGGGGCGGGACGTACTCCTCGCTGCGTCGGCGGTAGCGCAGCGCCGTCCAGCCGATCAGCCCCCAGACGAAGAACCCGACGATGCCCGCGGCGATCCACTCGTTCACCCACAGGTGCTCCATGTAGGGCGCACGATCGCTGTTGAGCTCGGGCAGGCCCAACCGCTTCATCTGGTCCGTCTGCTCCTCGGAGCAGCCGCTCAGGAGCATCGTCAGCGTCACGGCGAGCGCCAGGACAGCCCCTCGGCGAAGGGCGCGCCGCGGCCTGCGCTCGCTGGGAGGTCGGCTCACGTGGCCCTTCCTGAGTCGATGTCGTGCGGGACGAGGATCCAGCAGAAACCTTACTCCAGCGGCCCAGATCACGACCGGCGAGGTGGGTCCCCATGACGTCGTGACCGCAGTGGCCGCAAGACCTGCGGAACCCTGGCGGTCAACGCTCTCCAGACAGCCATGCGTCGACCCCAGCCGCCGCCTCGTCGCCGTAGGCCTGACCCAGCCGGGCGACGAATCCGCGGCGGGTGAAGGAGTACTCCTGCGTGCCCACCTGCTCGACGACGTAGGCCGCCAGGACGCACCCGATCTGAGCGGCGGTGCGCAGGTGCAGGCCACCCACGACGGCTGCCAGGAAGCCCGCACGGAAGGCGTCACCCACGCCCGTGGGCTCCACCGCTTCTACCTCGCCGACGGCGGGTACGACGATCGGCGCCTCCCCGACTCTCTCCACCCGCACACCCGCCGCACCCAAGGTGACGACGCGGCAGGCGACCTTCTCGAGAATCTGCTCGGCGCTCCACCCGGTCTTCTGCTCGATGAGGGCGGCTTCGTACTCGTTCGACAGCAGATAGGTGGCGCCCTCGACCAGCGCGCGGATCGCTGCGCCGTCGGACCAGGCAAGCTGTTGAGACGGGTCGGCGGCGAAAGGCAGGCCACGCGTGCGGCACTCCTGGGTGTGGCGCAGCATCGCGTCCGGGTCGTTCGGGCCCACGACGACGAGGTCGACACTGCCGACACGCGCGACGATGGGCCCGAGCTCGATCTGTCGCGCCTCGGTCATCGCGCCGGCATAGAACGAGGCGATCTGCGCGTGGGACGAGTCCGTCGTACAGATGAAGCGGGCAGTGTGGCGGGTCTGCGAGTAGTGCAGTGAGACGCAGTCGACGCCGTGGCGCTCGAGCCAGGACCGGTAGTCGGCGAAGTCCTCCCCGACGGAGGCGACCAGCACGGGTGCGGCGCCCAGAGCTGCCAGCCCGAACGCGATGTTGGCGGCGCATCCCCCGCGCCGAACCTCGAGGTCCTCGACCAGGAACGACAGGGCGATCTTGTCAAGCTGGTCGACGACGAGGGAGTCGCTGAACACGCCCGGGAACGACATCAGATGATCGGTGGCGACCGATCCGGTCACGGCGATGGGCACGTCAGCGAAGACTAGCGCGCCTCAGCCGCCAGTCCGACACAGCGCCAACGAGCCCCGAGGACGCCTCAGCCCACCGGTCGAGGCGTCAGTGGAACGAGTCGCCGCAGGCACACGAGCCGCCAGCGTTGGGGTTGTCGATGGTGAACCCCTGCTTCTCGATGGTGTCGACGAAGTCGATCGTGGCACCGTTCAGATACGGCGTGCTCATCCGGTCGACGACGACCGCGACCCCACCGAAGTCGGAAACGTTGTCGCCGTCGAGGTTGCGCTCGTCGAAGAAGAGCTGGTAGCGAAGGCCGGAGCAGCCGCCCGGCTGCACCGACACCCGAAGCTGCAGGTCGTCGCGGCCCTCCTGGTCGAGCAGAGCCTTGACCTTGGAAGCGGCGTGGTCGGTCAACAAGACACCATCGGCCGTGGTGGTCGACTCCGAGGTGGTGGCCTCGAGCTGGTCGGTCATGTCGATGCTCCTTCTGCTGGGCTGGGCTGGACGCGGCTGAGCTCGCGCATGTGCTGCCGGAGGCAACGTCACCACTCAGTGCGGCATTCCCATCGTGACACACCTAGTGGCCAACCGTTAGCTGCCGCGAGCCCGGCTGGCGCTTTCAGCGCGACCACGTCCTGGCCACCCGTTCTGCCAGCCGCGCCAGGCTGTCGGCAGGTTCGGCCAACGCGACGTCCTCGCCGACGAGCTCGGACATCGAGTACGCCGACTCGATGCCGAGGGCGCGGGTCTCCCGTGAGCCGACCAGTACCTGACCAGCCAGGGCGATGCATGGCCTGATCGCCTCGGCTGCCACCTTCGCGACGCCGTACGGCACTTTGCCTGAGCGCGACTGGAAGTCGAAGGCCCCCTCACCGGTGACGACGAGATCAGCCTGGGCGGCCAACGCCGCAAGACCGACCGCCTGGGCGACGACCTCCACACCGTCCACTCGTGACGCGCCCACCAGCATGAGGGCGAAGCCGAGACCACCGGCCGCCCCCGCCCCTGCGGCGAGGGCCATCCGTCGGTCCGTCAGGGCCGCGAACCGCTCCAGCTGAGCGTCCAGGAGCAGCAGCCGGTCCGGAGCAACGCCCTTCTGGGGTCCGTAGACGTTGGTGGCCCCCCTCAGCCCCAGCAGCGGGTTGTCCACGTCGGAGGCAACAACCAGCTCGACGCCCTCACAGGTCCGGTGCACCCCGACGAGGTCGACCTCGGTCAGGCGCTCGAGGGCGCTTGGGCCGCCCGTCAGAGCCTGCTCGGGTTGCGAGGTGGCTCCGAGGGCGGCGAGCAGCCCGGCGCCACCGTCGTTGGTGCCGGACCCGCCGAGGCCGACGACGACCCTGCGCGCACCCGCCTGGATGGCGGCCACGACGAGCTGGCCGACTCCGTAGGTGGTTGCGCGCTCGGGGTCTCGACGTGGGCTCAGGTGTTGTCCACACGCCTGGGCCGCTTCGATGTACGCCGTGCCCTCCACCATCAAGGCGGCTGCCGCGACGTCGTCGCCATACTGGCTGACCACTCTCAGAGCGAGAAGCTCCCCCTCGAGACTCGCGTGCAGGACGTCGACGAAGCCCGGCCCGCCGTCGGACATCGGCACGAGGCGCAGGACATCCCCTGGTGCCCGCCGACTCCACCCCTTGGCGATCGCATGGGCCGCCTCGCTGGCGCTGAGCGTGCCGGCGAAGGAGTCAGGAGCGACCAGGACGTGCATCAGTGCGCCTCGTCAGCCGGTAGCCAGGCCCGGCGCACCCCAGACCGCCATCCACCGGCCCAGCTCAGGCTCGATGGTCAGGTCCTCGGCGAGAACGCCGCGGATCTGCAGCTCCAACGCGTTGTCGCGTCGCTTCCCCGGTTCGGGCGCGAAGGGGTAGAACGTGCCCTGCTTGTAGAGATAGACCAGCCCGAGGTCACGGTGTGCGGCATCGGAGAACCCGATCAGCGAGCACAGGAGCGACGGCCCGAACCCGGCGTTCTCCAACGAGCTGTTGACGGCATGGATGTCGGTGACGAGGTCGCTGAGCTCCGACGGGTCGCGTCGGCGTACGAGCCAGGTGAACCCGAACTCGTCGGTCGACCGCTCCACCTTGGGACCGGCGTCGGCGTCCAACAGCTGCTGTACGTCGCTCTGGGTGCTGGCGAAGGCGCCGCCCTCGGCCTCGCGGTAGCACACCGAAGCCACGCCGGTGGGCGTGAAGCCCGACGAGACCTCCAGGGTGACGGCGGCCGAGGCGACGGAGAACAGGTTGTCCAGGTTGGCCTTGGGCGGGTCGGTACGTCCGAAGATGTTGCGGAGGAGACCCACCGTCACACACCCGGTCGAGACAGGTCGGCGGAGATGGCCGCCAGCTGCTCCAGGCGCGTGTCGAGGGACGGGTGTGTGGAGAAGAGGGCGGTGATCGACTGCGGGTTGAGTGCGGGTGCGAAGAAGAAGGCGTTGAACGCCTGCGCCTCCCGCAGGTCACGGCTCGGGATCCGGGCCATCTCCCCCGAGATCTTGGTCAGCGCCGAGGCGAGAGCAGACGGCTTCCCGGTGAGATAGGCACCGGACCGGTCGGCGCACAGCTCGCGGTAGCGGCTGAGCACCCTGGTCAGCAGGAACGAGATGAGGTAGACCGCGATGCTGCCCAGCCAGATCACCAGGAAGACCGGCAACCCGCCACCTTTGTCGTCACGGCGACCACCACCGAAGTACAGGCCCCACCGCATGACAAGACCCGCCACCACCCCCAGGAAACCGGCGATGGTCATCACCATCACGTCGCGGTGCGCGACGTGTGACAGCTCGTGCGACAGCACGCCCTCGAGTTCCTCGGTGTCGAGGCGTCGCATGATCCCGGTGGTGACGCATACCACGGAGTGCTCGGGGCTGCGGCCCGTCGCAAAGGCGTTGGGCACGTCGGTGTCGGCGATGGCGACCCGCGGCTTGGGCATGTCCGCAAGCGCGCACAGGCGGTCGATCATGCCGTGCAGCTCCGGTGCCTGTTCGGGCGTGACCTCACGGGCTCGCATCGCCGCCAGTGCCAGCTTGTCGGAGAAGTACCACTGGCCGAGGCCGGCGAGCGTGGCAAAGATCAGGACGGCCACCGCGGAGACGCCGTAGGCGATCAGTCCCGCGGCAACGGTGACATACAGACCTCCCAGCAGCAGCATGACCACAGTCATGCGTGCCGTGAGACCGGCATCACTACGGAAACGGGTGTGTGCCATGACTGCGGACGGCCTCGCTCTCGATCCGGCGGTCGGGACGACCAGTGACAAGAGTACGACGCTCTCAGCGCCGCCGATGTTCCTCGCCGAGCTCGCGCGCTCCTCTCGCCGTGCTCGCGCGCTCCTCTCGCCGTGCGGGTCGTCCTCACCCGTGTTGACTTGTCAGAACCTCGGCTCGCTATAGCCAGTGTGGAGTGTCGTCAGATGCCTGACAGTTGTGTGTCGCGACATCGCTGACACCTGACATGTGCTGAGCCCAGGGTGGGGCATGGCCAACGAGGTGGTTTCGATGGAGGTTCGGATCGCGCTGG
>JBPCRX010000154.1:0-1311 GCA_050996395.1 Nocardioidaceae bacterium
ACACAGGTCGAGCAGATCGTCCCGCGGTGTACCGAGGTCGCTCAGCAGGGCGGTGTCACCCACCGGCTCAGCGATCGGTCGCGTCCCTTCGTCCTCGTCGTCCGCCCCGTCGTCGGCCACCTCAGCAGCCTCCTCCCACAACATGGCGGCTACGCCACTGTTCTGGACGGCCCGTCGGTCCGACAGGAATACGCGCGGCTCGTCCAGGCTGCCCGCGCCCCCATCCACGCGGACGACCGCGACGTACTCCTCGTTCTCCTCCAACAGCAGTAGGGCCGGCCCGGGGCTGTCGCCAGTCAGGTCACGCAGCGCTTCGGCCAACACTTCGAGGTCGTCGAACTCGTCAAGGTCGAGCTCTCGGCCGGTCCAGCCTTCATCGGTACAAGCGAGGGCGGCAGCGAAATAGGTCACGGCAGAAGGTGTCCTCGAGTAGGTCAGACGAGCACGTCTATGACGCGCTCGAAGGCATCGGCAAAGCCGAGTCGGCGGGCGAGTGCCGACAACATCTCGTCGGCGTACAGCTCAACGTCGGACAGGATCGCACCCAACTCCATCTCATCGACCCCCAGGTCGTCGAAGATGCCGAGATCGCCCGCTGGCCAAACCTCATCGAGGTCATCATCTGCCGGAACGTCGAGATCGAGCGCCTCGCACACCTGCGCAGCGAGGTCCCAGGCGACCGCTGCGGTGACGTCCGACAGGAGCAAGCGCACCTGCCCGGCCACGAGGCGGACGACGACGAAAAACTCGTCGGCGATGTCGACGAGCGCGAACGGGCCGCCACCGCCCTCCTGCTGGCTGACCGCCGCCACGACAGCCCGAAGATCGCCCGTGATCGCGGGCGGCAACTCCCCGACTTCCCAGATGCCGTCCTGCCGATAGACGACCACTGCCCACGTGTCGCTGCGCTCGGTGCCGGCCATGAGCCGATGCTCGCAGAGGGTCGCTCGGCTGGGAAGGGTTCGCGTCCGTGTGAGGGCGGGTAGGCGAAAGGCAAGCGAGCACGCAGACGAGCACGCACACCTCGGAGGAGAACCATGAGCGAGCGCAACACCCTGGCCCATTTCCTGCACGACGCCGGTCTGGCCGCCTGGTTCGGCGGTTCCCTGATGGGTGCCGTCGGCGTCAATGGCGCGGCAGCCGACGTGGATGACCCGCGCCAGCGTGCGCGGGTCGCCAACTCCGGCTGGAGCCGATGGACCCCCTTCAACGTTCTTGCCATCGGCGCGCACCTGTTCGGCGGCGCACAGCTGCTGAAGGCCAACAAGAGCCGGGTCACCACACAGAAGGGCGTCCTGGCCAACACCAACA
>JBPCRX010000025.1:0-6629 GCA_050996395.1 Nocardioidaceae bacterium
TCGTGAGAACGCCGAGCGTCGGGACGTTCTCGGGAGTCGGCGACGTGGCGGCGAGCCCCTGGCCGCTCATTTCGTCACTGGCGGCCGCTCTGTGGTCCGGATCGCATCAGCCGAGAGCTTCTGCTCATGCTTGAGCGGAAACTACGCCCCGACGTGCTCCCGCAGCCACGGCACTGCGTAAGCAAGCAGGTCACTCAACACATCGTCCCGCCCCTCAGCTCGGTCAGAGGGTCCGCCGTTGGATCTAGAGAGCCGGGGTGAACACCGACGACCTCGTGCACGGATGCTTCCCCTGCGACCAGCAGGCGGCGGCCTTTCTTCCACCGCGCGAGGACGTCGTACACACCGATCACTGGCGCGTCGCCCATGCGTTCAACAGCACGCTGCCCGGCTGGCTCGTCCTCCTACCGAACCGACACGTCACGTCGTTCACGGACCTGACGCCGGAGGCCGCCGACGAACTCGGTGGTCTCATACGCCGCCTGGGCACTGGACTGGAGGCCGTCACCGGCTGCGTGAAGACGTACCTCATGCAGTTTTCCGAGGCCGAGGGGTTCTCCCACCTGCACCTCCACCTGGTGCCACGGCTGCCGGACCATCCCGAGGACGCCCGCGGACCGAGGGTGTTTGTCTACCTGACTGACGACCAGACTCAGTGGCTTCCAGCGACGGAACGCGACACCATCGCGCTCTCCCTCCGCGCAGCGCTTGGGTAATCCCGCGGCGACGCTCTTCTGCCGCTGACCGGTCGTTGGGTCGGGGCTGATCCCTGCCGTTCTGCCCCGGCTGTATCGCTTGTCGCGAAGGGCTTGATCTTGAGTTTCGAGCCGACATGATCACTGACTCGTCCAGCGCGGTTCGACCGGGTGCGACGACGCCCAGCGCGGGCTCTGCCTACATTCGGCCAATATACGTGACAGGGCCATGAGCACCGTCGCTGGCGATCATGGCCCTGACCCGCGGGTGACGCCTCGGACACGGTCGGCACCGTGCGAAGGTGCCCACGCCGGGACTGCCTCGTGTCTTCTTGCCCTTCTTCGCCACGGGCGGGTGTAGCGAGTGCTGGCGTCGGGGAGGTTGCGGCGCGACGTCTACTGGAGGGCCATCAGCACTGAGAGCGTCTTGGCGGCCTCGGCGAGCGTCGGCAGGTGCCTGACGAGCTCCTGGATGCTCATCCGGAAGGCAGGGGCAGCGGTGGCCAGGGCGCCGGCGGCGACCTCGTCGTGGCCGAAGACCGGCACGCTTATCGCACGGATGCCTGCCTCGTGCTCCTCGTCGGCGACGGCCCAGCCGCGCTCGCGGACCTCCTCGATCTCGTTGCGGAAGCGGCTGCGGGTGGTGATCGCCTTGGGGCCGGCAGGGTCGAGGGGAAGGTTCTCGATGAGGTACTCCCGCGCGGACGGCTCCGCGAACGCGACCAGCACCTTGCCCTGCGACGTGCAGTGCAACGGGCCGTGCCTGCCGGCCTCTCCGACGACACGGACCTGCTGCGGCCCTTGGCTGGAGTACAGGTAGAGCTGCCGTTCACCGTCGCGGACCGCGAGCAGGGTCGCCTCCTTGGTCACCGACGACACCTCCTCCAGCACCGGTTTCGCCAGGCCGGTGAGGCCGCGCGCATGCAGGACCTGCTGGGCGAGCTGGAAGATGCGGAGCCCGAGCTCGTAACGCTTGTTGTCTTGGTCGAAGGATGCGAACCCGTCCCGTACTAACGCGCCCAGCAACCGGTGGGCGGTGCTGAGCGGGAAGCCGACCTGCCGAGCGAGCTCCGCGGCTGGCGCCCCGTCCGGGTAGTCACCGAGACGGGTCAGCAGTGCGAGCGCCTTGCCGACCATGTCAGGCCCCGGCGCCGAGTCAGCCATCATTGTGCCCTTCCACGAGGCAGGAGTAGATTTCGCTATCCGGCAGTGAATCGCTTTGATCGTGCCACGGCATCGCCGATTCGGGAACGGCCGGTCGCCAACCCAAGGAGAGCACCGTGGATCTGCAGGTCGCCCTGGACCGACTGCCCCTCGAGCGCGCGGTCGCCATCGCCGAGGCGGTCGCGGCGCGCACCGATTGGATCGAGGTCGGAACCTCGATGGTCAAGCAGTTCGGCCAGGACGGCCTCCGCGAGGTGGTCGCCGCCGCCTGCGGGACGCCAGTGCTGGCCGACCTCAAGACCGCCGACGACGTCCGCTTCGAGTTCGAGATGGCCTTGGCCGCGGGTGCGAAGTCGGTGACCGTGCTCGGCCTGGCCCCCGACATCAGCCTCGACATCGCCGTCGAGGTGACCGGCGAGCACGACTGCGAGCTGGTCGTTGACCTGATGGGGTTGACCCAGCAGAGCATCCAGGAGCTGGCCGCGCGCCTCCCCCAACGCATCCGGCTCGCGCCGCACGTCAGCAAGGACACCCAAGGAGAGGGCAGCGGCCAGCGGGTGCAAGCCCTGCTTGGCCCCTGGTCGCACGGCCGCCGCCTCGCGCTCGCCGGAGGGCTGACCGCGCAGGACCTGCCCACCCTCTCCGACCAGCCCGAACTGCGGGTCATCGTCGGTTCGGCCGTCACCAAGGCTGGCGACCCCTCCGCCGCCGTCGAGGAGCTGCGGCGCGCAGCCGGAAAAGACAACTGATGACCGACGACTTGACCACCGTCCTCAACGAGATCACCGGCGTAGCCGACAAGACCGATCGTGACCAGATCAGTGCGCTCGTCGACCGGCTGACCAGCGCCCCACGGGTCTTCGTCGTGGGTGAGGGCCGCTCCGGACTGATGGGCAAGGCCTTCGCAATGCGGCTGATGCACCTCGGCCTCACCGTCTACGCCATGGGCGAGACGATCACGCCGGCGGTCAAGGAGGGCGACCTCGTCGTCGCCATCTCCGGGTCCGGCAAGACGGGCGGCACGGTGCGCACCGCGGAGGGTGCACGCCAGGCCGGTGCCGCCGTACACGTTGTCACCACCGACCCCGCGTCACCGCTCGGTGCGGTCGCGGACGCCGCGCTGGTGCTACCCGCTGCCACGAAATACCGCCGGGCAGACGAGGCGCCTACGAGCCAGCCGCTGAGCAGCCTCTTTGACCAGATGACGCACATCGCGCTCGACGTGGTCTGTCTCGAGGTGGCCCGTCGCCGCGACGTCGATAACGAGAGGGCACGCGCGAACCACAGCAACACCGAGTGAGTGACCGCGCGTCTTAGAACGCGTTTGAGATCGTCCGCGGTGCGGGCATCTCAAGCACGTTCTTGGTGCGGGCAGGTAACGGATCCGCTTCCGACCCTTGACGGGGGTTTGAGCACAGAGGAGACTGCCGTGTGACGAAAGGACCTCCCACTCAGCGGGAGACCATACGCAAGAGGAGTTCGTCCACCATGGTCACACGCAAACTGATTGCCCTTGCAGCCGTCATGGTCGCCGGGACCCTGAGCCTGACGGCGTGCACCGGTGGCTCGTCCGGAGGCGGCAGCAACAACGCGGCCGCCAGCCAGCTCGACAAGGTCCTCAAAGGCGGCACGCTCCGGGTGGCGGTCCTGCCGGACTTCCCGCCGTGGGCGGTGCAGAAGCCCGACGGCACCTTCCAGGGCTTCGAGATCGACATCGCGCACGAGCTCGCCGACTCGCTCGGCGTGAAGCTCAAGCTGGTCGCGGCAGACGGTAAGAGCCGGCTGCCGCTGCTGAAGACCGACCGCGTCGACGTGAACATCTCGGCGTGGACCGCGACCAACGCGCGGGCGCAGACCGCCGGCTTCACGGTTCCCTACGACGCCCACGGTGCCGGCGTGCTCTTCAAGAAGGGCGTGAACATCAAGTCCTACCAGGACATCGCGGGAAAGACCGTCAGCGTCGCCCGAGGAAGCACCAACGACACGATCGTCACCAAGGACTTCCCGACGGCGAAGGTGGTGCGCTTCGACGCGATCTCCGACGTGATCTCCGCGGTCAAGACCGGCAAGGTCGACGCGGCCGTCGAGAGCTCCTACACGGTGGCCCAGGCCGCCAAGCAGGACGCTAGCCTGCAGGCGATCTCGGACCCGCCGCTCGACCCGCAGCTGGTCTCCATGGGCGTGCTACCCGGTGACCAGATCTGGATGAATTACCTGGACAACTTCATCCGCAACCTGATCGCTTCCGGCGAGGACAACAAGCTGCACCAGAAGTGGCTGCAGGCACCGCAGGCCAGCATCGTTTCGGTGCAGGGCAACGCCGCCTGACCGTGACGCCTACTGAGGGACGGGGAGGACCGCGGTGACGATCAACTTCGCTGCGGTCCTCCCTTACCTGCCGGTGATGCTGAAGGGGCTGGAAATCAGCATCGAGGTCACGGTGCTGAGCTTCTTCATCGGCTCGGTGCTGGGGATCTTCGTCTACCTCGGTCGACGCAGCCCGCTCGCGCCGCTGCGCTGGCTTGCCTCCACCTTCCTGGAGGTCTTCCGCAACACGCCGCTGCTGGTGCAGCTCTACCTGATCTACTTCGGGCTGCCGCAGGTGGGCATCAACCTCGACCCGTTCTTGTCGACCCTGGCCGCCATGACCCTGAACAACGCGGCGTATACCTCGGAGATCTTCCGGGCCGGCGTCGAGTCCGTGCCCACCGGGTTGCTGGAGGCGGCCGGTGCGCTCGGTATGCGGTCCAGCCAGACCTTCCGGTTTATCGTGCTCAAGCCAGCGATCCGCAACGTGCTGCCTGCGCTGACCAACCAGTTCATCGTCTTGTTCCTGTTCTCCTCGGTGGGTTCGGTGATCTCGCTCAACGAGCTCACCTCCGCGCTGAGCGACCTCAACGCGCGCACGCTGCGCGCCCTGGAGATCTTCACGATCGGTGGACTCCTGTACTACCTGTCTTCCGCGGTGATCGCTGGCTCGTCACGACTGGCAGAGAGGTACCTCTTCCGATGGTGACTCCGCTGCTCTCCTTTCAGTTCGGCCAGTACATGCCGCCGTTGCTGCACGGCGCCGAGGTGACCGTTGGGTTGGTGGTGGTCTCCGGCATCGCCGGGACGGTCATCGGGATGCTCTTCGGCGTCGCCCGCAGCGCCCCGCTGGCGCCGATCCGCTGGTTGGCGTCGATCTACACCAACTCCATCCGCGGCATCCCGATCCTGATCATCCTGCTGTTCCTCTACTACGAGATTCCGCTGCTGTTCCCCTACGCGACCTTCTCGCAGTCGATCACCGCAGTGATCGGGCTGTCGCTCTACGCGGGCGCCTACATGGCCGAGATCTTCCGCGGCAGCATCCAGGCGATCCCGCGTGGGCAGCTCGAGGCTGGCGAGGCGCTCGGGCTCAACTACGTGCAGAAGATGCGTTACGTGGTCCTGCCGCAGGCACTGAAGATCGCGGTGCCCCCCGGAATCGGCTTCCTGATCGCATTGGTGAAGGCCACGTCGCTGGTGTCGGTGATCAGCGCGACCGACCTGACTCAGGCGGGGCGGATCATCACGTCCCAGAACCACCAACCGCTGTCGACGTTCCTGATCGTGGCGGCGCTCTACTTCGTCATCTCTTACCCCCTGTCCTTGCTGGGACGCTGGTACGAACGGAGCCTTGCATGAGTACCCCCGCTCCTGCCGCCCGGAAGCCGCTGGGCATGATCCTCGCCCAGGACATCCACAAGCGTTTCGGCGAACTCGAAGTGCTCAAGGGCATCGACGCCGAGGTCGATGAGCGCGAGGTGGTGTGCCTGATCGGGCCCTCGGGCTCCGGTAAGAGCACGCTGCTGCGCTGCATGAACGCGCTGGAGAAGTTCGATGAGGGGCACCTCACCATCTGCGGTCACGACCTGACCGGCTCGAAGACCAGCCTGGATGCTGTACGTCGCGACGTCGGCATGGTCTTCCAGTCCTTCAACGTCTTCCCGCACATGTTGGTGGTCGACAACCTGATGCTAGCGCCGAGGAAGGTGCTCCAGGTCAGCAAGGCTGAGGCGAAGGAGCGGGCGATGGCGCTGCTCGAGAAGGTCGGCCTCGTCGACAAGGCCAACGTCTATCCCACCAAGCTTTCCGGCGGGCAACAGCAGCGAGTGGCGATTGCCCGGGCGCTGGCGATGCAGCCCAAGGTGATGCTGTTCGACGAGCCGACTTCCGCGCTCGACCCCGAGACGGTCGGCGAGGTGCTCGGCGTCATGAAGAACCTCGCCGAGGAAGGCATGACGATGATGGTGGTGACCCACGAGATGGGCTTCGCCCGCGAGGTCGCCGACCGAGTGCTCTTCATGGACGACGGCGTGGTGGTCGAGCAGGGCCCGCCGAACCAGATGTTCGAGGACCCGCAGCACGAACGCACCCAGGCCTTTCTGAGCAAGATTCTGTGATCGTGCTTGAAAGTATCCTCGCCGAGCACCGGCTGCTGCCCGTCCTCACCGTCGCCGGCACCTCCCACGGCGCGCGCCTCGGCGAGGCGTTGCTCGCGGGAGGCCTGCCGGTTGCCGAGGTGACCCTACGCGTCGACGGCGCGCTCGAAGCGCTGCAGGCGATGGCGTCCCTCGACATCACCGTGGGCGCCGGCACCGTGGTCACCGCTGACCAGGTCGACCGGGTTGTCGACGCCGGCGCCGCCTTCGTGGTCAGCCCCGGGCTGCACACCCCCATCGTCGAGCGGTGCCGTTCTCTGAACGTGCCAGTGCTCCCCGGTGTCGCGACCCCATCGGAGGTGAT
>JBPCRX010000052.1:0-24367 GCA_050996395.1 Nocardioidaceae bacterium
AGCTCGAAGCCCCTCGCGCAGTGGCCCAGTCGGCGCTGCGCCATTTGGCCGTCGTGCGTTACGACGCGTTCTGCGACATGGGTGGGCACCTCTCGTGGTCGATGGCCCTGCTCGACGACGGAGGCGACGGCGTCATACTCACGTCGATCCACGGACGAAGCGACTCGCGGAGCTATGCCAAGAACGTCTCGGCGTGGACCGCCAACCAGCAGCTGTCCCCGGAGGAGGAGGAAGCGATCAGCTTCGCCCGCGCCCGGGCCGACTGAGGGCGGCGCCACGCCCACGCCGCCCGCCGCCGCGACCGCCAAAGGACCAGAGCATCGAACGAAGGGGACACGTGTGGACCAGCTCACCCTCGGAGTCATCGCCAAGACCGCAAAGGAAGACGAGCGGCGCCTTCCGATCCACCCCTTGCACGTGGAACGGATCGACGAGGAGGTACGCCGGAGGGTTTACCTCGAATGCGGCTACGCCGAGGGGTTCGGCATCCCCGACGAGCAGCTGGCGCCTCTCGTGGCTGGCGTCTGGCCCCGAGATCGGCTCATGGCCGAGTGCGACGTCATCGCGCTGGCCAAGCCCCAGCCGCACGACCTCGCCGAGCTCGGCGAGGGGAAGGTGCTGTGGGGCTGGCCACATTGCGTGCAGGACCGAGAGCTCACCCAGCAGGCCATCGACCGGCGCCTGACCCTGATCGCCTTCGAGGCGATGAACTACTGGCACGCCGACGGCTCGTTCAACTTGCACGTGTTCCACAAGAACAACGAGCTGGCCGGATACGCCTCGGTGCTGCACGCGCTGCAGATCATCGGCTCGACCGGCGTCTACGGGCGGCGGCTGCGGGCGGTGGTCATCGGCTTCGGCGCCACCGCACGAGGGGCAGTGACGGCGCTCAGCGCACACGGCATCCACGACGTCGACATCTTGACGAGCCGCGGTGTGACAGCGGTCAGCTCGCCCATCCACTCAGCGCAGATCCTCCACTTCAAGTACGACGAGGACGACCGTCGAGGCAGCAGCGTCGAGACCGAGGAACGGGAGGTGCCTCTGGTCGAGTTCCTCGCCGAGCACGACGTGATCGTCAACTGTGTCCTCCAGGACACGAACTCACCGATGACCCTTTTCCGCGACGACGACCTGCCGGCGCTGGCGTCGGGCACGCTGGTCGTCGACGTCTCGTGCGACGAGGGCATGGGGTTCAGCTGGGCGAGGCCTACGTCGTTCGCCGATCCGGTGTTTGTCGTCGGCGACAACGTGTGCTACTACGCGGTTGACCACAGCCCGTCCTACCTGTGGAACTCCGCCACCTGGGAGATCAGTGAGGCGCTGCTGCCCTATCTCGAGCCGGTGTTGAACGGCTCGGAGGCCTGGGACGCCGACGAGACGATCCAACGGGCCATCGAGATCCGGGACGGCGTGATCCAGAACCCCAAGATCTTGTCGTTCCAGCAGCGCTCGGCGAACTACCCGCATGTACCAGCGACCTGATCACTCGGCACTTTCGCGCAACATGCGCGATCCTGAGGCTCTGCCGCGCATGTTGCGAACGCATTTTCGCGCACTCGGACGCTTTCGGGTCAGTTGCGCAGGCGGGCCAGCCATCCTGTGGCGTCGGCGAAGTCGGTGTCGGAAATGCCCGGACTGACGGTGACAGCGAGATGGGCGGCGCGCGGGTACGAGCCCAGAAATCTCACGTCAGCGCAGGTGCGCCGCAGGCCCATGAGCGCCTCACCCACCCGTGAATCAGCGACATGGCCCTCGGCGTCGATCGAGAAGCAGTAGGCACCCAGCCCCGAGCCGACCGGCCGGGACTCGATCCGCGTGAGGTCGACCCCGCGGACCGCGAACTGCTCCAGCAGCTCGAGCAGAGCACCCGGGTGGTTGTCGTGGATGAACGCGACCAGCGAGGTCTTGTCAGCGCCCGTCGGCGAAGTCGGCGCTGCGGGCCTGGAGACCAGCACGAACCGGGTCACCGCACCGGCGTTGTCGGCGATGTTCGTGGCCAGGGTGGCCAGTCGGTAGGTCTCCGCCGCGATGGGCGCGGCGATGGCTGCGTCGTAGGGCGCGTCTGCGCTCGCAACCAGAGCGGCGGCCGTCGCCGTCGACGCCTCGAGCACGACCTCGGCTGTCGGCAGATGGGTAGCGATCCAGCGGCGGCACTGCGCCTCGGCGTGCGGATGCGTCGCCACCCGGCGGATGTCGCCGCCACTCGTGCTCCGCTTGGCGAGCAACGCGAACTGCACCTCGAGGTGCACCTCACGGGTGATCATCAGCGGGTCGCCGCTGGCCAGCTCGTCGAGCGTCACCGGAACCGCCCCCTCGACGGAGTTCTCGATCGGCACCATGGCGCCGTCAGCACGGCCGTCGCGTACCGCGTCGAGCGCCGAGGTGACCGAACTGCTCGGCTCGAGCTGAGCCCTCGCCGCCGCCGGCAACGACCTGAGCGCCGCCTCGGCGAACGTGCCTTGAGGTCCGAGGTAGGTGTAGCGAGCAGGCGGCACACCAGGCATGGCCCCACCCTAGGAGACGCTAGATTCGCGCCATGAGCTCTTCTCCCGATGTGGACGCCAAACCGTCGGAAGCTCAGCTCGATCTCGGCTTCGCCCGTCTGGATCTCGAACGTGCCGCTCGGACCGGTGATCCTGAGGTTGTCTACGGCGGTGGCAAGTCGCCGGCCCACGTCGTGGAGCTGCTCACCCGCCTGCACGAGGCGCACCCGGACCGCGCGGTGTTGGCGACCCGGGTGAGCGGAGAGGCGTTGGACGTCGTACGACGACAGCTGCCAGAAGCGCAGCTGGACGACACCGCTAGAACCGCGACTCTGGGTGAGCCACCCGCACCACGAGGTCTCGTCCTCGTGGTGTCGGCCGGTACTTCCGACGCACCGGTCGCGCAGGAGGTGGCCGTCACAGCGCGGGTGTTCGGCGCAGGGGTGGCGCAGGTCCACGACGTGGGGGTGGCGGGACTGCACCGGCTGCTCGCGGTACAGGACCAGCTCACGAGCGCGGACTGCCTGGTGGTGGTGGCAGGAATGGAGGGTGCGCTGCCCTCGGTCGTGGGTGGCTTGACCGGCGTGCCTCTCGTGGCGGTACCCACCAGCGTCGGGTACGGCGCGTCCTTCGGCGGGGTCACGGCGCTGCTGGCCATGCTCAACTCCTGTGCGCCGGGAGTCACGGTCGTCAACATAGACAACGGCTTCGGAGCTGGAGTGTTCGCCGCGAGGGTGGCTCGCAACGCTGCGCCGAGACCGGCCTGATGATCGGGTGGCTCGACGCCTCCAACGGCGCCAGCGGCGACATGCTGCTCGCTGCGTGTCTCGAGGCCGGGGCCGACGAGACAGCCGTCCGGGCCGCGATCGATGCCGTTGCCCCAGAAAAAGAAGCTGTCACCTTGAGGCTCGAGCCGGTGCTACGCGGCTCGCTCGCCGCTCTGCGAGCCCATGTCAGCGTGCCTGACTCCACCACGCATCGCGGGCTCAAGGAAGTCCTGCAGCTGATCGACGCCGCGGAGCTCACCGACGACGTCTCCATGCCGGCCCGCTCGGTCTTCACCCGCCTGGCCGAAGCCGAGGCCGCCGTACACGCGGTCGGAGTCGACGAGGTGCAATTCCACGAGGTGGGCGCGCTGGATGCCATCGCCGACGTCGTCGGGGTCTGCGCAGCGCTGGTCTCGATGGGCCTCGACGAGCTTCAGTGCAGTCCCGTCGCGGTGGGGTCTGGTTCGGTCAGCACGAGCCACGGCACTCTCAGCGTCCCGCCCCCCGCGGTGGCGCGGCTCCTGCGGGGGGTGCCGTCCTTCGCGGGTCCGGTCTCATCTGAGCTCTGCACTCCGACCGGAGCGGCGCTGCTGGCTCACTGGGTCACCAGCTGGGGCGCACAGCCGCTGATGACGACTTCGGCGGTCGGCACCGGTGCGGGAGAACGGGACTTCGCCGGCCATGCCAACGTCGTCCGGCTCTTCGTCGGTGAGCGGTATGACGTCGCTGTCGACGCTCTGGCGCCGCATCCAGCGTCGGATGCGAACACTCAGCAGGCTGCCATCGTCTACGAGGCCAACATCGACGACCTCGATCCGCGGCTGTGGCCGCATGTTCTCGACAGCCTGCTCGCTCACGGCGCATCCGACGCCTGGCTGACGCCGATCTTGATGAAGAAGGGCCGACCGGCGCAGACGCTGTCCGTGCTCGTGGCGCAGGACCAAGCCGCGGTGGTTCGGGGCGAGATCTTCGCTCAGACCTCGACCATCGGACTGCGCGAGACGAGGGTCGGCAAGGTGGCGCTCGATCGAGAGGAGCGCATGGTGCAGGTTGACGGCCACGACATCTCCGTCAAGCTTGCGCGGCTCGACGGACAGGTAGTCAACGTACAACCCGAGTACGACCGCGTGGTGGTTGCGGCGGCTCAGCTCGGGCGTCCGGTCAAGGTGGTGCTCGCCCAGGCTGTCGCAGCCGCTGTGGACGGTTGGACGGTGGGTGACAGCCCAGGGGCCGAGGCCGTGACCGACCGCTGATGGACCTGCACCTGCTGTAGCACGGCTTCGGGCTCGTCTTTCCCGTTGAGCTGCCCGACACAGCGCCGGGCAGGCCGTCTCCTACCTGCGCTTCGCCGGCGTCGGCCTGGTGTCCCTGGTCGCGTCATGGGCCGGGTCGAGCCACCGCTTTCCTTCGTTAGGCTCTCGACCATGATGCGTTCTCTAGGAGCCGACAGCGAAGTCGGCCGGCTCCGCACGGTTCTGCTGCACCGGCCTGGGCCGGAGCTGAAGCGGCTCACGCCGCGAAACAACGACAGTCTGCTGTTCGACGGCATCCCCTGGGTGGGACGGGCCCAAGAAGAGCACGACGCCTTCGCCGCAGCGCTGCGCGACCGAGACGTCGAGGTGCTCTATCTGGTCGAGCTGCTCGTCGAGACCTTGGCGGAGCCCGCCGCGCGCTCTCAGGCCATCAGTCAGCTCACCGCCAGCCTGCGCATCGGCGACACCTTGCGCGGTTACCTCGAGGGTTGGTCACAGGGGCTGACGGCCGGTGAGCTTGCCGCTGCCATCACAGCCGGAGTGCGCAATGACGAGGTGCGGGGTGGCCACGGCCTCGTGACGAGCCTGCTGCGCTCAGACGACTTCGTCATCGACCCGCTGCCGAACCTGCTCTTCACGCGCGACTCGTCGGTGTGGCTGCGCGACCGAGTGGCGATCACCAGCCTGGCCATGCCGGCCCGGTCCCGTGAGACCCAGCTGACCGAGCTCATCTACGCGTTTCACCCGCGCTTCGCCGGTACGCCGCGCATCCACGGCTGGCAACAGGAGCACCTCGAGGGCGGCGACGTGCTGCTGCTGGGGCCAGGTGTCATCGCCGTCGGAGCTGGGGAGCGTACGACGCCTGCGGGCGTCGAGCGCTTTGCCCGGCGCGCCTTCGCCGACGGGCTGGCCCACACGGTGCTCGCCGTACCGATCGCCCAGGAGCGGGCCACCATGCACCTCGACACGGTGTGCACCATGGTGGACAGCGACGCCATCGTGATGTACCCCAACGTCGCCGACACGTTGGTCGCCTTCGCGGTGAGCTGTGAGGAGCACCACGACGAGGAGGACCGGATCAGGCTTGCCGTCTCTGATGCTGAGCCGTTCCTCGTCGCGGCAGCCAAGGCCATGGGCATCGACACCCTCCGCCAGATCGACACCGGGCTCGACCCCGTCACTGCCGAGCGCGAGCAGTGGGACGACGGCAACAACACCCTTGCTCTGGCCCCGCGGGTGGCAGTGGCCTACGAGCGCAACGTGGAGACAAACGAGCGTCTCCGCGAGGCCGGCATCGACGTCGTGGCGATCTCGGGCTCGGAGCTCGGCTCGGGCCGTGGTGGCCCGCGGTGCATGTCCTGCCCCATCTCACGTGACCCGCTACAGACTGATCACTGAGATGTGACGACGTTCAACCCGCTTGGGAACGTCATAGGACCCGGTGGGCTGGGAACTCGAGAAGGACCAATCGGGGCTGAAGGACCAATCGGGGGCTGGGCGTAAAAGGACCCGGCCGCTGCTGACGGGGGATACAGCAACGACCGGGTGTAATCGAAGCGTAAATGATTGTGCGATCCGGTCACAACCTTCCACCGGCACAAACCGTGTCCATTTCCTCAAGTACGACAATGCGTGATGACACAGACACCACTGGTCAGCGAACGACACCCAGCTGCTGGTCCGCCCAGCCGACCGGTCGCGCCGACCGCCGCGCCGCCCCCTCCGCCCTCATCGGATGGTCAGCTGCCGGTTCGCCAGACCGTTACGCGCCGACCGCTCGGGAGAGCTCAGCGGCCGGGCGTCGAGCAGAGCGTCGCCCAGTCGGGAGGCGAAGGCGGTCGCCGGCTCCTCCAACGGTTGGGCTCCGGTGCCGACGGGAAGGTCCCAGACCGGTACGAGCAGGCCATGTGCTCTGAAGGAGCCGACGAGACGTGACTCCTCCGTCAGCCGGTCACTGCCTGCAACGTGCAGTCTGGCAAGCGCCGTGAGCAGCTCCTCCTCGTCATGGGGCAGCACCCAGCGCAGGTGTTCCTTCGTACCCACCGAAGTCCAGTAGGCCCCCTCCACCGACTCCAGACGGTGGGTGGGGTCGATGGAGGAGTTCAGGTTCTCCAGCGTCGCGGCCACGGAAGGATCGTCGTCATCGGACTCGTCGAACCAGAAGTCGAACCCGTCCAGCACGGTGACCGACAGCGCCGAGACCGGGTCGACGACGTCTTGCAGACGCGGCCCGGTCGGCGGCAGCGTCGACATGACCACGGTCTGACCGTCCGGTGTCACGAGACCCAGCCCGAGCGCCGCCGCAAGGTCCCGACTGGGGTCGCCGGACTGGTGCGCCACTTGTGCCGCCAGCCACACCTCGCCGCTACGCCGAGCGAGCGCCGGGCTGATCCCCGGGAGCAGGGTCGTCACGAGGACGTCTCGCCCAGCGGCGGCTCCGTCGTAGGCATCTGGCCGCAGCGAAAGCGGCGCGGTGGCGGCGGGTACGAACTCCCTCAGCGCCACCCAGTCGCACTCGCCAGGCAGCCCCTCAAACGTCCGGACGACGTACGGCGTCGAGGCGTCAGCGTCGCCGTGGCACGCCTTGTAACGACGACCTGATCCACACGGACACGGCTTCCGCGGTGCCACAGCACCTTCTGCCGCGGTCGCCGTGGCTCGTGACCTCTTGCCCATGGACGTCCGTCTCCTCTGAGCGCTCGACCGCGCTCCGCGCCGTCACTCTACGGGCCCTCAATGCGCCGAGGTCGCGTTGAGGATGCCAAGGGCGCCCGAAGGATCGTCTGTGATGACGGCGTCCACTCCCAGCTGAGCACACAGCGCGAGGTCGACGGGGTCGTTCACCGTCCACACGTGCACCTGCTGGCCGGCGGCGTGAGCCTTGGCGACGTACTCCGGGTGGGAGCGGATGATCTCGATGGCCGGCCCAGTGATACGCGTGCCCAGCGGAAGCGAACCGTCGCGTAGCCGGATCGGGACACGCTCCATCAGGTAGACCATGTCGAGCGCCGGCGCCAGCTCGAGGCATCGGCGCAGGCTGATCCACGAGAAGCTCATCATGCGCGCTGGAGAGACGGTCCCTCTTCGAGGTCTCGCCCAGCCGTATCGGTCCAGCAGCTCGATCAGACGTCGCTCGACCAGACCTGCGTGGCGGGTCGGGTGCTTGGTCTCGATGGCGATGTCTATCGGCCGACCCCAGTCGTGCACGGTGTCGAGGAGCCGCTCCAACGTCAAGATGGCGCCGTCGGGTCGTTCGTCGCCCGCTTCGTCGTCGAGCTCGGACCACGGCTGCTTCCACGACGACCAGTCCAGCTTCGCGAGGCGATCCAGCGGCAGCGTCGACACGCTGCCTCGTCCGTTGCTGGTGCGGTCGATCCGACGGTCGTGCACGCAGACCAGGTGGCCGTCGGCGGTCAGCCTCACGTCACACTCCAGGGCGTCGGCACCGTCCTGCATCGCTTGTCGGTATGCCCCCAGGGTGTGCTCGGCCAAGGCTGAGCTCGCTCCTCGGTGCGCTACCACCTGGGGCCGTCCCGTGGCTGCGAGCGGAGCCAGTGGCGAGCGTCGGCGCGTCCCCACGACCGGCAGCTTCTCCAGGCGGGGCAGTCTCAACGTGGTCAGCACCTGTCCAGCGTCACATCGTCATGTGAACGTCCGTGGCTCAAGACCTGAACACGTGGGGACACCGACGTGACAAGTGTGGTTGCGGCGACTGCGGGTCTTCGCGGCCCCACTCGCCTGCTCACCACGCCCTACCGACGGGAGCGGCTGGCCACTCGGCGGCGGGTTGCCGCCGGCCGGCGACAAGCGATCCCAGCGCAAGCCCCACTGCCAAGAGCACGAAACCGCCCCCCAGCACGATTGCGGCCGTGACCCCTTTGCCGCCCTCGTCGGCCACGTCGGCGCCATCGGAGACGCCAGCCGAGAGGATCAGCCCGGCCAGGGCAACAGCGGCTCCGAGAGCACACAACGCCATACCTGCCACTGTGACACCACTACGCGGTGACCGGTCGGCCGCCACGCGAACCAGCCACCAGGTCAGAGCGACCACCGCCAGCGCAGCGGCAACCAGGAAGAACGTGGTGTCAATGTGGTCGTTGGACCTCGCATCCTCGACATTGGCCGGATCCCCGCCTCGAAAGCCCGAGAAGACGCCCCGCCGAGCGGTGAGCGCCCAGACGGCATACCCGAGCGACAGCAGTGCGCTGAGTCCCAGAGCCGTTCGCAGTGCGGCTGCGCCCGCACGCGGGGAGCCTGACCCGGCTGGGTGCGGCATCGGCGGCGCAGGGAGTGGGAGATAGGGGGCGGGGGCAGGTGGCGGAACCATCGCTGCGGGCAGACCACATCGGGCGCACATGTGCACATGAGGCGCGTTCTGCAGGCCGCAGCGGGGACATTGCATGGGCTTTACCCGATCGTGTGAGGCAGGTGTGCAAGGGCGGCTCGGAAAGCGTAGCGAAGCCAGCATCCGTTGGCACGCGCCGCGGAGCCAGCCGCAGCGATACCGCCCAGAGCGTCATTCGACGCTGTTGCGGCCGGCTGTCAGCCGCGTCCTCCACCGCGACCACGGAGGGGTGACTCGCCAGTTGAGCCGCAGCGTGCGGAACGCCCGCCGAAAGCGGCGACGAAGCTGGTGCCGGCCCCTGACCGATCGGGCGGAGACACCGACCACCAGACACCCGTCGTAACGCACTCGCCGCTCGGGGCCGAGGGCGAAAGCAAGGTCGATGTCGTCGTGCACCTCGGGATCGTCTCGGTGCACAGAGTCGCGGACCTCCTGCCACACACGGCGCCTCAGCGCCATGTTCGAGCCCCACACCGTGGTGTGCCCGAGAGCAGCGTGCACGAGAACGTAGTACGTCCCGAGGTAGATCGGCTTCAGCACCCAGCCGAGGTTGCGGGGAGCGTCGTAGAACCATCCGTCGCCCGTCAGGGCGTCGACACCCGGGTTGATGGTCATGCAACGAGCGATGCGCTCGACCCAGTCCTCGGCCATGACGGAGTCGGCGTCGCACCGCGCGATCACATCACCGCGGGCCGCGTCGTAGCCGGTTGCCGCGGCTGCGGGGATGCCCGGCGACGGCTCTGTCACGACACGGGCGCCGTAGCGGTTCGCGACCGCGGCGCTCGTGTCAGTGGAGCCGTTGTCCACCACCACGATCTCCAGGGGCGTCACCGACTGCTGGGCCAGCAGTTCGAGGCAACGCTCCAAAGCCACAGCGTCGTCCTTCACCGGGATGACGACCGAGACGCTGATCTCGTGGGCGCACGAGCGCTCAAACCTGGCGACCTCCTGCGCAACGAACGAGTCCGGTCCTGACGACATCACTGCTCCGGCCGTCGCGCTAGCGCAGGGTTGCCCCGGATACGCCTCATCGACAACAGGACAACACCGGCAGCGAACGCCCCGACACCGTCGGTCATCAGATCGCCCACGGTATCCAGGTACCCGACCTGGATGCGTTCGTCGAGGTAGGTGTGCCCGTACCACTCACCGATCTCCCAGAGCACTCCGAGCGCCGAGCCCAGCGCCGTTGTCGTCAGGACCAGGCCGGCACCCGTACGACGCAGGGTCTGGTCGGCGACCTCTGAAAGCACCCCCCACTCCACCAGCGCCCGGTGGGCGATACCCGCAGTAAGACCGCAGGCGACGGTGTGGACCGCGAGATCGAGCCAGCCGTAGGCGATGTACCAGTCCAGCACCGCGCTCCATGCCGCGAACAGCAGGACGACGCCGTACAACAGGTCGAGACCGGGAGAGATCACCAGGCTCCTGGGCAGGACCAGGCCAAGGAGCACGAGTGAGAAGAGAGCGACGTTCACCCACTGCCCCTCGATGACCGCCCCCGAGAAGCTTGCTACGCCGACGGCTCTGTTGACGTCGGCCGCCGCCCTAGGCCGGCTCGATCGTGACATGACGCGCCTTCGGCCCTCAGCCGCCGAGGGTGACCCAGATAAGCAGCTGGGTGAGGAGAAAACCGGTGAGGTAGTTGAGCATGAGGAAGCGCCGCCATCCCGCGTGAGCCAGCTCGCAGTCCTGTTCAGCCAAGGACCGGAAGGGCAGGAGGTTGACGAGATAGGGCAGGGCGAGTAGACCGGCCAGCCTGCCCGGCCAGCCAGTGCCGGCCAGCAGGATCAGCCCGGCCGCTGTGTAGGCGGCGATCGCAAGCCGAACGGTGACGACGGCCCCCAGAGACGTGGCGACCGAGGCGATCGACGCTCCCTTGTCGGCCCGGATGTCCTGCACCGCACCGAAGGCGTGGGACGCCATCCCCCACAAGAAGAAGGCGGCGAAGCACACTGCAGCAGACACAGTCGACCGATGGTCGGCGAGTGCGAAGCCGAACACCGCCGGCCCCACGAAGTGCGTGCTGGACGTCACGGAGTCGAGTAGCGGTCTTTCCTTGAAGCGCAGCCCGGGTGCTGAGTAGGCGACCACGGCGAAGACGGTCACCGCGAGTGCTGTCGCCGAGGGCAGCGTCCCGACTGCTGCCAAGACCGCGATGAAGGGGACGTTGGACAACGTGGCAGTCCAGAGCGTGGCCCGGTGCCATCGTCCGAGGAGTACCACCCCCTCCACACCACCCTTGCGCGGGTTGCGCAGGTCGGACTCGTAGTCGAAGACGTCGTTGACGCCATACATGAGCAGGTTGTACGGGACGAGGAAGTACACGATGCCGATCCAGAAGACGGTGTCGATCGCGCCACCGCTGATGAGGTAGGCGGCACCGAACGGATATGCGGTGTTGACCCAGCTCAATGGACGCGAGGATCCGATCATCTGCCGCACCGCTCCGCCGGCGATGCGGGATGGTCCGGGAAGATCGAGAGCGGTGTCAGTGTTCACGGCCGGCGCCTTGGTCGAAGCGGTGCAGCCCGACAAGCTCCCACAAAGCCGGCAGGACGAGCGCGGCCGCGATCGGCCAGGCGAAGTCCTCGATCGGTACCACGAACACCCGAAGACCAGTCAACGAGCTGGTGTCGTAGCGAAACAGATCAGTCTCGATCATGACGGTGTCGAAGACAGCGGTGAGCACGACCAGGATCAGCGCGACGGTCACCGTCGCCCACCACCAACGTCGAGGAAGCCTAGCGAGGCGGGCCGCTGCGACCGCCACGAGTGCGGCTGCTGCCACGAACACCGCGGCCAGTGAGGTGTACGTCATGCGTTTGCCTCCTCGTCGTGTCCTGAACGCACGACGAACCGGGCAACGAGACGGTGCAGCACCAGCGATAGATAGCAGAGAAAGAAGACAAAGAAAACCTCCTCCAACGGAAGGCCGGACGCCACTTGCACCCCGGTCATCACGGCCGACTCCCCGCGCCGATAGAAGCCGAGATGAAGTGCAGCAAGATCCCACCCGAGGAAGAGCCCCATGCCCATGGCAAGCACTGCGGCGGCCCGGCCCGGCGAGGCCCACGCGACCAGATGCCAGCGGCGGTCGACCAGCGCCATGCACCCGATCGCGACGAGCAGCGTCGCGAGGTAGACCGAGTGGGTCACGCCGAGACGTCCAAGGCGCGCGACGACCGATCTCCACGAAGTCGTTTGATGAGCAGCTCGGCGCTGATCAGACACATCGGCAGCCCGATGCCCGGCACCGTGCTGGAAACGGCGTAGTACAGCCCGGCCAACTTGCGCGACATGTTGCCGGTCCTGAAAAAGGCACTCTGCCGCAGCGTGTGTGCGGGTCCCAGCGCTCCACCCGACCAGGCGTTCAACCCCTCCGCGAAGTCGGCCGGCCCCCAGGTACGGCGTACGACGATGCGGGAACGAAGGTCGCCGATGTCTGCCCAGGCTGCGACCTGCTCAAGAGCAGCATCGGCCACGTGCTCCACGGCGGGATCTCCGGCACCGTTCTTGCCGCCCCGTCCTAGCGAGACGTCGGCCGGTACGGGCACCAGCACGAACAGGTTCTCATGGTCTGGCGGCGCCACTGTGGGGTCCGTCTCGGACGGCTTGCAGACGTACACCGAAGCTGGGTCCGGCACCCGGGACGGGTGACCGAAGATGTCGGTGAAGTTGCGATGCCAGTCAACAGTAAAGAACAGCGAGTGGTGCGGCAGCTGCGGAATCAGGCCCTTGACGCCGATGCAGGCGAGCACCGCCCCAGGCCCCGGGTCGCGACGGTCCCAGTACCTCTGTGGGTATGTCTGCAGCGGTTCGGGAAGCAGCTGCGTCTCCATGTGGTGCAGATCGGCTGCGCCCACGACAACGTCCGCACTGAGCGTTTGCTCGGCACCGACCACATCGCGGTAGCGAACCCCGGTGACCGAAGCACGACTGCCACGGCCGCCACGGCGACGAGCCTCGACCGCCGTGACAGTGGCGCCGGTGTGCAGCCGGGCACCTGCGTGCCGCGCCACCCCCGCGATCGCCTCGACGAGCCGCACGAAGCCGCCCTGGGGATAGAGGACTCCGTCAGCCAGGTCCAGGCGGCTCATCAGGTGGTACAAGGCAGGGGCGCGCTCAGGAGACGTTCCGAGGAAAACGGCCGGATAGCCCAAGATCTGGGTGAGCCTCTGATCGCGGAAATAGGAGGAGGCGAAGGACTCCAGCGACCTCGTCAGAAGCCTCGCCAGCCGAGGCGTCCGCCGCACGACATCCCACCGCAGCAGCGATGACACCGAGTCGAAGTTCGAGTAAAGGAAACGTCGCATGGCTACGTCGTAGGCGTCGGCGGCTGAGGACAGGTACTCGTCGAGACGATGCCCTGCTCCGGCCTCGATACCTTCGAAAGTGGCCAGGTTCTCCACCCGTCCCGGCCGGATGTCGACGGCATCGGGGAAACCCTCGAAGAAGACGCGGTATCCCGGGTCGAGGACGGTGAGGTCGAGCTTGTCGGCCGCGCAGCTGCCGAAGAGGCTGAAGAAGTGGTCGAACACCTCGGGCATCAGGTACCAGGAGGGACCTGTGTCGAAGCGAAAGCCGTCGCATTCCCACGACCCGATTCGGCCTCCGACCTGGTCCTGTTGCTCCAACAGGTCCACGTCGTATCCGTCTCGAGCCAACAGAGCGGCTGAGGCCAGGCCCGCGATGCCCCCGCCGACCACCACGGCGGACGCACCATGTACTCGACGTTGCTGCGGCAACGTCGGTGCGGCGTTGCTCGACGCTCTCGTCATCTCGCCTGACCACCGACGAACGATCGGGCGAGCAGCCGCGCCTTGACGGCGTTGGGGACACTGACCCGTCGGCAGCGGATCTGTGCGGCCGGAGTCGCGCGCAGCCGGCGCGCGAGCTCGGAGAACAGTGCATGCGCTGCCCACACCGCGCGTCGGCTGGACGTCGGCAGCAGCCCGATCACCGAGGCAGCCATGAGCAGGTCGGCGTCGATGTCGTCGAGAAGAGTGTCTCGTTGAACGTCGGAGAATCTGTCCAGCACGAGACCTGGGAAGTACGAGCGGCCGAGAAGGTGCTGATCCTCGGCGAGATCGCGCAGAAAGTTCACCTTTTGGAAAGCTGCACCCAGCCTCTTCGCGCCGGGCGAAAGCTCGGCGTAGCCGGCAGTCCCGCTGCCGTCGACGAGGAAGGCACGCAGGCACATCAGACCGACGACCTCAGCCGAGCCGTAAACGTACTTCTCGAAGCTCAGCGCGTCGTGCGCCGTGACCAGTAGATCCGTTCGCATGGACGCGAAGAACGGCTCGATGAGGTCCATACCGATGCCGCAGGTGTCAGCCGTGGTGGCGAAGGCGTGCACCACGAGGTTGCTGCTGCACCCGTGCAGCAGCGCCTGGCGGGTCTCCTCCTCGAGACGTCCGAGCAGCTCTGAGCGCGCGTCGACATCAATCCCGAGCTCGGGGCTGTCGACCATCTCGTCCGCGATCCGGACAAGGGCGTACACGTTGCGCACATGCGCGCGCACGGGCTCCGCGAGGAGCCGAGACGCCGCTCTGAACGACGTTGAGTAGCTCCGGATCACGACGGCTGCGGTCTTCTGCGCCACCGCGTCGTATGATGCCGCAGCCGAGAGGTGGTGAGGCTCGGTCACGCGGTTTGTCCGATGAGGTCCAGCGTCAAGGCGCGGATCCTGGAGACGAGTGAAGGCGGGAGCCGTGCATTCAAAGCCAGCTCGAGACCGCCGTCGGCGTACTGGCTCGCAAGATCTTCCACGAAGCGGCGAGAACCGCACTCCGTGAGCAGGTCGCACACTCGCCGCGCCTCGCCCGCGGTCAGCTGCGGACGTCCGACGAGGGAGCCGATGTGCTCCCATGCGGCGGTCGTGCGCGCGTGCGCGATGAGAGGTGTCTGCTTGCCGGACCGAAGATCGCTCAAGGCGCTCTTTCCCGTGACGGCGGGGTCTCCGAACACTCCATGAAGGTCGTCGACGAGCTGGAACGCGACGCCTACCGACCGGCCGACCGAGCCGACGGCCTCGACCATGCTATCGGGCGCATCAGCCAACACGGCGCCGGCTTGCAGCGGCAACGCGAACGAGTAGACACCGGTCTTGCGTTCTTCCATGGTCAAGGAGTCGCCCAGCGCAGAGGGTCCCGCGCCGAGGCTCAGCCAGACGTCAGACAGCTCACCGGCCGCCGTCGCGTGCAGGACGCGGTCGAAGAGGTCCATGAGGCGCTGCACCGTGGGACGGGGAGCCGGACAGGTGGCGACAGCCTTCAACGCCGCCACCAGAGCCAGGTCCCCGGCGAGGATCCCGGCCACCTCGCCGTAGTGCCTGGCGCGCGATCCGCCGACGCCGACTGCCCTGGCCTGCTGAGCGTGGAATCCCGCGATGTTGGGTCGTCCACGCCGGACGCTGTCACCGTCGATCACGTCGTCATGCACGATGAACGCGGTGTGCAACAGCTCGATCGCCGCACCGACAGCGGCGGCTGACCGATCGTCGGTCCCTCCCCATGCCCGGTAGGCGGTGGCGAACAAGGCCGGTCGGAAGCGTTTGCCGCCCTCGACCGAGGCGGACAAGGTCGTCCAGAGGCCCTGGTACCCGAGACCGAACTCCGTCGAGATGGCGAAGCCCTCGGCAAGGATGCCGCGGAGCACGGCCTCCGCGTCGGGATTCTCGGCAGGGGCGGATACGTCCGCAAGTCGCGGTGTGGCCGTCACCGCGGGATAGACCAGGGACATGAACACTGAATCTACAGTATGATGAGGAAAACCTACTCAAGCTGAGGAGACCTCTCATCTCCGTCGCACAGACGCCTTCGGGGCTGACCATCGGCGAGCTGGCTGACCGGACCGGCATACCACGAGGCACGCTTCGTACCTGGGAGGACCGCTACGGGATACCCACTCCGCGAAGGGGTACGGGTGGACATCGTCGTTATGGCGCTCGAGACGTCGCCCTGGTCCTCGAGATCGTGCGCAACCGCGCCAGCGGTCTCAGCATGCCGGTCGCGGTCGAGCGCGCCAAGAGCCAGGTGGAGCAGCCTGCTCAGTCGGTGTTCGCCGGCCTTCGACGCCGCCATCGCGACCTGCGGGTCCAGCTGCTGCGAAAGCCTGCTGTCCTTGCGCTGTCGCGTGCAATCGAGGATGAGTGCTGCGCCCAAGCCGACTCGCCCCTGCTGTTCGCCAGCTTCCAGCGTGAGCGTTTCTACCGTGCTTCGGAGGCCCGGTGGAAGGAGCTGAGCAGGACGGCTCGTAGCGCCGTTGTCTTCGCCGACTTCGATCGACCGATGCCCTTCTCGCACCGCCCGGTCGAGGTGCCGATTCCCTTCGCTGCGCCGCTCAACCGCGAATGGATACTCGTCTGCGACTCCCCCGACTACCCGGGCTGCGTCGTCGGCTGGGAGCGCCCGGGTCGAAGCAACGCCAGCGACCGTACCCGCGGGTTCGAGACTCTGTGGTCCGTCGAGCCCCGAGTGGTGCGGGAGGCCGCACGCATGTGCGCGGCGCTCAGTGAGCAGTATCGTCCCGGCCTTTCCCTCGACCAGTGGACCCCGTTGGAGGTCACGCCGCCTGAAGCGGCGGCCGAGACGAGGCGGGCCAGTGGAATACTCGACCGGATGCTCACGTACCTGTCAGCCTCTTCCGAGCAGGCTTGAGCGTTTCGCTATCTTGCGCAGCAGCTGCGCACGGTCGGGGTCCAAGCTCCCCAATGCCGAGCCGACCAGGTCGCGGGCCTGCCCCTCCTGGCCGCTCGCACGTAATACCGAGGCGGCGGCGAAGGTCTCGATCAGCCCGTACTCGGGGCCGAAGACAGCTGCGAAGTCCGTCATCGCTTCGGTGACCCCGGTCCTTCCGGTCAGGGCCGCTGACGGGGCGTAGACCGAGAAGCGGTCGACCCGGACGATCTGGTTCCACCCCTCGACAGCACCGTCCCAGGCGACCGTCGGCTTGTCGCAGTAGACAGAGTTCGCGCACTCCCCGTCGAGCACGAGCACATAGACCGGACCAGCGTCGGGGACCTGGGCTGGATCCTTTGCGATCACATCGGCATCGAGCACCAGCGGCATCGACGGGTCGACCTGCCGGGGCAAGAAGTCCTGGCGCCATAGGTCCAGACTGACCGGCGTTGCATAGACGACGACGGCATCAGCGGGGAGCATCTCGGCGAGCACGCGTCCGGCCTGGTCGAAGTCCGGAGCAACGTTCTCCGTGACCACCGCTGCCGTCGCCGGAAGCTGCGCCACACCGGCAACTCCGAGCAGCAACGACACCCCCACCCGTACGGCTCGTGTCCCTCGGCCGGACGCTCGAGCCTCCTCGGTCACGGCCGCCAGCGCGGCGATGAGAAGAGCGAAGGCGGGCAGAAAGAAGTAGGCATACCTGTCGCGGTAGGGCCGCGCCGTGAGGCTGTCAGGGTTCATGAAGTGGTAGGCCACGATGAAGACAAGCGGGCCGGCCAGCAGCGGCCACCACACCCACCCCCACTCATGCAGGAGTCGGTCACGCGCCGAAGGGAGAGCGAAGGTGACGACGATCAGGGCCAGCGTGACCGGCCACCAAGGAAACCAGTCCCCCATCCACGGCAGCACGCGGTTCCAGACCTCGCTCACGCCGGCGGGGAAACGTCGGACGATGCCGGCGGGCGACGGGTCGAAGCCGGGGCCGTCGGCTGCCAGGCTGCGATACATGGGGTAGCCGACGAACGCCACCGCAGCAACAGCTGTGGCGATCAGAGGTGCGGTCTGAGACCAGGGACGTCGGTGGCGGTAGGACGCCCACGTCAAGGTGGCCGCCAACGCAGCCAAGAAGGTGTTCGGCTCGGGAACCCGCGTGAGGGGGAGCGCGCCGGCGGCGGCCACCGACAGCACGAGCCAGCGCAGCCGCCGCTCCTGCATCCACCCGTGAGCGGCATACCCGAGCAGCACCATGAGGAACACCGGCAGCGCATAGGGACGTGCATAGGCCGAGTAGTGCACCATGAGCGGCTGGGTAGCCAGCAGCCAAAGAGCCGACGCGCCCGCATGACCCAGCCCGAGACGCCGCAACAGCAGAGCCAGCACGACCAGGGTGCCGATGCCGGCCAGAGCGGGTTCGAGGTGCTGGCGCAGCTGCCCTTGTCCGAGCGAGTGCTGGAAGAGCGACCCCAGCAGCGCGTCGAGAGGTGGTTGTCTCGTGCCACCGGTGACTGTGCCGACGTCGTCGCTGCCGTACGGTTCGATCTGCTTGAGCTCGTTCTGGTTGTAGGGCTGGTTGACAGCCGCCCAGAGGATGAGGACTGCACCGGCCACCACTGCGGCGGCATACCACCACAGGTCTGGTCCGAGCCGAAGGCGCGAAGTCCGAGTTACTTGAGTAGCCGCGACAGCCTCCGGTCGGCGAGCGGCTTGCCACCGGTCTGGCACGTCGGGCAGTACTGCAGCGACGAGTCTGCGAACGACACCTCCCGCACGGTGTCACCACACACGGGGCACCTCCCGCCGCTGCGACCGTGCACCCGCAGTCCCGACTTCTTCTCCTTCTTGAGGTCCGACGCGGCCAACCCGTCCGACCTCGCGACGGCGTCACGCAGCGTGGACTGCATCGCGGCGTACAAGGCGTCGACGTCCTCGCCGGACATCGACGCAGGCTTGAACGGTGACATCCTCGCGACGTGCAGGATCTCGTCGGAGTAGGCGTTGCCGATTCCGGCGATGGTGGACTGGTCCCGCAGGACCCCCTTGACCTGAGCGCGACCGGCGGCAGTCAAGATCTGCGCCAGGGCGTCTCGGGTGAAGCTGTCACTCAGCGGGTCTGGGCCGAGTCGCGCTATGCCGGGTACATCGGCGGGATCTCTCACCACGTACACCGCGAGCCGTTTCTGTGTTCCCGCCTCCGTGAGGTCGATGCCCGAGGCATCGTCCAGTACCAGCCGCACCGCCAGTGGTCCTTTGCCCGGTCTGGCGGGAAGGGTGGGCAGCTCGTCCCTCCACCTGATCCACCCTCCTCGAGCAAGGTGCACCACGAGGTGGAGGTCGTCGACCCCGATGTCGATGAACTTGCCGTGCCGAGTGACCCCTGAGACGAACAATCCCTGTAACGCGGCCACCGGCGGATCAAAAGTCTTGAGCGCGGAGAACGCCGTGACCTCCAGCCGCGCCACGGCTCGGCCGTCGAGGCGGGTCGCAAGGTCCGTCACGAGAGCCTGCACTTCGGGTAGCTCGGGCACCTCCCCAGTGTGCCCCTGACGCAGCACTTGCTCCACCGGGTCTTGTACCTGCGGACGGCTCCCGGCAGACTGGGCGCCATGGCGCAGCTCGTCGAGCGACCCAATGGTGAGGTCTTCCTCGACGCGCGTGGCAACGGCCGGGCCCTGCGGTTGACCTGGCACCACGAGTCCGACCTCGTCGTGCTCTCACTGTGGCGTGACACGATGTGCGCCGGCACCTTCCGGCTCGCCAAAGGCGACGTCAACGAGTTCGTCGATGCCTTGGTCGAGGGCCTTCGTGACGCACCGGCGGCCGGGCTCACGTCAACGAACGACCGCTGCGTGTCCGGCCCCGAGATCGGCCGACTGGTCCCGCCGCCTCGCCGAGAGTCCGAGACCTCGGACGGCTCGGTGCCGGAGAGCTTCACCGACTGGGCCTTCGGCCCTCGACACAGCGCTGCCAGCTGAGGCGCAGACCCCTCGAGGCCAGCTCACCGCCAGCGGCTCGGCAGGGGCAGCTCCAGCGCCTGGCTCAACAGCCGCAGATAGCGCTTGCGTGGCACTTCGACCGCTCCCAGGCTTTCCAGGTGAGGAGTGGCCCACTGCACGTCGAGCAACCGCCCGTGAACGCCGTCGTCGAGCAGGTCCACCAACCCCATGAGCGCCACCTTGGACGCGTCGCGGGCATGGTGGAACATCGACTCGCCCGTGAACAGGCCCCCGACTGCCACTCCGTACAGTCCCCCGACCAACCGGCTACCGCTCCACACCTCCAGCGAGTGCGCCCACCCCAGGTCGTGAAGCCGCGTGTATGCCGCTTTGATCTCGTGGTCGATCCACCCGCCGGGTCGACTCGGGTCGCCGCACGCGTCCAGCACGTCGGCATACGCCTTGTCGACCGTGACCTGGTAGCGCTTGGCCGACTGGCGCATCGACCGCGTCACCCGCAGCGAGGCAAGCGGCAGCACCCCCCGCTGCCGTGGCGACCACCAGCTCATCGCCCGGAACTCGGCGAGAGGCATCGGGAAGAGGCCCTGCCGGTAGGCGCTCAGCAAGGTGGCCGGTGCGAGGTCGGCGCCGACGGCGATCAGGTCGTCGTCGCTCTCGGTGGGATCGGGAAACACCCAGGGCGTGAAAGGTGGCTCGATGGGCACCTGCACACTCAAGCAACCTCAACAAGGTTGCGCCAACCGGTGCGCCGGGGGCCCCTCAGTAGAGTGGCACCTCCCGACCGCCAGACCAGGAGGGCAGTGATGGCTGCGCGTGACATCGTGGGCAAGATCGCGGGGCCATTGGTGGTCAAGAAGGCTCCCGGTCTCGCCTCCAACTTCGTCCGGCTGGCCTTTGACCGGGCTGTGGACGGCATCGGCCCGATTCTCGGGGCAGCAAAGGCGGCCGACAAGCGCCTCGCCGAGCACGACGGCAACGTCGACAAGGCCGTGCGCTCGTTGCTCGACGCTCATGTCCGAATGGCCGGCGCACAAGGGTTCCTGACCAACCTCGGCGGGTTGGTCACGATGACGTTGACCATCCCCGCCAACATCTCCGGCTTGGCTCTGCTGCAGTGCCATCTCGTCGCCGGCATCGCCCATCTGCGCGGGTACGACCTCGAAGATCCGCGGGTCCGCAACGCCGTGGTCGCCTGCATGCTCGGTGAGGACACCGTCAAGTCACTGGTCAAGAGCAAGAAGCTGCCCAGCAGCCCGATGGCGATCGCGACGGCCCCCGGGTACGACGCCAGCCTCGACCAGCGCATCTGCTCGGAGGTGGCGTCGGAGCTCATCGCGCGAGTGGCGGGCAAGCGGACATTGGCGGTGATCGGTCGGCGCACCCCGGTGGTGGGCGGCGGGTTCGGCGCAGTCTCTGACGGCTACGGCACCTGGCAGGTCGGCCGGTACGCGGCCAAGGAGCTGAAGAAGCGCCCCCGGGCCTGACATGGACTACAAGCTCGAGCTCGTCATCCTTCCCGTCACGGACATCGACCGGGCCAAGGCCTTTTACAGCGACAAGGTCGGCTTCGGTGTCGACGTCGACTTCAGTGCCGGCGAGGGCTTCCGGGTTGTGCAGATGACCCCACCTGGCTCGACGTGTTCGGTCACGCTGGTGCGCAACGACGAGGCCGCAGGCTCCGTCAACGGCCTGCACCTCGTCGTCAGCGACATCGATGCCGCTCGGGCCGAGCTCGTGCAGCGTGGCACGACGGTCAGCGAGCCCTACCACTTCGACGAGGGCGGCCAGGTGACGGGGCCGCACCCGGACCGGAGCCCCTATGGGACGTTCGTGAGCTTCGAGGACCCCGACGGCAACGGCTGGCTGCTGCAGGAGGTCTCCCGTCCCGTCCGTTGAAAGTCAATCCCCCCTTGAGAGGTTCCTTCCCGTTGGTTGAGAGGCCACTCCCTGCCGGTCGACGCCGAGGGCGGCGACGATGCGGGAGGCGGATGGCTTGCCGATCTGCGCGGCCATCCAGACGCTCGTCGCCACCAAGGCCTCGAGGTCGACGCCGGTCTCGATGCCCAGCCCGTGCAGCTGCCAGACCAAGTCCTCAGTGGCGAGGTTACCCGTTGCGCTCTCGGCATACGGGCAACCGCCAAGACCTCCAGCGGACGAGTCGAACGTCGTCACGCCGACCTGTAGGGCGGCATAGGAGTTGGACAGCGCCTGCCCGTAGGTGTCGTGGAAATGTACGCCGATCCGCTCGACTTCCGTACCCGCCTTCGTCAGCCCGCCAACCAGCGCCACCACCTGCCCGGGTGTCGCGACGCCGATCGTGTCGCAGAGGGACAGCTCGTCGCAGCCCAGGTCGAGCAGGTGACGACCGACGCCGACGACCTTGGCGATGTCCACGTCGCCCTCCCAAGGATCGCCGAAGCACATCGAGACGTAGCCTCGGACCCGGCACCCGGCCTGCTTCGCTCGCGCCACCACGGGCTCGAACATGGTGAACTGCTCGTCGAGACCCCGGTTGAGGTTGCGCCGTGCGAACGTCTCGGTCGCGCTCGCGAAGACAGCCACGTCTCGGACACCCTTGGCCAGCGCCCTGTCGAGCCCGCGCTCGTTCGGCACGAGCACCGGCGCCCGGACGGCCGACGACAGGTCGAGGAGATCCAACAACTCCTCGGAGTCGGCCAGCTGAGGTACCCATCGAGGGTGCACGAAGCTGGTCACCTCGACGGTGCGCAGCCCGGCGGCCACCAGGCGTCGTATGAACTCCGCCTTGACGGCAACGGGCACGATCGCGGACTCGTTCTGGAGACCGTCGCGCGGTCCGACCTCGTAGACACGGACCTGGCCCGGTAGGCCTTTCAGCGGCTGCAGCTGCGGGAGGCGGATCACGGCGCCCCCTGATCCGGCTCGACCGGCTCGACCACGAACAATGGCTCGCCCCGGTCGACCTGACCGCCCTCCACCGCATGGACGTCCACGACCACGCCAGCGAACGGCGCCGTGAGTGCCAGCTCCATCTTCATCGCCTCGAGGATGCCCAGCGTGTCGCCGGCGGCCACCTCGTCACCGGACTCGACGTGGACCAACAGCACCGTGCCGGGCATCGGCGCGGCGACAGATCCGCCTCCCACGACGGCGGCGTGCCCCCGGCCGAACGCGTCGGGCCGCTGGAACGAAGCGGTGCCACCGCGGTGTACGACGACCACCTCACCACGCGAGCAGATGACGGTCGCCTGGCTGCTCACCCCGTCGAGCTCGAAGTGCACCCAGCCGTCCCTCCCGAGCCGCGGAGCGAGCCTCACCTCGCGCTCCGCCTCCATGACGGTGCCGTGGATCGGGTGCACCAGCAGCGCGCGGGACTCCATGTCACCAGATTCGGTGCCGACGCCCGCGGCGTCGGTCCTGGTGAGCTGGACCGGTGTCCACGCGGGCGGCCCAGCGAGTCGCCACCCGTCGGACGTGTGAAACGGGTGCTCGGGCACTCCAGTCGCCGCCGTCACGGTGGCCGCCCAGGCGGCCAGCCACCAGAACACGTCCGGCGCAGCTTCCGGCGTCCCTGACTGCGGATGTTGGTCGAGCCAGGCGGTGTCGATCTCCAGGTCGGAGAAAGCCGACGAGGCGACCAGGTCCCGCAAGAAGCCGACGTTGGTCGTGAGCCCGACGATCGCGGTGGTGTCGAGCGCATCCACCAACGCCAGGCGCGCCGCCTCGCGCGTGGCGCCCGACGCGGTGATCTTGCCCAGCAGCGGGTCGTAGTAAGTGCTGACCTGCTGCCCGGACTCGAGGGCCGCGTCCACCCGAGCCTGCTGCGGCCAATGCACCAGCCGCGCCAGCCCTGCCTGCGGCAGGAAGCCGTACGCCGGATCCTCGGCGTATACGCGCGCCTCGATCGCGTGGCCCCGGACCTGGATGTCGTGCTGCTCGAACGGTAGCGCCTCGCCCCGGGCGACGCAGAGCTGGAGCGCGACCAGGTCACGGCCGGTGACGGCCTCGGTGACCGGGTGCTCGACCTGCAGGCGGGTGTTCATCTCGAGGAAGTACACCTCGTCGCCAGCCACGAGGAACTCCACCGTGCCGGCGTTGACATAGCCCACCTCGCGAGCAAGGTCGACTGCGGCTGTCAGCACCATTCCCCGAAGATCGTCACGAAGGGTCGAGGCAGGGGCCTCCTCGACCACCTTCTGGTGTCGGCGCTGCACCGAGCAGTCGCGTTCGAACAGATGCACCACCTTGCCGTGCTGGTCGGCGAGGATCTGCACCTCGATGTGACGGCCGTGCTCGACGTAGCGCTCGAACAACATCGTGTCGTCCCCGAACGCCGCCCCCGCCTCACGCTGCGCCGCAGCCAGAGCGCCGGGAAGGTCCGCGGCCGAGCGCACGATCCGCATGCCCTTGCCGCCACCGCCGGCGACAGCCTTGACGAGCAGTGGAAAGCCGATCTGGTCGGCCACGGCGTCCACCAGGACCGAGCCCGAAGGATCCGCGCCGGAAGCCCGCAACGACCGCAGGTCGGCAGCCGGTATGACGGGCACGCCGGCGCCCTGCGCGATCGCGCGAGCCCTGTCCTTGCGGCCCATCGCCTCGATGACGTCGGCGGGTGGGCCGATGAAGACCAGTCCCGCCCCTGTCACCGCACGGGCGAAGTCCGCCCGCTCCGACAAGAAGCCGTAACCCGGGTGGATCGCATCCGCCCCGGTGCGGGCTGCGGCGTCCAGCAGTGCCGGGATGGACAGATAGGACTCAGCCGCCGTGGCGGGTCCGATGCGCACGGCCCGGTCGGCCTGCCGGACGTGAGGTGCTGCCCGGTCGGCGTCGCTGTAGACAGCGACACTGTGCAGACCAGCCTCTGCCACGGTACGGATGACCCGCAGCGCGATCTCGCC